>NZ_LMNJ01000021.1:0-38479 GCF_001423325.1 Methylobacterium sp. Leaf113
TTGGCAGAGGGCGTAGGCCCAGGGTGGCGGCAGACGGAACCGAGTTTTCCTGCGGTCGCGTTTGCGACGTGACGTCGATAAACCCTCTTCTCGCCAGATCGCATAGCGGACGACGGCGAGGGCGTCCGAGAATGTAGGCTGCGGTTTGGGGTACCACGCTGTCGTCGCGATCTGCCGCCGCTGACGGGCTGGGAGCAGCTGGGCCAGTAGGGTGACGATTGAGAACAGGGCGAGCAGGCAGGGCGTTGTGCGGGCAATGGCCTTGTCGGACCACTGGCGCTGGGTCTCGACGCCGAGATGGGCCCGTGCCTCTTGGAAGGTTAACCTCGACCTGCCAGCGGCGCACGAACCACGTCACGATCTGTGTCGGATCTCGTGTGGGGTCGGTGCAGAGTAGCGCTTGCGGCTCGAAGTGGTTCTCGGGATCGCGGATCAGAACCCAGCGGACTGGCACCACCGGCAGACCGGAATGATGCCAGACGGCGGAAGCCGAGGTGATCTCGATCCTGCGTTCACCTGTGCCGTACCAGCCCGGCACGCTCACCTGCTGCCAGACGGTACCCGGGTCGGTCAGGATCTTGGACAAGGTTGGCCGCCGTGCACCCTTCTTGCGCGGGCGCCCGATCGTGCCCGGAAGCCTTGGGGGCGCAGGACCGTAGAGCGCTGCATCGAGGCGCAGGCGCGTGATGGTGGTGACGCCGCTGCCGCGTAGAGCATCGAGAAACAGCAAGGCCGAGAAGGCGCTGTCGCCGACCAGCACGAGGTCGCGCCCTGGCAGCCAGCGCCGCGCCTGTAGAGCCATCTGCCGTCCGACATCGAGCAGGGTCTTGTGCCGACGGCCTCGTTCCCGGCAGGCGCGCTCGGACGGAACGAGGGCAGTCAGGAACGGCAACGCCCAGACCCGACCCGCCCAGGGGATGGGTGTGAGCAGCATCAGGCTCATTCAGCGCAGGCCGCTGGTCTTGACGAAGTGGGCGCCGGACGAACGCACCGGATCACGGTAGATCCCGCGGGCCCGGATGCGCCGCCCCCAGCGCCGCTCGATCGTGTCGTCAAGCGCCAGGACGATAGGACCGCGCGGCGCGAAGGCTTCGACGAGCAGCCGGAGCAGGAGGCGGGCTCCGGTACGGGGCGACCATGCGGCGCGGCTGAGCACCCGATGCGTGTTCACGAAATGGCGGTCCCGCGCCCGGCCCGTGATCCGCAGCACGCTCGCTCCTGTGCGCCGACCCGGACACAGGATGGCGCCGATCAGCAGGGCCTGAGCGTGCCGCCAGGAGCGGTGGACGAACAGCGGCGCAAACGACAGGATGATCCCGGTGAAATGGGCGGGCAGGTGCAGCATGAGGCGTCTCTGGCGAGGGACACCATCAGCCTATCCATTACGCCCGCTTCGTCACCCGGCACGTTCAAGGGCCGGCCCAAATGGCCAAAGTCGAGCTNATGAGGCGTCTCTGGCGAGGGACACCATCAGCCTATCCATTACGCCCGCTTCGTCACCCGGCACGTTCAAGGGCCGGCCCAAATGGCCAAAGTCGAGCTTATGGCCGCCTGAGAGGTGCGCGCATCGAGCACCGGAGCGGGGCAGGCCTCAAAAATACTTTGACTGACGTGAAATTGTATTTTGACTTGAGAAACTGCAGATTTCAGCTCCCTGCATTTGAAGCATGCCCTCGATCTTCAGACTGGCGGGGCGTACGCTCGCGCGAATGTCTTATAAATCCCCCGAGACCCGCCGCACGCATTATGTTGCGTTGCAAAATGAGCAGACCGCACCGCACAAATCTATGGTTCAATCACTCCATCGGCCACGCCATCGCGTCGGTCGTTTCGGAGATCTGTCATGCGTGTCGTTTACGCCCTCACCGTCGCGGTTCTCGCCGCCGTTCCCTTTGCCGGCACTGTCGCGCTAGCCGATGAGGCACTGTACTTGACGCCGCCTCTGTATCGGGATCAGGCCCGCGCGCTGCAGCAGACCCGGAACCTCAGCGACCTCACCACCACCCCGCAGCCGGTCGCCGCTTCAAAGCCGATGATCGCGTCGCGCACCGTCCGGATCGTGGCCGACGCCGCAGCCAACCGTGCGGATTGACGGGATCGCCGCTGTCCGGAAGGCATTGAGATCGCCCCAGTGCGGCGCGTATCCGTCGTCCGCTCTCAGCCAAACCCCAGCGGCATCTCCTCTGCGGGATGCCGCGGTGGCAGCATCCAGGCATTTCGGGCTCTGACCAGACACGTCGTGCTGCGGCAAAGAGGAGCGACTCGCTCTTCTGCCGTCAAGTACCCAGCGCGGCCCTGACCAGATCGGCGAAGTTCTTTGCACCCAGCTTCTGCCGGATCGATGAGCAGACGTTGACGACGGTCTTGTACTTCATCGACAATTCGGTTGCGATGTCCTGGTAGGAGCGCCGCTCTTTGATCAGAGCGAGCACCTGAAACTCGCGCTCGGTCAGGTTCGACATTCTCGGCTGCTGCGTGTCCGCATTCAGCATGGCGATCCGCAAGGCAAGCTCATGTTCGAGGTAGTGCCGGCCGGTCCGAACGCACGCGAAAGCCTCGAGAAATTCCTTTGCCGGCGCGTCCTTGAGAACATACCCGGTCGCTCCGCTTTCCAACGCGCGCGCAACGATCATCGGATCGTCATGCATGCTGAAGGCAAGGATTCCAGTTCTGCGTTCCAATTTTCTGATGCGTCGGATCAACGTGAGACCCGAAACCCCTTGATCGCCGAAGGTCAGATCGCAGACGACAATTGTGGGATGTTGGCGGCAGAAGGCCCGGTAAGCGTCCACAACCGTGCTCGCCTCAAGAATGGTCTCGACGCCAACATCTTCCATGAGGGTGCGAAATCCCCGAAGGATCACCGGATGATCATCGGCGATGAGGACACTGGTCATCGCCTGATGGACGCCCCGTTGCACGGCCAGGTCCTCATTGTGCATCGCCCTGTGTGATCGCCTGGGCGGCGTAGCGGTCGGTCAGACGTACGAGAGCCTTGGTTCGGTCCAGGCCCTGCTGGCGAGAGTTGTAGTAATGTTGGCACAGCTCGCCGAAGAGCTGTTTGCGGTGGCTCGTGGCTGCGGCCGCCTCCAGACCATCGAGAAGGGCGCTGTAATCTTCGCCCTGTCCGGCTTCCGCAAGCATCTGCCCGAGCTGCACCGTGCGATTGGCGATCATGCGAGGGTCTTCGATGAAGGTCCGCTTGGCACGCGCGAGGCTGTGCCTCAGGTGGTCTGTTCGCACCGTGATGGTCTCGGCCGATTGTCGAGGTTCTTGGCTGGCGAGCCACAGCGCCGGTTCGGTCGCATCCGTGGGCGAAAGCCATTTGGGTCCCTCGGGACCGGATTTCGTCGCAACGACCGCCGGCTCCGCGGGCTGCTCGCCGCCATCGCAACCGGCCAGGAGGAGAGAGAGCAGGAGGAGCGCCTGCGCCGCGGCGGACCTCACCGGTCCCCTCCGCGCGCCACAGCGAGGCTACGCGGACCGTCCGGCACGGCGATCCGTGCCGTCTCCCGCAACGTCGCCATGTCGATCACCGACACGGAATCCGAGAACCAGTTGGCGACGTAGGCGGACGCCTCGGCGATGACGACGCCTTCGGGATAGCGCCCGACCGGTACCGTCGCCCGCCACATACCATCGGTCGCATCGACGACAACGAGGGTTCCAGCCTGCTGGTTGGTGACGAGGATCAGGCCGCCATCCGGGCTTACGGCGACACCGTAGGGCATGCCGCCGATGGCAAAGGTCGCAATGGTCCGCGAAGCGACCGTGTCGATGACGCTGACGGTACCACTGCGCACATTCGCGACGTAGAGGCGATCCTCGGTGGGATCGAGCGCCAGGGCGAACGGGGCCTCGCCCACGGGTATCGTCGCGATGCGCTCCAGGCGCAGGGAGTCGACCACGCTGACCTGCCGGCTCTCGCGATCCGCCACGTAGAGCCTGCCGCGCCGATCGAGGACGAGGGCCGCGGGTTCCTTTCCGACCGAGACGGTTCCCTCCAGCGCGCCCGTCTCGGCCGAGAGGCGCATCACCCGGTCGCCGGCCCAATCGCCGACGAAGAGCCGTGCGCCATCGGCCGAGACCGCGATGCCGAAGGGCTGCCCGTCCACCGGGAAGGTCCGGACGAGCGATCCGCGCCGGGCGTCGAAGACCGAGATCTGTCGCGCGTCGGGATGGGTCAGGTACAACAGCCCGTTCGGGCCTGGGGCGACCTGTGCGGGCGAGCGGCCCACGACGACGGGGCTTGCGCTCACCGATGGCCCCGGTGCCAGAGCGACCAGGGTGCCGGCGCCCTGGCTCGCCACGTAGACGGGCGAGGCCTGCACCCCGCCGGCGCCGAGGACGACGAGCAGGCCCACCAGAGCACAGCGCCAGGTCATGGCGCCGGCTTTCCTTCCACGCGGGCCTTCAGACCCTTGAGGCCGTCGGCGAAGTAGCGGTTCATGGCGGCCTTGCCGGCCTCGTCGCTCAGGTTCTCCGGCGGCTCGTTGCCGGTATCGCCCCGGTAGAAGCGTCCGAGCCATTCGACCTTCGAGCCGTCACCCTCCGGCGAGACCGTGAGGGTCGCCGTGTAGGACGAGACCGGCAGCCCTTTCAGGTCGGGTTCGGACAGGCGGTAGGAGTAGCTGCGGGCAGCGGCGTCCATTTCGTCGAGACCCTCGTCGAGGGTGCCGCCGGACTTGAGGGTGACCTTGCGACTGCCGCCGGATTTGTTTCCGCCGCTGCCCTCGCTCCTGGCCACGTCCGGGTGCCAGCGATCGATGCCGGCGAACTCGCCCACGACCTTCCAGACGGCGTCGGGTTTGACCGCGATGACGATTGTCTGATCCACCTTCTGCGGAGTCGGGCCATGCGCCAGGGCTGCCCCGGACAGGAGGGAGAGGGAAATCGTGAGGACACCGAGACGCATCGATCAGGCCTTTTTCCAGGTCGGGAATCCGCGCGCGCGCAAAAGGGCGGAAAGGAAGGTTGCGAGGAGGAGCAGCAGTGCCATCGCGCCCAGCACCGGGCGCGGATCGAAGCGCCCCGGGACGGGACGCGGCGTGGCTTCGGCGGCGAGAGCGGAGGCGAGACCGGCCGGTCCGGCGAGAGGCGCGTAGGCGAGACCCGTCTCGCGGCCGAGCGCGCGCAGGTAGGGCTCGCGCACCGAGGACAGGTGCTCGGTGCCGGTCGCGGCCGCGGCGCCGAAGGGGGCGTTGCGCGGGTTGTAGCCGTCGCGGCTCTCCGCGTCGGCGGGTGGCGGCCCGAAGCGGTTCTCCTGCTGCACGTCGCCGGGGCCGTAGAATCCGGTCTCCCGGCCCCGGTCGTTGTAGCGCGGGATTGGCGACAGGCCGGAAGCCCCCGCTCCGACGATCAGGCCCCGAACGGCGCCGGGCCTGCCGTCGAAGCGAGGACCGCCGCTGCTGGGCAGGGGAGGCGCCTCCTGGCCGTCGGTGATGAAGACGAGGTCGGTGCCGAGTTCGGCCGCCAGGTCGATGCTGCGGAACAGGCCGGCGGAGATACGACTGTCGCCCTCCCAGGCCATGCGCCAATCGAGAGCCGCCAGCGCTCCGTCGATCGGCGCGAATCCGCTGCAGGTCTCGATCGGTGCGAACAGCAGGAAGGGGCGCCGCTCGGTGAAGAGGCCGAGCGCCAGTCGCGACCCGCACGGCAAGCGCGCCAGGAGGTCGCGCAGGACCGTTTTCGCGGTCTCGATGCGGCTCGCCGGCTGTCCATCGGGACCGACGTAGTCGCGGACGTTCATGCTGCCGGTGATGTCGACGACCGCCAGGATGGATACGCCGTCGCGGGTCAGGTTCAGGGGCGGGACCACGAAGGTCAGCGCCACCAGGCCGAGGGCTCCAGCAAGGCCGCGTAGACGCCAGTCCCGCAAGTTGCGGGCGATCGGGCTGCTGGCCGTCACGGCTCGCCCCTGGGCTGGCCCGGGATGTCGGTCCAGATCTTCTTCGGCTCGGCCGCCAGGGCATCGCCGGACTTCCGATCGAATTCGGGAAAGTCACGGAGCAGGCGCGAGGCCACGTCGAGGTTGAACTTGGCGTCCCAGAACGTTGGCCGGCCCTGGAGCGCCCGCCGGTACGCCTGACGCGCCAGGGTGATGCGGGGGCCGGCCGGATCAAGATCGCCGCGCTCGAGATGATCGAAGGCTTGGCGCAGATGGGCGTTGGCCAGGGCGTAGCGGGCACGCGAGGCTGCATCCACCGCGCCGCGCGTGTCGAGGGCCTCGACCAGCGGCTCGATCGCCTCGGTGGCGCCACGCCGGGCGAGGTGTAGGACGCGCGCGAGCACGAGCGAGGGCGCCGCCTCCGCCGAAACCGCGATGTCCCGCCCCTCGGACAGGGCGTGGATGGTTGCGGTATCCCGACTGATCCGCCAAGCGCCGGCTGCAAGGCCCAGGGCGCAGGCGAGCAGCAGCACCGGCAGCAGGGCGAGGAGGATCGGACGGGCACGCGCCCACCCGGTCCGAAGCGGCACCCGAACGAGCCGGGCGAATCCCAAGGCAGGGCGTGCAGGGATCGCGGGCGGTCGCGCCGGCAGGGTGACGCGCGTCGTCATGCGGCCAGTCTCACGGGGAGGCTCCGGTTCGGCGCGGCATCGGATGAGCCGGTCCGGCGTGCGGGCGACGGCTGGTTCCGGCGCAGGTCGGCCTCACCGAGCTTGGCCAGGACGAGGATCAGCAATCCGATCAGGGCCATGCCGTAGGCAAAGCCCGCCAGGTCCCGACGCGGGCGCTGCTCGGTGTAGGGGATCGGGTCGCGCTCGAGCCGCTCGATCTGCGTGATCGCATCGGCGACCGCCTCGGCGCCCTCGGCCTCGAAGGCGCGGTAGGGGGTGCGCAGGCTCTTGAAGAACAGGTCGAGGTGGCGCTCGGGCGCCGCCTGCGGGGTATCCTCGCCCTGCGGTCTGTCCGAGATCGAGGGGGAGCCCTTGGTGCGCAGGAAGAGCCAGTAGAGGTTCGGCCGGAGGCGGGTGAAGGCGGCCCGCAGCGTCTCCTGCACCCGCGGGTCGATCACGGCCGCACCGTCCGAGACCAGCAGCAGGGCGCGCGAGGTCGAGGGGCTGGCCGCACCGAACTGCGACAGCCCCATGGCGAGCCCGCGCGCGATGTTGGTGTAGTCGAGCCCCGGGCGGTCGATGGCCGCGATGGCGGCGCGGACCGCGTCGTGCCGGTCGGTCATCGGCACCACCAGCATGGGCGCCGTCGAGAAGGCCGTGACGGCGAACTGGTCGTGCGTGCGGCTGCCCACGAAGGCGGCGAGGAGGCGCCGGGAGGCGGCGGCCTTCGATTCCTCGGCGCCCGAGGGCTGCCGGCCCGCGAAGGTCTCGTTCATGCTGCCCGAGCGGTCGATCAGGATCGAGACCTGGGCGCCGATCCCGGTCCGGGTCAGGGTCTCGCCCTGCCGATAGGGGCCGGACAGGGCGAGGATCAGGCCCGCGAGGGCGAGGATGCCGCCGAGCCGCACGATCACGCCGACCGCCCGCGACAGGCCGTCCGGCGGGCCGGCCGCGATGGAGGCCACCGGCGTCGCGCGCTGGGCCGAGGCCAGCAGCGGCAGCAGGGCGAGCGGCAGCAGCCAGAGCAGGAGCGGGTGATCGGCGGAAAGGCGGGCCAGGGCGTCGGTCATGCGGATCGCTCGACGCGGGCGAGGCGGCGCGCGAGGCTCGCCAGATCGGCGCCCGAGAGGACACCGGACTTCGCCTCCGCCTCCGGCCCGAAGAAGGCCCGGCGGGAGGCCTCGAAGAAGCGGGCGAGATCGGGACCCGAGGGCTTAAAGGCTTGGTGGCCTTCGAGAAACGGCCCGAGGTCGTCGGCCAGGAGCCGGCGCCCGGCGCTTGTGTCGAGGGCTTGATGCAGGGCCAGCAGCGCCTCCCGCGGCGCCGCATCGCCCTCGGTCCGGCGGGTGAGAGCGCGGATGCGGCGGGCCGCGACGGCGAAGGGGCGGCTGCGCCGGGCCTGGAACGGCCACCAGGTCCGGTCGTGGGCGAGGCCCGCGAAGGCCAGCAGCGCGAGGGCGGTGGAGGCGGCTGCGCCCAGCAGCAGGGGGCGCGGATCGCCGGGGCCGACCTGGCCGTCGGGACGCAGGTAATCGCGCGGGTCGCTCCGGGCGGGGGGCTGGACTTCCCGCAAGGGGGAGACGTTGAAGGACCAGGCCGGCACCTCGGCCTTGACGGTGGTGGCGCCGTGGTCGCTCTCGCTGACGAAGGTCACGGTGAAGCCCGGGATCTCCAGGGCGCGGGCGTCGAGGGCGGCGTAGAAGGTCTGGTAGGTCAGCGCGATTCGGACGCGCTGGGCGTCGCCGTATACCGACGCGGTCGCGTCGAGGTCACGCAGGTCGAGCCAGTAGGTGAGCGCGCCGGGCTGCGGCAGCGACGCGGCCTGGAGTCGGAAGCCCGGTTCGACCACGAGGTCGACCTGGGCCTGGACGAGATCGCCGAGGAAGTAGCCGAAGGGACGCGGTGTGCGGACCTCCACCGACCGGACCTGCGCCTCGGCGGCGGACAGGGTCAGGGCCGAGAGAATCAGCGCGAGGCGGATCGCGGGGGGGATGGGCATGGCCGCCTCAGGTGCCGAGGAGGTGGCGGCTGACCGCGTCGGGGTCGAAGCGGCCGGCGAGGCGGAAGGGCGGACGACCATGGGCGGTCGCGATGCGTCGCAGGGACTCGGCGCGCGCCGCCTCCCGGGCGATCCAGCGCCGGCGCAGCGCGGGGCGCATGAACACCACCCGGCGCCCGGCGCCCTCGAGATCGTCGAGTTCGAGCAGGCCCCACTCCGGCAGGCCCTCGGCCTCGGCGGTATCGCCGAGCACCACCGGGACGAGGTCGTGCAGGCTGAGGGCGGCGAAGACCTCGGCGATCAGCGGCTCCGGCCAGCGGAAGTCGGAGATCAGGAACACCATCTTGGGGCGGCCGGTCAGGCGGCGGGCCGCGGCCAGGAAGCCGTCGGCGCGGTCGCCGGTGCAGGCGGCGTCCGCGAGGCGGCGGCTCACCGCCGCGACCTGGCTGCGGGCGCGGCTGGCGGGCAGGAACACGTCCTCCCGCACGCCGCCGTCGCAGCCGATCAGCCCGAAGGGATCGCCGATCCGGGTGGCCGAGGCCGCGAGGCCGCGGCAGAAATCGGAGGCCAGCACCCCACGGTCGGCCTCGCCGGAGAAGCGCATCGAGGCGGAGAGGTCGACGAGCGCCCAGACCTCGATGGGGGTGCGGGCCTCGAAGCGGCGCACCACCGTGCCCTCGAAGGGGTCGCGGAGGGTGGCCCGCACGTCGATGCGGCGGGCGTCGGGCAGGCGCAGGAACGGCACCTGATCGCGGAAGGTGCCGAGGCCGCCGGATTCGCGGCCGCGATGGGCGCCGGAGCGGGTGCCGGGCGGGCGCCCGCGCGGGCGGTAGACGATGTCGGGCTGGCGCGATTCCCTCATGGCGCCGGCACGGTCTCGAACACGGCCCGGCACAGCTCGGGCACGATCGCGGCGCGGCGCATCTCGTAGATCGGTTCCAGGAAGACCCGGTGGGCCATGACCTCCGGGAAGATCGCCCGGATGTCCTCCGGCACCATCCAGTCGCGCCCCTCCAGCCAGGCGCGGACGCGGGCGGCGCGGACCAGGAAGGCGACGCCGCGCGGCGAGGCCCCGCCCTGGACCAGGGCCTCCATGTCGAGGCCGGGCAGGCGGATGCCGGCCTGCGCCGGCCGCACCAGCGCGTCCCAGAGCCCGATCACGTAGGCCTCGATCGCCGGGCTCGCCTGGACCCCGTGCTGGATCGCGGCGGCGATGCCCGGCAGGGCGGCGTGATCGAGGACGCCGGCGTCGAGGCCGGCGATGAGGGCGTCGGTGTCGTGGAAGCGGGGATCGAAGACCAGGGCGCGCCGGCTCTCGGCGTCCTGCGGCGCCTCCAGGCCGATCTCCATCAGGAAGCGGTCGCGGGCGGCCGCCGGCAGCTCGAAGGTCTCCTCGCGCTCGACGCGGTTGCGGTCGGCGAAGATCTGCAGGTTGGGGAACCGGTACTCGCGGTTGAAGGCGGTCAGCGTGCGCTCGGCCATCAGGCGCAGGAGCAGGGCATGGACCTGCGGCCGGGCCCGGTTGATCTCGTTGAAGAAGAAGATCGACAGGTCCTCGGATTGCCGCAGCACCGGGCCGGGTTCGACGCGGGGGCGCCCGTCCTCGGCGAGGTAGGTATGGTAGACGAGGTCGGTGGGCATCATGTCGACGGTGCCCTCGACGCGCTCGTAGGCACCGCCCAGCGCCCGCGCCACGGCCCGCAGCAGGGTCGTCTTGCCGACGCCGACATCGCCCTCCAGCAGGACGTGGCCGCGGGCGAACAGCGCGATGGTGAGGAGCCGGATCGCCCGCGTCTGCCCGAGCACGGCGCCGCCCAATGCGGCCTCGAAGCGGCCGGCCGCCCCGCGCCAGTCGGTGAGCATCGCATCGCCGGAGCGGACCTGATTCATCATGCTCAGCCTTGGGGGAAACGAAGACCCCGGGGGGAAACGAAGACCCGGGGGGAAACGAAGACCCGGGGCAACAGCGTCCCGGGGGAACGACGACCCGGCGACGGCAACCGGTGCGACCCGGGACGGGGCGTCCGGACGGCCGCCCCGCCGGGTCGCAAAGGATCAGGACGGCATGGTCAGTTCGACGACAGCTTGGTGACGTCGTACTCGAACTTGCCGGTCTTCTTGGCGGCCTCGATGCGCTTCTTGTTGCGCTCTTCCATCGCCTTGATCGACTCGGACTGCTTGTTGAGTTCCTTCGGGTCGTGCTTCGGGTCGTACTTGGTGCCGGCGATCTTCTCGGGGAATCCGGGCTTCGGCTCCCAGCAATTGCCGGCCGCCTTGCACTTGGTGCCGTCATAGGCCATCGCCGGAACCGCGAGCAGCGCGCCCGCGCCGATCGCCAGGGCTGTGATGAAAGTCCGCATGGTCGTCTCCTCTGTTGATCGGTGTTGTTTCGATCAGTGTTGCGGCTGTGCGCGGTGGTGCCTCACGGATGGCGCCGTGACTTCCTCGGACGTTACTCTTCCAGCGGCGGGCACTGGCCCTTCACGTCCTTGGGGAAGGTCTCGCCCTGCTTGTAGGGCGTGTAGTTCTTCTTCTGCGCGTCGTTGAGCCAGACGGCATCCTGGACCGGGCCGGTATAGAGATGCCGGATCCAGGCGATGACCTGGAGCATCTCGTCGGGGGTCAGGTTCTCGTTGTGCGGCCCCATCATGCCGTTGGCGCCTCCGAAGATCGTGGCGAACAGGCCGGTATCCTCGGTGTTCGACGGATAGGTCCAGTAATTGTCGTTGAGGCCGGGTCCGAGCTTGCCCTCGGCCAGATGGCCGTGACAGCCGGAGCACGAGGTCGCGAACAGGGACTCGCCGTTGCGCAGGCAGGACTTGTCGTCGATGTAGGCGTTCTTGCCGGACTGGAAGAACTGCTTCACCGCCGGGGTGTCGCGGCCGCCCTCCTTGCCTTCGGCGACGTTGAGCTGCTCGCCCGTGACGGTGTTGCGGAAGACGAAGCCGGTCTGGGGACCGGCGGCCGGCTGGGCCAGGGCCGCGACGCCGCCCAGGACGGCGGCGACGCTGAGGCAGATGGCCAGGAAGCCTTTGGAATCACGCATGACGATGACCTGATGACGCCGAGGGGCGAAACGGCCGGGCTCGGAGGCGAGCGCCGGACAAGGGAGTGGCGAAGGAAAGGGCGAAGGCGAGAGGAGGGTGAAGGGGGGCCGGCGGTCCGCGCCGGGCCGGCCTCAGTTGGTGGCGGGCACGAGGGGCACGCCGTCCTGCTTCAGGATCGCCTCGATCTGCGGCTTGGCCTTGACGATCGCCGCATCGAGGGCCGCCTTCAGGGCGGTGTCGTCCCGGCGCACGCCCATGGACTGATCGAAGCTTTGCGGCATCTTGCGGCCGTCGCTGCGGGTGGTGTCGTCGGGCACCAGGCTCATGCGCAGGGGCTGGGGGGAGTCCTTCACGTAGCGGGCGACGTCCGGGCCGAAGGCGACCGCCACGTCGGCCTTGCCGGTGGCGACCTCGCTGATCATCCGGGCCGGATCGATCTGCGTGTAGGTGTTGCGGGCGGCGCGGAAGTTCACCAGCGAGTAGAGGTACGCCATGTCCTCCTCGTAGCGGCCGATATCCTTCAGCATGACCTCGCCGGGCGTGCCGAAGCCGACCACCATGTGGTCGACGGTCTTGAGCCGCGGGTCGGCCCAGGACTTCACGTCGAGGTCGCGGTCGGCGCGGGTCACGAAGACGTAGCCGCTGCGGTAATAGGGCTTCGTCGTCAGCACGCGCTGGTCGTCGCTGTCGAGGCCCACGACCACGTCGCAGAGCTTCTTGTCGAGGCTGTCGCGCACCAGATAGATCGCGGCCTTGTCCGACCAGACGAACTCCGCCTTCCGGCCCATGGCCTCGGCGACGGCGGAGGCGATGCGGTTCTCCAGCCCGCTGCCGTCCTTCAGCGAGAGCGGCGGCTGGTTCGCGGCGCAGACCCGCAGGATCCTGTCGTCCGGCCCGGCTTTGGTGTCGCCTTGCGCGACCGCGGCCCCGCCGAGGGCGAGAAGAACCGCAGCGGACAGGCATCCTGTGGCGAAGGAGCATCCTGTGGCGAAGGACATGGGAGCGTTTCCGTTGTTCTTGTTGGTCGGAGTCTTCTGGGACCGGGGCGCGGCTCCGCGGCCCGTTGCGGCAGAGCAATCACAGATGAGGCACACCGTCATTCCGGGTTGCCGTCGGCGAGCCCGGAATCCAGAGCCGCCGACAGCGTAAGAAATGGCACCCCCTGCGTTTCTGGATCCCGGGCTCCGCTGCGCGGCCCCGGGATGACGGGGTGCTGAAATCAGTCGTTCGGCAAGCAGATCGCAGGCAAGCAGATCGCAGGCAAGCAGATCACAGACAAGCAGATCACAGACAAGCAGATCGCAGATGCGGTCACCCGACCCTCGCGGGGAGGCGTGAGTGGTGGGGGTGGTCGGGTGATCCTCGACGGACGAAGGCCAGCGGAGCCACCCCCACCCCTGACCCCTCCCCACAAGGGGGAGGGGGACACGCTCACGATGCGGGCGCTGCCGTGTCGTGCTGCCTACTTGGCAGCCGCCGTCTGGTACTCGCCGACGTTCGGATCGTCGTAGGGGCCCTTGCCGTTGAGCGAGAACACCATCACGCCGCCGCCCATCTGGGTGTAGTTGGCGAGCTTCTTGAACGCGCCCACCGCGCCGAGGCCGGCGGTCGGGTCCTGAAGGTCGAACACGAGGCCGACACCCGGCCAGCCGCCGACGCCGTAGTAGATGGCGACGTACTGGTCACCCTTGTGGGTGTAGGTGATCGGGTAGCCGATGGCGCCGGACGGCATCTTGAACTTCCAGAGAAGGTCTCCGTTGTCCGAGTTGCGCGCCTTGATGTAGCCGTCGAGGGTTCCGTAGAACACCAGCCCGCCGGCGGTCGCCGTCGTGCCGCCCCAGACCGCGAAGCGCTCCATCTTCTCCCATTTGAACTCGCCCGTGATGGCGTTGTAGCCCTTGATCTGGCCCAGACCTTCGTAGTTCTGGCGATCGCCCTTCGGGCCGGGATACATGTTCAGGGTCGCGCCGACGAAGAACTGACCGGCACGATAGGGCAGCATGAAGGGCTCCCAATCCATGCAGATGTGGTTGATGCCCATGAAGAAGAGCTTCCGCTCGGGATCATAGGAATCGTGGCCCTGGTTGTGGTAGCCCATCGCCGAAGGACAGATATCCTTGCCGAGATGGTCCATCCGGGTGCCGTATTCGGGATCGCGCACCGGCTGGCCGGTCTTCAGATCGACCGACTTGAACACGTTGACGGTGTCGTCGATCTTGTTGGCCGAGACCAGCGAGCCGTCCGTCCGGTCGAGGGTGTAGACGATGCCGTTGCGGTCCGGATGGGTCAGGAGCTTGCGATCCTTGCCGTCCTTGTCCTTCTGGTTCGACAGCATCATCACGTTGACGCCGGCATAGTCCCACTCGTCGTGCGGGGTCTTCTGGTAGCCGAACTTGGCTTCGCCGGTATCGGCGTCGCGACCGAAGATCGTCATGGTCCACTTGTTGTCGCCGGGACGCATGGTCTCGTTCCACGGCGCCGGGTTGCCGGTGCCGAAGTAGATCAGGTTGGTGCCCGGGTCATAGGCGTACCAGCCCCAGTTGGTGCCGCCGCCGATCTTCCAGGCATCGCCCTCCCAGGTCGCGGTGCCGAGGCCCTTCTGACCGTAATGGGCGTTCTTGATGTTGAAGTCGTCGGCCAGCAGCAGGTCCTTGTCCGGGCCGGTGGCGTAGGCGCGCCAGACCTGGGCACCGGTCTTCACGTCGTAGGCGGTGAGATAGCCGCGCACGCCGAGCTCGGCGCCGGACGAGCCGATGATGACCTTGTCCTTGACCACGTAGGGCGCGATCGTCAGCGTCGAGCCGACCTTGATGTCGGAGTTCTCGACCTTCCACACCGTCTCGCCGGTCTCGGCGTTGAGCGCCATGACGTTGCCGTCGAGCAGTGTCTTGAGGATCAGGGCCGG
This sequence comes from Methylobacterium sp. Leaf113, assembly GCF_001423325.1. Taxonomy (NCBI): domain Bacteria; kingdom Pseudomonadati; phylum Pseudomonadota; class Alphaproteobacteria; order Hyphomicrobiales; family Methylobacteriaceae; genus Methylobacterium; species Methylobacterium sp. Leaf113. The sequence goes on from NZ_LMNJ01000021.1 coordinate 14,510, forward strand.
GGTCTTGCCGTCGCCGGGCCAGTAGGCGAGGCCGCGATTCACCAGATCGCAGCAGGCGACCGCGCGGGCGGCCGGGTTCTGCTTGGGCTTGTCCTGCCACAGGATCTTGCCCGGATCGTCGAGGCCGAGCGCGAAGGTGTTGTTGGGGAAGGAGGTGTGGACGTACATCTTGCCGCCCACGACCACCGGGGCGCCCTCGTGCCCGTTGAGCAGGCCGGTCGAGAAGCTCCAGGAGACCTTCAGATCCTTCACGTTGCTGGTGTTGATCTGCTTGAGCGGGCTGTAATTGTCCGAATCGTAGTTCTTGCCGGGCATCACCCAGTTGGCGTCGTCCTTCGCCATGTCGACGAGCTTGTCGTTCGCCGAGGCCATGCTCGGCAGGCCGATCGGCGCGAGGGCGCCGATCGCCAGCACCGAGACCGAAGCCAGAAACCTGTTCATTCGACCGTCTCCTACCCTGAATGCCGCTCCCGTTGACCGTTCGGTTCGGGGCAGCGTTTGATTTCGCCGGATCAGAGAAGGCCCCTGTATTGAATTCAGGGTGTCCTCATATTCATAAGACTATCCTGAGGCAGGATCGTTCTTATAAAGTTTTTATTACTGATCGGCTGGCTATTCATAAAAGCATTTGTCTTGGTCCCTGTCTGCGGGATGTCGGCACTTTTTTATCGGGATCAATCGGCAATCCCGGGGGCTTGGATTCGGAAGAGCGCAAGTGCAGATCCGCCCCTGTCGTTGAGCGGAAAAGTCTGAATTGACACGGCGACCTGAGACGACCGAAGGTGTACATCGCTCGACGACAGATCATTGCACGGTTCGGCATCCTCCATGGTTCGACATCTTAGATTTATCTTATTGCTGTCTTGCGGGTTGTGCGCGACGGCGGAGGCGGCGTCCTTGACCCTGGACGATCCGGTTGCCCGCTGGCCGCGCACGCCGACCCCGGACAAGATCGCCTTCGCCACCCGGATGGCGAAGGCGTTCGCGAGCGTCTCGCCCGAACTCGACCGGAACTACTTCGTCCGCTGCCTCGAGGAGACGGCCAACATCGGCAATCCCCGCGACATCAAGCTGGAGCAGGCGGTGAAGATCTGCGTCGCGGTGCACCAGAAGGCCACCGAATAGGCCGAGCCCCAGGCGGACAGGCGGACAGGCGGACAGGCGCGGCGCGGATGCGGGGCTCGCGGCACATGCACGACATCCGGCCCAGCCAGGGCTTGCGGCTCCGATGGATCATCGGGCGCGGCCTGCGGGCGTGCAGCCGGCTGGCGATCGGGTCAGGGCTGATCGCGTGGGGCGCTCCCGGCCTGCTCGCCGCCGCCGGGCCGGACCCGGCGGACCGGGTCGCGGCCCTCTATCCGGAGGACGGGCGGCGCGAACTGGCGGGCGCCGATTACGCGCGCTATCCCGGCGCCGGCGTGCTCTACTGCCGGGCCGAGGGCATTCCCCGCAAGGCTGCGGCGGCCTGGCTGATCGGGAGCCGGCGCCTGGTGGTGATGAACGCCCACAACTTCCGCAGCCGGCACCTGGAGCCGACGCGGGACATCGCCGACTGCTTCTTCCAGATCGGCGGACGCAACTACGCCTTCCGTCCCGCCACGCTGCATTTCGGCACGGTGCCGGGCGCCCTCTCGCTCCACATCACCGACGACTGGGCCCTGGTCGAGCTGGCGGAGGCGGCCGAGGGCGTCCGTCCGCAGCCGATCCCGGCCGCGCCCGACCTGCCGACCGGGACCGGGACGGTGCCGGTGGTGATGGTGTCGCCCGGGGGGCACGCCAATTATCCCGGCCAGACCAGCCTCGAACCCTGCGCCATCCGGCAGATCGATCCGCCGAGCGAGGACGCCATCCGCCGCGTCCGGCACGATTGCAACAACGGCTATGGCGGCTCGGGCTCGGGCCTGTTCGACACCCACGGCCGGCTGGTGGCGCTTCACAGCGCCTCGCTGTCGATGAACTCGCGCCGGGTCTTCGACATCGAGTACCATTACGGCTCCGCCCTGATGTTCGAGGGCGCCCTGCTCGATGCGATCCGCGCCCGGGTCGCGCCGGAGGACATCGGGCCGCCGGTGCCATGAAACCCGGCGGCCAGCGCCATGACATCGGGCCGCCGGCGCCGTGACGCCGGTTCAGCGCAGGCCGCGCGCCGCCATCTCCTCGGGGGCGAGCGGAGCGGCCTCCTGGCGCGCCAGCAGCGTCGCCAGGTCGAGCGGGCGGTAGTCGCAGGCATCGGCGCCGACATCGCAGGACCGGCTGGTATCCGGCAGGCAGGCATGGGTGTGGCCGTAGAGATGGCGGGTCTCGCGCCAGAATCCGGGCCAGGACCGGTGCGGATAATGCGACAGGAAGAGCCGCCAGGGCCGCCCGAGGGCGTCCGCGACGGTGAGGCGGGCGCTCTCCACCGGCGGCTCGGCCCAGGGCAGTTCGAGGACCCGGTTGGTGTCGTGGTTGCCCCGCACCAGGCGCTTGATGCCGTTGAGGCGGGCGAACACCGCGGCGCAATACGGGCGGCTGGCCCCGGCGGCGAAGTCGCCGAGGTGCCAGACCGTATCGCCGGGCGCCACCACCGCGTTCCAGCGGGCGATCAGGGCCTCGTCGTGGCCCTCGACCGAGCCGAAGGCGGAGCGGCGCCGCGCGACCAGGGGGGCATCGCCGAAATGGGTGTCGGCCGTGAAGAAGGTTGTCATCCTGCCGATCATCGCGTGTCCGGACGGGGCCAGATGGCGTTCCCCGGCCGGGCGGCAACCCGGTGCGCTGTCGCGCCCCGGATGAGGGGTGGCCGCTCAGGACTCCGCCGCCGGGGCGATCAGGGGCGGGGTCTGCTGATGCTGAACCACCCGCCACACCTCGGGCGAGAGCCGGCGATAGGTCGAGGTGCAGTTGGCCTCGTAGGTCTCGTCGTCGCGGGAGGCCTTGGCGTGGTAGGCGATGACGATGAGGCCCTCCTGGGGTCGGGAGATCCGCCCCTCGGACAGTTCGACGCGGGACCAGCGCGGGGTGTCGGCCACCGCCTCGATCGCCTGGGCGCCGCCGAGCACGAAGGGGGGCTGCGGCAGCACCATCAGGCATTCCTCGTCGACGAGTTCGCGGTAGTGGTCGGCGTCGCCGACCCACAGGCTCTCCTCGAACGACCAGACGCGGGCATCATCCATCGGTGTCTCCTCGATCTGTCACGAATCGACAGGATGACGCCGCCTGGGAGCGGTTCGTTCCGTGGCGGTCCGCAGGTCGCGGTGCCCGCCCTACGCGTCGGCCGCGATGGTGAAGGCCATGCCGCGTCCGGGTCCGAGATCGGCATAGTCGACGAGGACGTAGCCGCGCTCGGCCAGGGCCGCGTCGAGGCTGTCGCGGTGCTTGCGGAAGGTCTGGCCGATTGCGAGTGGCGTCAGGCGCGGATTGGCCTGACGCAGGGGGTCGACCCCGATGGTGAGGGGCGCGCCCTCCCGGTCCGCGATCCGGATCAGCGCGGAGGCCAGGTCCGCCGCCTTCGTCTCCGCCGCCGATTTCGCCTTGAAGGCCATCCCGTCATCCTCGTCCCGCCCGCACCCACCCTAGACGTTTTTCGCCGACGGATCGCCACGCGGCCGGGGGTGCGGCGAACCGGCGCCGGCCGGCGCTTCGATCGGACGTGAATCACAAAATAGTGAGCGACAGCCGCGCCGCAACAAAGGATATTGATCTGTGTTGCGGAAGTATTCCGATCTAAAAAATCGTAAGTCCTCGTTTACGTAAGCGCTTGAGAAAGAAAAAAGATCTGGCCCGCTAAGAGGGGCGCATGATGCTTACCTTCGTCACGCTGATCGAGGCCCAGGCGTTCAGCTTCGTCCTGGCTGCCGCGACCATCTGTGCCCTCAGCGCCTGGCTGATGGTCCACCTGCTGCGCAGGGTCGAGGCGGCTCCGGCGGGACGCCCCGTCTGGCTCGCCGGCACGGCCGTGGCGGCCGGCCTCGGCGTCTGGACCACGCATTTCATGGCGATGCTCGGATACCGGACCGACATCATCCTCGGCTACGATCCGGCCACCACGCTGGTCTCCGTCCTGATCGCCGTGCTGGCGGTCGGGCTGCCCTTCGGGCTCTCCGCCCTGCCGGCGGGCCGGGTCGGCCGGGGCGTCCTCGGCGCCGCTTCGGGTCTGGGCATCGGTGCGATGCACGTCACCGGCATGGCGGCCCTGGAGGGCTGCACCCAGAGCCAGTCGGTCTGGGCCAACGCCCTGGCCGGCCTCGTGGGGGCGACGCTGATGGCGGTCGCGCGCCTTCTGCCGGACCGGCGTTCGCCGGACGCGCCAGTGCCTGCTTCGCCAGTGCCTGCCTCGCGGGTGCCCGCCTCGCAGGTGCCTGCTTCGCAAGTGCCTGCTTCGCAAGTGCCGGCCTCGGATGGGTCCGGCTGGCGCAATTCCGGCCTTCTGGCCTGCGGCCTGATCGTGCTGGCGGTGTGCGGCACGCATTTCATCTCGCTGGCCGGCACCGTCGTGACCGGGCAGCGCCCCGACGGACATCTCTCGGACATCCAGGTCGCCCTCAGCCTGCTGACCGCGGCGGGTGCGGCGATCCTCATCCTGGGCGCCGTCGTGGTGCTGGCCGCGACCCGGCGATTCGAGGCCCAGGAGACGGCCCACCTGACCGTGCTGGCGACCGCGCTCCAGAACATGTCGAACGGCATCCTCAAGATCTCGTCCGGCGGCATCGTCGAGCTCTACAACCAGCGCCTCTGCACCATGCTCAACCTCGCACCGGACACCATGCGGGTGGGCATGCGGGTCGATGACTTTCTGGCCGCCACCGGCCGGGCCAACGGCTGGGATGCCGCGCGCGTCGCCCGGGTTCTGGAGAACCACCGGCTCTGGATGGAGCGGGCGGAGGAGACCCTGATCGAGCATCGCTTCGACGACGGCCGCATCCTGTCGATCGCCTGCCAGCCCGTCGCCGGCGGCGCCGTCCTGACCTACGACGACGTGACCCGGGACCGGCGCGCCCAGGAGGAGATCTCGCATCTGGCCTACCGCGATCCCCTGACCGGGCTGGGCAACCGGCGGGCGCTGAACGAGCGGATGCGCGCCGCCCATCGCGACGGCGAACGCGTCGCCCTGCTGCTGATCGACCTCGATCGCTTCAAGGCGGTCAACGACACCTTCGGCCATACGGTCGGCGACCAACTCCTGGTGGCGGTCGCGGCCCGGCTGCGCGACTGCGCCGGCGACGGTTTCATCGCCCGCCATGGCGGCGACGAACTCGCGATCCTGATTCCGGGCCGGGATGCGGATGCGAGCCAGGACCTGACAACGATCAAGGACCAGACAACGAGCCGGGACCTGACAACGAGCCGGGACCTGACAACGAGCAAGGACCTGACAACGAGCAAGGACCTGACGACCACCCAGGACGCGACGACCGCCAACACTTTGGCAACGGCCAACACCCTGGCAACGGCCAAGACCTTGGCGGACCGGATCGTGCGGGCGATCGAACGGCCCTACAGCCTCGACGGAGCCACGGTCGTGATCGGGTGCAGCATCGGGCTGTGCGTGCGGGCGGGCGACCCGAAAGGCCTCGCCGGCCCGGACGCCCCGGCCGGCCCGGACGACCTCCTGCAGCGGGCCGATATCGCCCTCTACGAAGCCAAGCGCCGCGGCCGTGGCCAGGCGGTCTGCTACGCACCCGGCATGATCGAGGCCCTGGCCGAGCGCGGACGCCTCGAGGCCGACTTGCGCGGCGCCCTCGTCCGCCAGCAGTTCCATCTGGTCTACCAACCGATCCTGTCCCTCGCGAGCGACCGGATCGTCGCGTTCGAGGCGCTGATCCGCTGGAACCATCCCCATCGCGGGTTGGTCTCGCCGGCCGATTTCATCCCGCTCACGGAGGAGAACGGCCTGATCGTGCCGATCGGCCGGTGGGTGCTGGAGCAGGCCTGCCGCGACGCCGTCGGCTGGCCCCCGGAGCAGCACCTCGCCGTCAACGTCTCGGCGGTCCAGCTGCGCTCGCCCCAGTTGCTGTCGCACGTCACCGAGGCCCTGGCCCGGAGCGGCCTGCCGGCGGACCGCCTGGAGCTGGAGCTGACGGAAACCGCCCTCGTGGAGGATGGACCGCAGATCGCCCACACCCTGGCGGCCCTGCGCCGCCTCGGCATCAAGATCGCGATGGACGATTTCGGAACCGGCTACTCGTCCCTCGTCCATCTGCGGGACCTGCCCCTCGACCGGATCAAGATCGACCGGAGCTTCGTCGCCGCGGCCCTGACCGACCGGCAATCCCTGGCGGTCATCCGGGCGGTGACCCAGATGGGCCGGGACATGGGCATCCCGACCCTGGCGGAGGGCGTCGAGACCGCCGAGCAGCTCGCGCTGCTGCGGACGCTCGGCTGCGACGCGGTCCAGGGCTACCTGATCGGCCGCCCGGCCCGCACGTCATCGAATTCTGCGTCGAACACTTCGTCGAACCCCGCGCCGGACCCGCTCGGCCGCGCGGCGTAGCGCCGGGTCCAGGCCGCCGTCATTCGGTCGCCGTGACCCCTTGCGCGAGCAGAAGGGCGGCCCGGGCCAGGACGGTCTCGCGGAAGCGCCATGCGCTGGCACGCGCGCGCTGGGAACGCCCCGGGCGAGGCGGGTCCGTCTGTGTGACGGACCGGCCCCGGACGGTGGAATCCCGGCGGGGTGCCGCGGCTTACGGCAGGTCGGCCAGGGAGGCCGGCCCGTTGCCCGGGGTGATCAGGGTCGGCCATTGGTGTGAGCCGAAGGGGACGCGCGGCGGCAGGTTCGTCGGCAGGCCGCGCGCCTTGGTCTCGGCCACGATGGTGTCGCGGGCGTCGCCTCCCATCAGCTCGTAATCCATCAGGAAGGCGTTGCCGAAGAAGGTCTCGCCGACGGTCCGGTCGGAGATGATCCGCGTCAGGGATTCCAGCATCTCGCCCGGCGTCGTGGTGAAGCCCATCGTCTCGATCAGCATCAGCCGCGCATTGATGTCCTCGGGCTTGAAGAACTGCGCCAGGGTGCTGAAGAGCACGTTGTTCTGGCGCGCGACGTAGATGGTGTTGCTGGCCGCATAGACCTTGCCCCAGTCGGGGCCGAGCTGCTGCTTCCAGTCGGAGAGCACGCCCATCCAGTGCTTGACCTGCATGTCGGCGGCCCATTGGATGGTACCCGGTCGAGCGTGAGCAGACATCGCTTCGCCCGTGGTTGAGCGTTCGGTCATCGGCATCCGGCGACGGTCGCAGGAGGGGTTGAATGCCTCGGCGTCCGAGCGCCGCGGCGGGTGATCCTTGGTTCTTCCTGGGTCGTCGTCTCGGCGCGTCCTCCGGGACTGGAACCTCGACGGGATCCCGGGCGTCCCGATCCCGGAGACGCGCCAAGGGCCCGCTGGGCCGGCGCCCGGAGCGGAGCGAGCCCAGGACACGAATCGGTGGCAGGCCCGCCCTTCAGAAGCGCGGTCCCTGGCTGTTGCCGTGCGCCCCGAGGCCGATCCCCGTATTGGCGCTACGCCCCGAGCCGCCGCCCATGTTGCCCATGCCGCCATACAGGCTGCTGACGCCCTGCCGCTGAATGATGCCCAGGGGGTCGCGCCGGCGGTCGGCCTCGCTGCGGACGGCGTGTGGCGGCTCCGTGATGGGGGGCCGGAACGGGCGGCTCTTGCGCCGTGCGGGCTCTCCCGCAAAGGCGGGCAGGGCCATGAGGATTGAGAAGGCGACGGAGATCGATGCGGCTTTGTTGATCACTATGATGAACCTCGATGCAGTTTGGCGTCACATCAAGGGAGACGGGCGGCCGATATTGCCTATTCCAAAGGCTTGATGCATTCATAATAGGCAGGTGCCTGAAGGCACGGATCGAAGCCGCCATCGGTCGAAAGGGTGTCGACCAGGGGATGAAGGCCGTGCGACGGCTCAGGAAGAGCCCGTTCGTCCCGATCCGGACGGCACCGGAGGCGCGCACGTCATCGAGGGCCGGCCGCAATGCCGGGACAGCAACGCAGGCCTCACAGGTTCATCGCTTCGAGGACGCATGCCCGGACCGATGTCGTGATGGTCGGAATGGAGACACGCGACCCCCGGCAATGTGACAACTGTACCCCTTTCCTGATCAGAAACAGTCCTTAGAACCGGTCTCATCAGGAGACCGATCGGCGCATGAGCGATCACGACGACGGCGCGCGCATCGACGCCGAAATGACCAGCACGGTGCCGGGCTCCGATCCGTTCGCGGCCGCCGTCCGGGCCACCCGGATGCCGATGGTGATCACCGATCCGCAGCAGGCGGACAATCCGATCGTCTACGTGAACGACGCCTTCGTGACGCTGACCGGCTACGCCCGCGACGAGATCGTCGGCCGCAACTGCCGCTTCCTGCAGGGGCCGGAGACGAACCTCGCCGACGTGGCCCGGGTGCGGGAGGCGATCGAGCGGCGCGTGACCATCGAGATCGACCTCAAGAACCACCGCAAGGACGGCACCGCGTTCTGGAACCGCCTCCTGGTCTCGCCGGTGTTCGACCCGGACGGCACGCTGACCTACTTCTTCGCCTCGCAATACGACGTGACCCTGGAGAAGGAGCGCCTCGTCCTGCTCCAGAAGGATCGCGATGCCCTGGAGGCGGAATCCGAGCGCCGCTCCCTCGAACTGATCCACAGCGAGGAGCGCCTGCGCTTCACCCTCAAGGCCGGGCGCCTCGGCGCGTGGTCGCTCGATCTCGGCGTCATGCGGCTGCTGGCCTCCGACGGCTTCAAGGAGAATTTCGGCCGTCGGCCGGACGAATCCCTGACCTACGACGAGATGCTGGCCACGATCCATGCGGATGACCGGGACCGGAAGCTGGCCGCCACCGCCGCCGCCATCGACGGGCATTCCGACTACGACATCGAGCTTCGGGTGGTGACGCCCCGGGGCGAGATCCGCTGGCTCCAGATCCGCGGCCAGGCCTCCTACCGGGCCGACAACACGCCCCTGAGCATCGCCGGGATCAGCCTCGACATCACCGACCGCAAGCGCGCGGAGGAGCATCGCGACCTCCTGGCCAAGGAGCTGAATCACCGCATCCAGAACACCCTGGCGACGGTGCAGTCCATCGCGCGCCAGACCCTCCGGGGCGCCGCCTCCCTGGAGGAGGCCCAGGTCGCCATGGAATCCCGGCTCCGGTCCCTGTCGGCGGCGACCGAGATGCTGACCCGGGGCAGCGGCGACTGGGCGACGCTGACCGAGGTGGTGATCGCGGCGCTGCATCCCTTCGGGGTCGAGCAGGACCACCGCTTCAAGGTCGGCGGGCCGATCCTGCGCCTGGCGCCGCGGGTCGGCCTCGCCTTCGCGCTGGCGATCCACGAACTCGCGACGAATTCGGTGAAGTACGGCTCGCTCTCGCGGAATGCGGGTCGGGTCATCGTGAGTTGGGACGTGGTGGACGGATCGAGCCCGGCGCGGCTCTGGTTCCAGTGGCAGGAGGTGGGCGGCCCGCGGGTGTCGCGGCCGACCCGGACGGGCTTCGGCTCGCGCATGATCGAGCGGGCTCTGGCCCAGGAGATCGGCGGCACCGCCGAGATCGACTACCGGCCGCGCGGCGTCGTCTTCACGGCCGAAGCCCCCTTGCCCGAAATCACGCGCGATTGAGACCTTGAGCGATCAGCGTCGCGGACGATCGCGTTTCAGAGCAGTCAAGATTTCAGGCGAATGAAATCTTAAGCGATCAAGATTTCGTGCAGTCAAGATTTTTGGGGCCGAAATCACGCGCGATCGAGCGGCCGCGCGGAGCTTTTCGCGACCTCGGGCGTATCGCCCAGATGGCAAGCACCCGATCCTCGTCCCCTCCGTCGTTCGCCCTGGTGGTCGAGAGCAACGCCCTCGTGCGGATGGACGCCGTGGACATCCTGGAGGATGCGGGCTTCCGGGTGCTGGACATGGCCACCGGCGACGCGGCCGTGGTGATCCTGCGCCAGCACGGCGCCGCCGTGACCCTGCTGTTCACCGCCGTCGGCCTTCAGGGCGCGCATGACGGCTTCGCCCTGGCCCGCGTCACCGCTGCGGACTACCCGCATATCAGCATCGTGGTCGCCTCCGGCCACGAGACACCCGGCCCGGGCGACCTGCCGGAGACCGCCTGCTTCATCGAGAAGCCCTTCAGCGCCGGGATCGTCCACGCGCACCTGCAGCGCATTCTACCGGAGGACAGGAAGCCCGGGCCGCTGAAGGAGCAGGCGAAGCTCGACCGATAGTCCTATGTGTTGCAGCAGACATAATTCAAACGACCCGTAATATCCGCGACAGATGGTCGATCTTATCGTATGATTGTTGAAGTTTATCCCTATTCCAGAGCCGATGTTTGATGCCGCGATTCTATTTCGACTTTGATTGTAATCACTTGCGTGTGGTCGAAGGCGACGCCTTCGACCTTCGGGATGCGGCTGCGGGCCGCGACGAGATCCTGAAGGCTCTGGCGGAGATCGTGAAAGACGCCTTGCCGAAGAACGATCAGCAGACGTTCCAGGCCTCCGTACGCGATGAATCCGGCCATCTCGCCTACACCGCGACCGTGACGATGACGGGCCTCTGGCACGCGCCGTACACGACCTGAGCGCCTCTCCTCCGACGACGCGTTCCCGGCCACCTTGCCGGCGGATCTGCTGGTGGAGCGCGGCGCGGCTGGAGGGTCGATCCGGGTCGCCGCGGTAGGGCGCGCCTGTGAAGGAGAGTGTGGCGTGAATCTTAACCGAACCGGGCCATCAAGCCTGCGGGGACCGGCGGCGGGGGGCACTGCGGAACCCTCTCCGACGCCGATCGCCGTTCGCGAATGCCAGGTCCTTCGATGCACACCGATGCCCGGTCGTTCAGCCTCCCGTCCTGGCGCCTCACGCGCTGGCTGACGGATGCGGGTCCGGACGTTCCCCTCGAGATCCGCGCGGCCCTGATCCGCAGCCTGTTCGGCACGTTTCCGATCTTCGCCGGCGGCGTTCTCAACACGATCGCGGTCTCGACCCTGGTGGCGCTCCGGCTGCCCCGGCCGGAATTCCTGATCTGGTGCGCCCTCGAATACACCATCTGCCTCACGCGCCTCGTCGTGCTGGTGATCGCCCACCGCGCCGCGACCGCGCGGCGCCGGACACCGACGGATTTCTACCTGGTGCTCGGGCTCGCCTGGGCGGCCAGCGTCGGCTACGGCACCCTGATCAGCCTGATCAGCGGCGACTGGGTGGTGGCGACCCTGGCCTGCCTCTCGGCGGCCGCCATGGTGGGCGGCATCTCGTTCCGCAATTTCGGGGCGCCGCGCCTCGCCGGCGCGATGATCGTGCTGACGCTGGGCTGCTGCTGCCTCGCCGCGCCGTTCACCGGCGAGCCGATCCTGCTCATCACCTTCCTGCAGATCCCGTTCTACCTCGCCAGCATGAGCGCGGCGGGCTTTCGCCTGAACAAGCTGCTGGTGGCGACCATGCGGGCCGAGCGCGAGAACGCCTTCCGGGCCCATCACGACATCCTGACCGGCCTGCCCAACCGGGCCGGACTGGCGGAGGCGATCGAGGCGCGCGGCGATGCCCCGAAGGCGCTTCTCTACCTCGACCTCGACGGCTTCAAGACCGTCAACGATACCCACGGGCATGGGGTCGGCGACGCTCTGCTGCAATCCGTCGCCGATCGCCTGCGGGCGGGCACGGGGCCGGGCGACGTCGCCGCCCGGCTCGGTGGCGACGAGTTCGTCGTCCTGGCCGACGGCCTCGCCCCCTCGGCGCTGATCGGTTTCGGCGAGGCGATCGCGGCCCGGATCTCGGAGCCCTATGCCCTGGAGGGCGGCCGGACGGCACGGATCGGCGTCAGCATCGGCATCGCCCTGGCGCCCGAACACGGCACCGACCTGCCCCGACTGCTCTCCGTGGCGGACAAGGCCCTCTACGAGGCCAAGGCCCAGGGCAAGGCCCAGGGTGAATCCCGCTGTGCCATCGCACCACTGACGCGGGCCGCCTGAAGGAGGGCCGCTTCGAGGGATGGCGTCGGCGTGAAACAACCGAACGGATGCGCCCGCCGGTTCGCCTACGCGCCGGACCCGGATGGCGGTAGGCCCTGCTCGGGGGTCGGCACCACGCCGAGGCCGCCGGCCGCATCCGGCGGGGCGGCACCGAGACGGCGCAGCAGGGCTTCGTAGGTCTGGACGGCCGGGCCATCGGGCTGGCGTTCCCGCGTGACCTCCAGGAGCTGGCGGACATCCGCGGCGAACCGGCGCTTGGCCTCGTCGCCGCCCGGGACCGTTTCGAACAGCCGGCCGATGGCGACCTCGTACAGGCCGGTCAGAAGTTCGAGCTTCTGAACCTCGAGCCCTCGAGCCTCGCGCTCTCGCGCCTGGGGCGTCTCGCCATCGTCCGGCATCGTCCGGATCAGGCCTGCCGTTCGAGCTGCTTGGCCAGCCGCTGAGCCTTGAGCCGCTCCGTCTTCTCGTCGCGCGCCTGGAGCGATTCCCGCAATTCGGACCAGGCCGCCTCGGCGACGCGGTCGCGCTCGGCAAGCTTGGCCGCCTTGGTCTCGATGCGGTCGACGACGTGGCTCGGCGGTGTCGGCATGGGCGCTCCTCATTCCTGCTCCCAGGGGAGATAGGGCAGCGAGCGCCGAAGTCTGCGTTTCGTGGTCAAGTCTGGGTTTCGTGGTCAAGTCCGGGTTTCGTGGTGACGTCTGCGGTCGGTGTTGCGGAAAGGATTCATCAACGCTGCGGCGCCCGCGTGTCGGAACAGTCCGGAGCGGGCGGGATTTCTCCGATCATGTCGGATCGTGTCACGTCAGAGCTGGAAGCGGTCGTCGCACGCCTGAGGGCGGAGCAGGACGTTCTGCTGCTGGACGCCGAGGCCGACGAACGGCCCCCCTGCCAGGCCGTCCTCCAGCGGATCGTCGAACTGGAAACGAAGATCCAGTCGGTCGAAGACCTGATCGAGGATCGCTGAGGCCACGGCGTCGACCGACCGAACCCGCCGCGGCCGGAACCGGGCGGGCGTGAAAAGGCCAAAGCTTCATCAGGCCAAGGCGCGATCGGGCTACGGCGCGATCGGGCTACGGCGCGATCGGGCTACGGCTTGGGCTTGATCATCTCGTAGCCCATGCGCTTCTCGCCGTTGAAGGCCCAGATGCTCTTGTAGCCACCCGCGTCGTCCTCGACGAGAAGTGCCGTTCCACTGGTGCCGTCGCTGGTGAAGCTCGCCGCCATGATCCGGGCGTCCCCCACGGCGTAGCCGGTGTACTTGTCGCCGGCAATGTTCCAGCTCAGCTTGAAGGTGTCTTTGCTGGTCTGGACGATGATCAGCGTACCGGAATATTCGGTGTCCGGCTCTCCGTTGCTGCCCTTGACGCTGTAATTGCCGGCGCCGCCTGCCAGAGCAGGCAGACTCGCGCACAGCGCGAGGCCGAACACAGCCGATGTGCAGATCCTCGATGCAAATCTCTTCATGATAGCGATGCCCCCGATGACGTTGATCTTGTACGCCCGAATTTTCGGGCTCCCGGACTTACGCGGCTGGACTTAACAAACCGAACGCCTGAGCCACGGCGACGCCATCGGTCCGGGTTCCGCCGGGTCTCGCCTGCCGCTTCGATTCTGAGAGGACCGCCACCGACACGGAGCCCACGGGAGGAAACCACGCCAGCAACCCGTCCGGCGCCCGGCGCTGCGCCGGCGCGGCCGTGATCTTCGTCGTCAGGCGGATCAGGCTCTCGGCCGGTGCGTGGCCGGACGCCTGTTCGGCCCCGGCACCCGGCGTGGGTCACCCTCCCGGGCGGTGCCGTCTCGCCCGGATGGCACGTCCGGGAGCTTCGGACCTATCCGGTCCGCATCACCGGCATGGGAATCGACGTGTGGATCGATGGGGGCCGCTGAGGCCTGCCCATCGCGGCGCCTCGTCCGTTCATCGTCAGCGCGCGGTCCTGAGACCGGCATAGCGCCCGACCGAGGCGTGACCGCCTCTGAAGCGGGGCGGTGTCATGACCGATGCGGGCCGCCCGGCCGATGCAGCCAGCCCGGTCGACGGCGGCTGCGTTCTCCCGGCGCGCTCTCCCGGAACCGAGGCGAGCAGCGCGCGCCGCAGAGCCGTCACCTCGCTGCGCAGCCGTGCATTCTCGCGCTCGACCTCTCCGAGGTGCAGGACGCCGGCCGGCGGCAGACCCCCGAAACGTCGGCGCCAGCGGTAGAAGGTCCCGACCGAGACATGCGCAGCGGCGCAGATCGCCGTGATGGCCGTTCCGTTCTCCGCCTCCCGCAACAGGAAGGCGATCTCTTGATCGGTATGTCGGGATCGCCGCATGCGCAGGAGCCAATCGAGTCGGTATCCGGAACGGCCTCCAGCAAGAAACGAACCGTCGGTCAATCGACGCGCAAAGGTGTGCCGTCCGGCCGATTGTGCAACTTTTGACGTTTGTCGCACCCGGGCGCACTCACCTTGAGCGGAACGCCTGGGTTTTACGCAAGGCACGGGCGCCGTGCAGCCTATTTGGCCTTCCTCCTCACGCCCTCAGCTCGGACAATCGCGGCGTCACGGAACGAGGCGAGAGCGATGGTCGAATTCACGAGACGCAGCCTTCTGGGAGCGGCGGCGGCCCTGGCCGCCCCGGCCCTCATCCGGCCGGCCTGGGCCGCCGACACGGTCAAGCTCGGTTGCCTGTTCTCGTCCTCGGGCACCATGGCCAACATCGAGGGCCGCCTGAACCACGTGGTGCGGATGGCGGCCGAGGGCCTCAACGCCAAGGGCGGCGTCAACGGCCGGCGCATCGAGGTCGTGACCTCGGACCCGGCCTCCGACTGGCCCCTCTACGCGCAGATCGGCCGGCAGATGCTGCAGCAGGAAAAGGTCGCGGCCCTGTTCGGCTGCTGGACCTCCGTCTCGCGCAAATCCGTCCTGCCGGTGGTGGAGCAGAACGACGGGCTGCTGTTCTACCCGCTGCATTTCGAGGGCGACGAGAACTCGAAGAACATCGTCTACGTGAACTCGCCCCCGGCAAGCTCGGTGCTGCCGGCGGTCGATTACCTGATGGGGGCCGAGGGGGTCGGCGCCAAGCGCTTCTTCATGATCGGCTCGGACTACGTCTGGCCGCGCACCATCAACAAGCAGCTCAAGGCCTACTGGACATCCAAGGGCGTGCCCGAAACCGCGTGGCGCGAGGAATACGTGCCGCTGGGCTTCTCCAACTTCCAGACTCTGGTGAACCAGATCCGCAGCTTCGCCGCGCAACCCGGTGGGCAGCCCATCGTGGTGCTCACCGTGGTCGGCTCGTCGATTCCCGATTTCCTGCGCGAATTCGCCAACCAGGGCATCCGCGCCACCGACGTGCCGATCCTCGGCCTCGACATGGTGGAGGCCGACCTCGAGGGCCTCGATACCGCGCCGCTGGTCGGCCACCTCAATTGCTGGGCCTATCTCCAGGCCGCCAAGGCCGAGGCCAACACCCGGTTCCTGTCCGAATGGGCGGCCTACGTGAAGGCCAAGTCCGTGCCCTTCAGCGCCGACACCGTCATCGACCCCATGGTCTCGGCCTATGACAGCGTCCAGCTCTGGGCGCTCGCCGCCGCCAAGGCCGGCAGCTTCGACGTGCCGGAGGTGCGCAAGGCCTTCCCGGGCCTCAGCTTCGCCGATCCGTCCGGCTACACCCTGACCATGGGGGCCGAGAACAACTACGTCGCCCGCGGGGTCTTCATCGGCTCGGTCAACGAGAAGCAGGGCTTCGACATCCTCTGGCAATCGCCCGACGCCCCCAAGCCCGTGCCGTTCAGCCCGTATGGTTGAGGGGGTGAGACGGCTCGGTCTCGTTGCTCTCCTGGCGTGGGGCGCGAGCCTGATGATGCCGCCGGCCCTCGCGGCGGATGCGCCGCTCGAGCGCGGCCCCTTCGCCGCCGCCCTGTGCGGGGACGGCGCGGCGCAGACGAAGGCCGTCGAGGCCTTCCTGCACCGCGCCGCGGAGGCGGAGGCCGCCGAGATCGCCTGGGCCGGCGCGGCCTTGCGCGCGCTCCTCGACCGGCGCCTCGCCTGCCTCGGCGAGACCGCCCTGCTGCTCGACCGTGCCGGCGCCGCCGAAGGCGTCGAGGCCGCCACCGGGACGGCGCGTCCGGCCGCCGGCGGGCGCTCGCCGGTGCTCGGCCTGCGCCAGCGCGCCCTCGTGGAGACCGCTTCCGGGGCGGCGGCCCTGCTGACCGGCCCGAGCGTCGAGGCGCGCCGGGCCGGCCTGTCCATCCTGGAGCGCCGCATCGGCGCCGTGCCGGAAGCGTTCCTCCTGCGCGCGGCCTCCGCCGAGACCGATCCCGGCCTCCGGGCCAGCCTCGCGGCCGTCGCGCAATCCGCCGCCCTGTCGTCGCCGGACCCGGCGCGCCGCCTCGCGGCGATCCGGGCCGTCTCGGAGGCGCCCTCGGGCGCGGCGTTCTCGCGGCTCTCCGCCCTCAAGACCGACGCGGCCTACGGCAGCGATCCCGCCTTCCGCAGCGCCCTCGACGCCGCCCTCGCCCGGGTCGAGCGGGCCGTGTCCATCGGCAACGGTCTCGCCGTGCTCTACAACGGCCTGAGCTTCGCCAGCATCCTGTTCATGGCGGCCGCCGGCCTCGCCATCATCTTCGGGCTGATGGGCGTCATCAACCTCGCCCAGGGCGAGTTCATCATGATCGGCGCCTACGCCACCTACGGCGTGCAGGAGGTCCTCCGGCGTCTCGCCCCGGCTTGGCTCGACGCGTACCTGCTGGCCGCGATCCCGGTGGCGTTCCTGGCCTCGGCGGCGGTCGGCATCGCCATCGAGGCGCTGATCCTGCGCCACCTCTACCGGCGCCCGCTGATGAGCCTGCTCGCCACCTGGGCCGTGAGCCTGTTCCTCATCAACGGGGTACGGGTCGCGGTCGGATCGCAGAACCTGCAATTCGCCATGCCGTCCTACGTCAGCGGCGGCGTGCCGCTCTATGCCGACTTCGTGGTGACCTGGAATCGCCTCTTCGCCATCGCCTTCGCGGTCGCCACCCTGGCGCTGACCCTCGTGATCCTGAAGCGGACGCCGCTCGGGCTCGACATCCGCGCGGTGACGCAGAACCGCGACATGGCCGCCTGCCTCGGCATCCGCACCCGGCGGGTCGACCGGCTCGCCTTCGGCTTCGGCTCGGGGCTGGCCGGCCTCGCGGGCGTCGCCCTCTGCCCGATCTACAGCGTGAATCCCGGCATGGGCGCGAACTTCATCGTCGACAGCTTCATGGTGGTGGTGCTCGGCGGCGTCGGCACCGTCGCGGGCACCCTGGTGGCGGCGCTCGGCATCGGCAGCGCCAACGTGCTGATCGAGCCGCTCTACGGGGCGGTCGCCGCCAAGGTGATCGTGCTCGCCGGCATCATCCTGTTCCTGCAGCGCCGGCCCGAGGGCCTGTTCGCCGTCAGGCGCCGGCGATGAGCGGCGCCGTGGACCTGTCGCCGCGTGTCCCGGCCGTCCGGCGGATCGGCCCCGCTCTGGGGAGCGACCCGCTGCTGGCGAGCCTCGTCGTCCTCGTGCTGGCGGCGGCCCTCGGCCTCGTGCTGCTCCAGCCCGCCCCCTACCTGGTCAACATGGTCGGGCAGCTCGCGGCCTTCGCCATCCTGGCCGTCTCCCTCGACCTCGTCTGGGGCTATCTCGGCATCCTCAGCCTCGGGCACGGGCTGTTCTTCGCCATCGGCGGATACGTCTGCGCCATGCACCTGCTGGCCCATGCCTACGCGGTCACCGGCACGGCGCCGGACCTCATGCAGTTCATGGGCTGGAAGAGCCTGCCGGCCTACTGGACCGGCCTGACCAGCGCGCCCTACGCCCTGGTCCTGGCGCTGGGTCTGGCGGCGGCCGTCGCCTTCGTGTTCGGCCTTGCCTCGTTCCGCTCGCGGGTGAACGGCGTCTACTTCTCGATCATCAGCCAGGCGCTGGTCTACGTCGCCATGCTGCTGATGTTCCGCAACGATACCGGGCTCGGCGGCAACAACGGCATGACGGGTTTCTCCGTCCTGTTCGGCTGGCCGATGGGCAGCCCCGGCGTGGTCACGGGCCTCGCGGTGGCGGCCCTTCTGACCCTGGCGGGCGTGCTCGTCGGTGCCAAGGTTCTCGTGGCGAGTCCGATCGGCCGCCGCATGCTCGCCTGCCGGGACGACGAGGCGCGGCTGCGCACCCTCGGCTACAGCACCACCCGCCTGAAGCTCGGCATCTGGTGCCTCTCGGCCGTCATCGCGGCGCTGGCCGGCCTCCTCTACGTGCCCCAGGTCGGCATCATCAATCCGCGGGTGCTGAGCCCCGACCTGTCCATCGAGATCGCGGTCTGGGTCGCCATCGGCGGCATGGGCCGGCTCGGCGGCGCGGTGATCGGCGCCGTGGCGGTGAACGCCCTGAAGTTCTGGCTCAGCGCGGCGATGCCGGAGGCCTGGCCCTTCATCCTCTCGGGCCTCGTCCTCGCGGTGGTGCTGGGCCTGCCCAACGGGCTGCTCGACCTCGCCGCGCTCCGGCTCCGGCCCGCATCGCTCAAGCAAACAGGGCTTCGGCCCACATGGCTCAAGCCCACATGGCTTCGACGCGGAGGCGGGCTTCGATGAGCGCCCTCGTGGTCGACAGCCTCTCCGTGGTGTTCGGGGCCTTTCGCGCCCTCGATGACCTGTCGCTCGCCGTCGATGCCGGCGAGGTCCGGGCGGTGATCGGCCCCAACGGCGCGGGCAAGACCACGCTGCTCGATGCCATCACGGGGATCACCCGGCCGCGATCCGGGCGCATCGTCCTCGGCGACGGTCTCGATCTCACCCAGCACGGGGAGGCCGCGATCGCCCGGGCCGGCGTGCGGCGCAAGTTCCAGAAGCCGAGCGTCTTCCCGGCCCTGACGGTGCGCGAGAACCTGAGCCTCGGCTGCGGTCCCGGATGCCCGCCGGGCGCGCAGGCGGACCGCATCGCGGCGGCGCTCGCGGAGACCGGCCTGGAGGCCCGGGCCGGTGCGCTGGCCGGTGCCCTGGCGCATGGGGAGAAGCAGTGGCTGGAGATCGGCATGGTGCTGGCGTCCGAGCCGCGCGTGATCCTCCTCGACGAGCCGGTGGCGGGCCTGTCGGATGCCGAGACGGCCCGGACCGCCGAACTCATCGCCACCCTGCGCCGGCCGGATCGCGCCATCCTGGTGATCGAGCACGACATGGCCTTCGTCGAGGCGGTCGCCGACCGGGTGACGGTGCTGCACGAGGGCCGCACCCTGTTCGAGGGCGGCATGGCCGCCGCCCGGGCCGATGCCCGCGTGATCGAGGTGTTCCTCGGCCGATGAGCACGCCCTGTCCCCCCCGCCCGGCCGGCCTCGCGGTCTCGGGGCTCGACCAGCATTACGGCAGCGCCCAGGTGCTGCGGAACGTCGACCTCGCCGTTGCGCCCGGAGCCTGCCTCGCCGTGCTCGGCCGCAACGGCGCCGGCAAGACCACGCTGCTGCGCTGCCTGACCGGGCTGATCCCGGCGAGTGGCGGGACGATCCGTCTCGACGGCGCCGACATCACGCGCCTGCCCTCCGACCGGCGCGCCCGCGCGGGCCTCGCCATCGTGCCCCAGGGCCGCGAGATCTTCGCCGACCTCACCGTGGCGGAGAATCTGCGCGTCGCCGCGCGCGCGCACGGGCTGGAGCGAGGCGACGCCGTCGACGAGGCGATCGCCCTGTTCCCCGCCCTGCGCGACCTCTGGCATCGACCGGGTGGAAACCTCTCCGGCGGCCAGCAGCAGCAGCTCGCCATCGCGCGCGCGCTGGCGACGCGGCCGCGCGTCCTGCTCCTCGACGAGCCGACCGAGGGCATCCAGCCCTCCATCGTCTCGGCCATCGAGGGCGTGATCGCGGGTCTCAAGGGCCGGATCACCGTGGTGCTGGTGGAGCAGTACCTCGATTTCGCGATCCGCCTCGCCGATGCCTTCGTGGTGCTCGCGCGCGGAAGCGTGGTCGAGCATGGCAGCCGCGAAACCCTGAACCACAACGCCGTCTCGCGTCACATCACCGTCTGATCCGACACAGCAAGGACCCCGCATGTCGCAGCACCACGAGATTCCCGCGACCCCCGAAACCATGGCGCTGGGCTACTTCGACGCCGCCCTGCCGCCCGTCCTGGAGATCGCCTCCGGCGATACCGTGACGCTGCACTCGTTTCCGGCCGGCGGCCGGGAATCCCTGCACCCCGATCCCGCCCGCGTGCCGGCCGATTATCGCCTCGCCCTCGACACGCTCGCGCAGGGACCCGGCCCCCACTTCGTCACCGGGCCGGTCCATGTGCGCGGGGCGGAGCCGGGCGACGTGCTCCAGGTCGAGATCCTGGACCTGAAATTCCGCATGGATTGGGGCTTCGTGGCGATCCTGCCGCTCCTCGGCACCCTGCCGGACGAGTTCACCGACTACGAGACCATCCACCCCGACATCGATGTGGCCCGCGGCGTCGCCGTGCTGCCCTGGGGTACGGAGCTGCCCCTCGATCCGTTCTTCGGCATCATGGGCACGGCGCCCCCCGCCGCCTGGGGCCGGGTCGGCACCCCGGTCCCGCGCGGGTTCGGCGGCAACATGGACAACAAGGAACTCAAGGTCGGCACCACCCTCTACCTGCCGGTCTACAATCCGGGCGCCGGCTTCTATGCGGGCGACGGCCACGGCGTGCAGGGCGACGGCGAGGTCTGCATCACCGCCCTCGAAACCGGCTTGACCGGCACCTTCCGCCTCACCGTGCGCAAGGACCTCGGCTATGCTTGGCCCTTCGCCGAGACGCCCACCGACCTGATGTCGATCGGCCTGCACGAGAGCCTCGACGAGGCGATGCGCCAGGCCGTGCGCGAGATGGTGCGGCACGTCTGCGATCGCACGAGCCTCACCCGCAACCAGGCCTACATGCTGTGCTCGCTCGCCGGAAACCTGCGCATCACCCAGACGGTGGACGGCAACAAGGGCGTGCACATGCTGATGCCGAAGAGCGCTCTCGCGTCGCCGGGGGCGTCGCCCGCGCCGACGCAGGCCGCGCCGAAGGGCTGAGCCGTCGAGGCCGGAAGCTCCCTTGGGCGCGAACCTTGCACGCGACTCAACCTTGCACGCGACTCACCTGTGCATGCGCGGTCGCCGGGTCGCGTATGATGCGATGGGGAGGAGGGACGGGCTCGGGACCGGATGGCCTCGGCGCGCGTTAGACCTGCATTCAGCCCCGCGAGAGAGCCCCGATGCAGACGAACCGACTGGCCGAGACCGAAGCGGTTCTGGCGCGCACCGATCAGGCCTGGCGTTCCGAGATGACGCGTCTCTACGGTCCGGACGGCGTGCTCCGGTTCGGCTACAGCCAGGAGGGCCGCGGCGCCGACGGCACGCCCGTGCGCCGGGCCTACGAGGCGCGCCGGCATGCGGTCGCGCTCTGGCGGCATGAGCGGCGGGTCGAAGCCTAGATCGCCCGGCGGGATTCTGGGAGCGTGCCGCGCCGATGGGGATGATGTCCGTCCTCGCCCTGTGGTCCGCGTACTGGGCGGCGATGTTCGCCCAGGTCGCCTATCTGCGATCCCTGGACGACGGCGAGGGCGTTTCCGGATTCTCGTTCCTGTCGAAAAGCCTTCTCGTCATCGGCGCAGCTCTGTTCCTGCTGGGCAGAGGGAGCGTGACCACGTGAGTCTTACCGGTCGGCCGAGCGATCGCGCCAGCCTCTGATCCGGCTGGACGGAACCGCCGGAAACCGGCCCCCGATCCGTCATGCGGGCGAGGACTCCGTCATGCAGGCGAGGACTCCGTCATGCAGGCGAGGACTCCGTCATGCAGGCGAGGGCGGTCGCCCCGGTAGCGCCCCGGATGCGCCCGATCTCCAGCGAAGCGTGACGCCGACGAGCAAGGCCGCTTCGGGGACGATCCTCACCCTCTCGCCTCGGGATGGAACCGCTGACGGAAGGCCATCCGCCACCGGCCACCCTTGCCCCTAAGCCTTTGAGCGAAAGGGTTCGATTAATTTGTCGGCCTGGCGGTACTCTTCTTTAACGAGAGAAATACTCTGCCGATTCAGACGATGGAACCAAAGGCAGTATTTGCTCTGTATTAACTTAGCCGTTCTCATGATCCGTCATCGATCGCAAGAAAGTCAGCGACCCATGGCGGACACGGCATTGTTTTCGGCTCAGTACACCTCCGGCACCGCAGGTGCGGATCGGATCGACCTCTCGTCGCGCGGGACGCGCGCACAACTGATTGCCGGCCAGGATGGTGACGACATCATCATCGGTGCATCGGGCAACGATACCATCAACGGTGGCGCCGGAAACGACATCATGACCGGCGGGCTCGGCGTCGACACCCTGACGGGCGGAGCCGGGGCCGACCGCTTCGTGTTCAGCAAGGCGGATCTCGCCGGTACGGCCACCCTGACGGGCGCCGCCCTCGACCGGATCACCGACTTNGACGGGCGGAGCCGGGGCCGACCGCTTCGTGTTCAGCAAGGCGGATCTCGCCGGTACGGCCACCCTGACGGGCGCCGCCCTCGACCGGATCACCGACTTCGAGGGCGCCGGCGTCGCCGGGGGCGATACCATCGTCCTCCAGGGCTTCGCCACCGATTCCAGTGTGGTCGAGGTCAGTCGGCAGGGCGCGCTGCACACCTACGAAATCCGCGAGCACGGCGTCGCCGTCGGCCGCTTCACCGCCGTCCATGCCGGAGAGGCGCTCACGTCAGGCGACTTCGTGTTCGAGGCGTCGGAGGCGTCCGTGGTCAAGCCTTCTCCGGAAGCGCTGATCACGCCGGCGGCGTCGAGCACGCTCGCGCCGGTGGTTTCCGCAACCGCACCGGTCAGTTCGAGCAGCGGCCCGATCGCACCCCTNACGCTCTTCCGATCTGACTTCGTGTTCGAGGCGTCGGAGGCGTCCGTGGTCAAGCCTTCGCCGGAAGCGCTGATCACGCCGGCGGCGTCGAGCACGCTCGCGCCGGTGGTTTCCGCAACCGCACCGGTCAGTTCGAGCAGCGGCCCGATCGCACCCCTGGCGGCCCAGTACACCGCCGGCACCGCGGGTGCCGACCGGATCGACCTCTCCTCGCGCGGGACGCGGGCGCAGCTCATCGCCGGCCAGGACGGTGACGACATCATCATCGGGGCGTCGGGCAACGACACCATCAACGGCGGCGCCGGCAACGACATCATCACCGGTGGGCTCGGCGTCGACCTGCTGACGGGCGGGGCCGGAGCCGACCGCTTCGTCTTCAGCAAGGCGGATCTGGCCGGGACGGCCACCCTGACGGGCGCCGCCCTCGACCGGATCACCGACTTCGNCACCATCAACGGCGGCGCCGGCAACGACATCATCACCGGTGGGCTCGGCGTCGACCTGCTGACGGGCGGGGCCGGAGCCGACCGCTTCGTCTTCAGCAACGCGGATCTGGCCGGGACGGCCGGCCTGACGGGCACGGCCCTCGACCGGATCACCGACTTCCAGGGGGCCGGCGCCGCCGGCGGGGACACGCTGGTGTTCCGCGGCTTTGCCGCCGATGCCAACGTGGTCGAGATCGCCCGTCAAGGTACGCTACACACCTACGAGATTCGCGAGCATGGCACGGCCGTCGGTCGCTTCACCGCCGTCCATGCCGGGAATGCCCTCACGTCAGGCGATTTCGTCCTGGAGGATTCCGTGGCGCCCGAAACGCCGCCCGTGGTCGTTGCGCCCCCCGCGCCGCAGCCTCCCGAAGTGGCCGTACCGCCGGCGCCCCCGGAGCCGCCGGTCGTCGTTGCTCCGCCTGTAATCGTCGCTCCGCCTGTAATCGTCGCTCCACCCGTCGTGGTGAACGAGCCGGCGCGGGCCAGCGTGGCACCGACGAACACGATCAAGGCCAACAATGCCGTCCAGGCCCTGAGCGGCACGGCCGGGCACGACGACATCTGGGGCTGGGACAAGGGTGGTGCGGTCCTGACCGGCGGCACCGGCGACGACACCTACCACATCTGGCAATCGAGCGATCAGGTCGTCGAGGCGCCCGGCGGCGGCGTCGACACGGTCATCATTGCCTGGCGCGACTACACCCTGCCGGACAACGTCGAGAACCTGAG
>NZ_LMNJ01000022.1:0-34946 GCF_001423325.1 Methylobacterium sp. Leaf113
CACCATCAACGGCGGCGCCGGCAACGACATCATCACCGGTGGGCTCGGCGTCGACCTGCTGACGGGCGGGGCCGGAGCCGACCGCTTCGTCTTCAGCAAGGCGGATCTGGCCGGGACGGCCGGCCTGACGGGCACGGCCCTCGACCGGATCACCGATTTCGAGGGGGCCGGCGCCGCCGGCGGGGACACGCTGGTGTTCCGCGGCTTTGCCGCCGATGCCAACGTGGTCGAGATCGCCCGTCAAGGTACGCTGCACACCTACGAGATTCGCGAGCATGGCACGGCCGTCGGCCGCTTCACCGCCGCCCATGCCAATGGCACGCTGAAGTCCGGCGACTTCGTCTTCGAAGCCTCCGCGGAGACGCCCGTGGTCGCGGCTCCCCCCGTGCTGTCGAAGCCGCCCGTGGTCGTGGCTCCGCCCGTGCTGGCTGCGCCCTCGGCTGAGACGGGCGAGGCAGCCCGCGCAAGTGCCACGCCGACCCACACGATCAAGGCCAACAATGCCGTCAAGGCCCTAAGCGGCACGGCCGGGCACGACGACATCTGGGGCTGGGACAAGGGTGGTGCGGTCCTGACCGGCGGCACCGGCGACGACACCTATCACATCTGGCAATCGAGCGATCAGGTCGTCGAGGCGCCCGGCGGCGGCGTCGACACGGTCATCATTGCCTGGCGGGATTACACGCTTTCCGCCAATGTCGAGAACCTGATCTTCAGCAACGCCAAGAGCGGCACCGGCAACGGCCTCAACAACATGATCACCGGCGATGGCGGCGCCCAGACCCTCAACGGCAAGGCCGGCAACGACATCCTGACCGGCCGCGGCGGGGCAGATACCTTCATCATCGCCAAGGGCGAGGGCAGCGACATCATCACCGACTTCGCCTCCGGCGTGGACAAGGTCCGCATGGAGGGGGTCAACCTACACGGCTTCTCCGAGTTGAAGCTGGCAGCCAAGCAGGTCGGTTCGGACACCGTCATCGCGCTCGGCGGCGGCGAGACGCTGACCTTGCAGAACGTGGCGCTCACGAACCTCAAGGCCGGCGACTTCGCCCTGCCGGCGGACCCGTCGCATCCGGGCATGAAGCTGAGCTTCGCCGACGAGTTCAACACCCTCAGCGCCTCCGCGAACGGCAAAGGCACGGTGTGGAAGAGCGCGCTCGGCATCGGCAACGAGTACCGCACCTTGGAAGCCAACAGCGAGGCGCAGTACTACTCGGATAAATCCGTCGGTACGAACCCGTTCTCGGTCTCGGACGGCGTGCTCACGATCACGGCAGCTCCGGATCACGACGGCAACCCGCTGGGCCTGGCCTACACCTCGGGCGTGCTCACCACGGCCAAGTCGTTCGCCCAGACCTACGGCTACTTCGAGATGCGCGCCGAGCTGCCGGCGGGCCAGGGTATGTGGCCGGCCTTCTGGCTGATGAACGCGGCCAACAATGGACGGACCGAACTCGACGTCATGGAGCTTCTGGGCCATGACACGGACACCGCCTACGTGTCAGCCCATTCCAAGATCGGCGGTCACACCCTGACGAGCTTCCCCGTACAGACCGAGGATCTGACGGAAGGCTTCCACACCTTCGGGGTCGATTGGCAGAAGGACACGCTCAAGTGGTATATCGACGGGGCGAAAGTCGCCGAGATGGCGACACCACGCGATATGAATGAGCCGATGTACATGCTGGTCAACTTGGCCGTCGGCGACACCGGCAGTTGGCCGGGCAAGTACGACGCCTCCATGCCGACCGCCCAGATGAACGTCGACTACGTCCGGGTCTGGGCCAACGACGACCTGCTGTAAGATCCAGCTGGCTCGATTGAAGCGCTGATTTGCATCAGCCCGGCAGGCGTGTGGCTGCCGGGCTGAACGACACCGACCGCGTTCCGCATCCACGGCTCGGCAGCGTCTCACCTGCGCGAAGCAAGCGATCGACAGGCACCTTCTCCGCCGAATCTCAGGCCTCGTATCGGTGCAGAGCGCGCCAGGACCACCTCCGCACACATGACCGCCAAGATGAATGCGACGCGGTGGAACCGCAGCGCAGGCAGGATCCGGTGACCGTGGCGCCAGCCGAGACCGGCCCCGATTGGACGAGCCGTCGTCATGATGTTCGCAAGATCCAGAAAACACAAAAGCTCCGGACGCAGGTCCAGAGCTTCGGCCGTCTAAGGAAATTTGGTGGGTGCACAAGGGTTCGAACCTTGGACCCGCTGATTAAGAGTCAGCTGCTCTACCAACTGAGCTATGCACCCAACGCCTTGCGGCGGTCGCTGCGGCCCACCAAGTCCGCCGCGACGAGGGGGCTGATAGCAAAGGGCTCCGGAGGTGTCCACCCCCGGAGCGTTATTTTCTCGGCTAAACCGCCGCCGGGCTCTGGGCGTGCAGGCGAACGGCCGAGGCCGAGAGCTTGTTGAGGGCGGAGAGATAGGCCCGGGCCGAGGCCACCAGGGTGTCCGGGTCGGCGCCGCGCGCGGTGACGCTGCGTTCGCCGCTCTTCAGGCGAACCGAGACCTCGGCCTGGGCATCGGTGCCCTCCGTGACCGCGTGGACCTGATACAGCTCGAGGTCGGCCTCGTGCGGCACCAGGGCCTGGATCGCGTTGAAGACGGCATCGACCGGACCGTTGCCGTCGGCCTCCTCGGTGACCACGCGTCCCTCGATATCGAGCTTGAGGGTGGCGCGCTGCGGGCCGCGCGTACCCGCGATCACCGACAGGGACACGAGACGGATGCGGTGGTGCGCGGTCGCGAGGTTCTCATCGACCAGGGCCTCGATATCCTCGTCGTAGACATGCTTCTTGCGGTCGGCCAGGGCCTTGAAGCGCTCGAACACGTCCTGCATCTGGTTGTCGCTCAAACTCAGGCCGAGCTCTTCCAGCTTCGAGCGGAAGGCGGCGCGGCCCGAGTGCTTGCCCATCACCAGCGACGTCTTGGCGACGCCGACCGAGGCCGGGGTCATGATCTCGTAGGTCTCGGTGTGCTTGAGCATGCCGTCCTGGTGGATGCCGCTCTCATGGGCGAAGGCATTCCGGCCGACGATCGCCTTGTTGTACTGCACGGGGAAGTTCGTCGCGTGGCTGACCAGCTTCGAGGCGCGCGTCAGCATCGTCGACTCGATGCCGGTCTCGTAAGGCATCACGTCGCCACGGGTGCGGATCGCCATCACGATCTCCTCCAGGGCGGCGTTGCCGGCGCGCTCGCCGATGCCGTTGATGGTGCATTCCACCTGCCGTGCACCGCCCTCGAGCCCCGCCAGGGAATTGGCGATGGCGAGGCCGAGGTCATCGTGGCAATGCACCGAGAAGATCGCCTTGTCGGCGTTGGGCACGCGGTTTCGGACGTCCTGGAACATCCGGCGGTACTCGTCCGGCGTGGCGTAGCCCACCGTGTCGGGCAGGTTGATGGTGGTGGCGCCCGATCGGATCGCCGCCTCGACGCAGCGGCAGAGATAATCGATGGGCGTACGGGTCGCATCCATGGCCGACCATTCGACATCCTCGACAAGGTTGCGCGCCTGGGTCACGGTTTTCAGGATGATCTCCACCACCTCGTCCTCGGACTTGCGCATCTGGTGCGCGAGATGGATCGGCGATGTCGAGACGAAGGTGTGGATCCGTCCCCGGACAGCGTGGCGCACCGCCTCGCCCGCACGGGCGATGTCGGCCGGGATCGCCCGGGCGAGACCCGCGATCGTGGCGCGCTTGGCCCGGCGCGCAATCTCGGACACCGCCTCGAAGTCGCCATGCGAAGCGATCGGGAAGCCCGCCTCGATGATGTCGACGCCCATCGTGTCGAGGAGTTCGGCCACCGCCAGCTTCTCGTCGAGCGTCATGGTGGCGCCGGGGCATTGCTCGCCGTCGCGCAGGGTGGTGTCGAAGATGAGGACGCGGTCTTTGGGTGTGGAATCGGTCACGGAAGCGGTCATCGGAGGAATCCTGTCGCGGCGTGGCCCCGGACGGGCGCGGACGCCGGTGGTGTCGAGGGAGCCCGGGCGGTCAGCGCCGTCACGGGTCTCGCGGATGCGCTCCCCTGAGAGCCCAGGCGCACGCGCCCGGACGGCCCTCAGGGGCGGATAAGGAGACGCAGGAGGACAAGAGACGCGCGCGACCGAGCCGCCGCGGAAGCGGCGTCGGTGAAGCGGCGCGTGGAGCCGGCACTGGCCAAGGCTCGTCTCTCCCGAGGGGCAAGGGCGCGTCGACGGGGCGCGCGAACCGTTGCGAAGGCGGCTGTCGTAGACCCTGGGCCGCGGATTGACAAGGTTCGGGGCTGGCTGGGCAGGCCGCAAGCTGCGGCCGGGACGCAGGAATTTCGGTCGAAGGCAGCTCCGGGGCGGTTCTGGCGCTCGATCGCAGGCGATAACCACCACGATCGGATCGCTGCGCATTGCCGCCAGCGCAACTCTGCCTAGCTTGCCATTCGGGCCTCACACGGTCCGGCGGGCAAAACAGTCCGCTCACCCAAGAAAAAACATCAGGAAGGAACCCCCACCATGCTTCGGACGCTCACGCGCACCCTCGCGCTGCCCACCCTCGCGCTCCTCGCCGGCACCCTCCCAGGCTATGCCCTCGACGTCGCCAAATCCACCGAGGTCGCGGCGCCTCCGGCCAAGGTCTGGTCGACGATCGGGGATTTCTGCGGGATCGGCCAATGGCATCCGGCGATCGAGAAGTGTGTCCTGTCGCAGGAGGGCGGCAAGTCCCTCCGGACCCTCAGCCTGAAGGGCGGCGGTACCATCGTCGAATCGCAGACGGCCCGTGACGACAAGGCGATGTCCTACACTTACGCCATCGTCTCCGGCCCGTTGCCGGTCAGCGACTACAACTCCACTCTGTCGGTCATGCCGAAGGGCACGGGCTCGACGGTCAAGTGGACCGGCAGCTTCAAGGCGAAGGGCGCTCCGGACACCGTCGCGGTCGATGCCATCTCGGGCATCTACGAGTCCGGCCTGAAGGCGATCGCCGACAAGTCGAAATAACGGCGCCAGGTAACGGCGCCAAATAGCGGCAGGGCGACGCCTTCGCGCCGTCCTGCCGTGTTTTCCGCCTCCGGAGCTTCGCCGGGACGGAGCGGCATGCCGGATTGACCGGCCCTGCGAGGCAGCGCAGAACCGGCCCGGATCAAGCTGTGCCGTTTGCCGGCACCTTCGTTGTCAGGAGCCGCCGTGTCCCGCGTCAGCCTCGTCGTCGTCCTCGTCACCGCCGGCCTCGTCGGGGCCTGCAAGCCGACCGCCTCGGCCCCACCGGCCGCGGCCGTCGCCGCCGCTCCCGTGGTCGCCGCGCCTCTTCCACAGGGCAGTGGCTGCGGGCCGGCCATCGCCCGGACTCAGGCGGTGGTCGACAGCGATGTCGCGACCGGCAATCTCAACGCCCCCGTGGGCGAGCGCTTCAGCACCGACCTGCGCAATGCCGCGACGGCCTGTCAGGGTGGACGGGACCGGGAAGCGCTCGGTCTGCTCGCGGCCGCGAAGGCGCGCTACGGCTACCCGTAGGTCCCCGCGAAGGCGCCCTCCAGGTAGGCCCGCACGAAGGGGGGCATGCGGGTGGGATCGAGGTCGTCGCGCCCCCGCACGGTGACGAAGCCGGCGAGTTCCGGAGCTGCCTCGGCCCGGCGATGCGCTTCCATCCGGGCCAGCAGAGCATCCGCCTCCTCGGCGAAGCGGACCGGCCGCAGGAAGGCGCGCTGGCTCTCACCGCTGAGGAGAACCCACGCCTCCGCCGCGTCCGGGGCCAGGGCGATTCCCGTCTCTTCACGAAGCTCGCGGGCGGCGCTGCCGGCGAGATCGACCTCTCCGCCCGGGCGGATGTCGTCCCGGTCCGGCGTTCCACAGGCGAAGTAGATCTGGCCCGCATTGGCGGTGTGCGACCCCATGATGCCGAGGAGGGCCGCGCCGTCGGCGGTCCACGGCACGATGGCCGCGAAGGCGTTGGTCACTGCGGGATCGGGCGATCCGGCCAGCCGGAAGGCCAGGAACTGCGAGTAGGCGACCTCGAACAGGTCGATCTCGCAGCGATCCCCCGTGATGCGGCAGGCGCGGGCGAGGAGAACGCGCCCGTCGAACAGGCCGGACCGCTCCGCGCAGCGCCGCGCCCAGGTGGCGGCGATGGTCTCGGCATTGTCGCGGGCCCAGGCCCAGTCATGCGCCACCAGCCGCGCTTCGAGGTGGCGCAGCCGCGTCCACGTGAAGGAATCAGACAAGCAGGGTTCCCTCGCTGACCAGCACGGCGCTGCCGCTGATCTCCACCGAGCGCAGGGCGCCGGCCTCGATGCAGAGTTGCACCCCGATGGTGCTCGGGCGGCCCATCGCGACGCCCTGGGTCAGGACGAGGTCGTGCTCGCCCTCGCCGAGGGGCTCGAACTGCATCATCACCCCCGCGAAGGCCGCCGCCGCCGACCCCGTCGCCGGGTCCTCCGCCACGCCCAGATGAGGCGCGAACATCCGGGCCTGGTAGCGATGTCCGAGCCCCTCCGGGTCGGGCGTGTAGCAGTAGAGCGCCGCGGCCGGTCCCAGGGCCGCGAGCGCGCTCGACACCACGCGTGCGCGCCCGAGGGCTTCGCGGCTCGCCAGCGGCACGAACAGGAAGCCCGGTCCGGCCCCGTGGCGGCTCGGGGCATGACGTTGGAAGCCGATCTCGGCGGGCTCCAGGCCGAGCGCGGCGGCGACCGCGTCCGGCTCCGGGCCATCGCCCAGGAACTCGGGCAGGACCGGCATCTTGAACCGGCCGGTGCCGCGTCCCTCCCCCGGCACGATCACACAGGCCAGGGTCCCGAGCGTGGTTTCGAGCCCGAAGGCCAGCGCGTCGGTCAGGCCGGCCCTTCGGTCGCGGAGCGCCAGCAGCACAGCCGTGCCGAGGGTGGGGTGCCCCGCGAAGGGCAATTCGGTGGCGGGTGTGAAGATGCGCAGGCGGGCCCGGTGGCGCGACGCCTCGGGCGGCAGCACGAACACCGTCTCGGACAGGTTGAACTCGCCCGCGAGGGCCTGCATGGCGGCCGTGTCCAAACCCTCGGCATCCAGCACCACCGCCAAGGGGTTGCCGGCGAGGGCGGTGTCGGTGAACACGTCGAGGGTCACGAAGCGGCGCGTCATGGTGGGGATCTCCGAACGGGGGGCGATACAACCCTGGAGGGTCTTGCCTAGACCGCCTTACCTTAACCGTCTTGGCTCAACCGTCTCGCGTCAACCGTCTTGGCTAGACCGTCTTGGCTAACCCGTCTTGGCTAGACCGTCTCCACCGGGAACGTCTCGCTCGGCGTGACGAACTCGTCCTGCGCGGCCACCGTCAGGATCTCGCGCGAGCCGGCCTCGGCCGTCCGCCGAAGCAGTCCGTAGACCGACGCCCCCGCCAGCCCGAGGGCCTCGGCCGCCGAGCCGGTGCGGGCATAATGCACCAGGAACAGGGCCGCGATGGCGTCGCCGGCCCCATTGACGTCGAGATGCAGGCGCGGCGTGCGCAGCCGCCAGAACCGCCCGCCCTCCCCGGCCATCAGGTCGATGGCGTCGGCGGGGGTGTCGTCGGTGATCAGCGACGTAACGAGCACGACCCGGGGGCCGAGGGCCTGCACCGAGGCCACCGCGCGCTTGGCCTGCGCCAGGGTCCCGGTCGGCAGGCCCGAGAGGTGATTCAGCTCGAACTGGTTCGGGGTCACGATGTCGGCGGCGGGAACCGCCTGGTCGCGCATGAATTCCGGGATGCCAGGGCGCACGTAGATGCCCCGATCGGTATCGCCCATCACGGGATCGCAGGCATAGAGCGCCTTCGGGTTAAGCGCCCGCACCGAGGCCACCGCCCGCACGATGGCGGTGCCGATGTCGGCCGAGCCCATGTAGCCCGACAGGACGCCGTCGCAGGTGCCGAGCACCCCGCGCTCCGCGATGCCGGCGACGAGATCCTCGATCGCGGGTCCGTCGAACACCCGGCCGCGCCAGGCGCCGTAGCCGGTGTGGTTGGAGAACTGAACCGTGTGGATCGGCCAGACTTCGACACCGAGGCGCTGCATCGGAAACACCGCGGACGCGTTGCCGACATGGCCGAAGGCGACGTGCGACTGAATCGAGAGGATGTTCAAACCGTTTTCTCCCAAAGACGCGCGCCGAAGGATCGGTCGTGCCAGCCATTACCGCAAGGTCTCCCGCCTTCGCACCCTCCTTCGTCTGACCCCGGCTTGCCCCGGCACAGGGCTTTCGCCACAGCGGCGCAACCGGTCCGGTCCGCATTCGGGGTCAGGGCTCCGACCCGCGCCCTACACACTCAGCCATGATGGATTTCCGGACGACATGGATTTCGAAGCCCTCCGCACCAGCACCCTTGCCTTCGTGGAGGCGAATCAGGGATGGACGCCGCTCATCGTCGGCGTCCTCGCCTTCTGCGAATCCCTGGCCTTCCTGTCGCTGCTGGTGCCCGCCACCTTCCTGCTTCTCGGCATCGGGGCCCTGATGGGCTCGGTCGGCATCCCGTTCTGGCCGGTAATGCTGGCCGGCGCCTTCGGCGCAGCCCTGGGCGACTGGGTCTCCTACGAATTCGGGCACTACTACAAGGAGGGCGCCAAGCAGATGTGGCCGATGCGACGCTACCCCGCGCTCGTCGATCGCGCCGAAAACTTCTGCCGCAAATGGGGCGCGGGCGGCATCCTGATCGGGCGCTTCATCGGCCCGGCCCGCGCCGTGGTGCCCCTCATCGCCGGGGTGTTCGGCGTCAAACGCCTGCCGTTCCAGATCGCCAACGTGACCTCGGCCCTGGCCTGGGCCTTCCTGATGCTGGCCCCAGGCGCCGGCCTGCTCGCCTACTTCAAGGGCTGAGCGCCATGCGGTGCTTTCCACCCGAGCGCATCGTCTGCCTGACGGAGGAGACGGTCGAGACCCTGTACCTGCTGGGACAGGAGGACCGCATCGTCGGGGTCTCGGGCTATGCGGTGCGGCCGGCGCGGGTGCGCCGCGAGAAGCCACGGGTCTCGGCCTTCACCTCGGCCGACCTGCCGAAGATCCTGGCCCTCAGCCCCGATCTCGTGCTCGCCTTCTCCGATCTGCAGGCGGAGATCGTGGCCGACCTGGCCCGGGCCGGCATCGCCGTGCACCTGTTCAACCAGCGCGACCTGCCCGGCTGCCTCGCCATGATCCGCACCGTCGGTGCCCTGGTGGGCGTGCCTGGCGACGCCGACGCCCTGGCCACGCGCCTCGCCGAGCGGATCGACTGCGTCGCCCGGGAGAGCGTCGGCCGGCCGCGGCCGCGCGTGTATTTCGAGGAATGGGACGCGCCGATGATTTCCGGGATCGGCTGGGTCTCGGACCTGATCGCGCAGGCGGGCGGCGACGATGTCTTCGCAGACCTCAGCCGGGAACCGGCGGCCAAGGATCGGATCGTCACCGCGGAGGCGGTGATCGCCGCGCGGCCGGACGTGATCCTCGCCTCCTGGTGCGGCAAGCGCGTGAACCCGGATCGTATCCGCGCCCGCCCCGGTTGGGACGCGATCCCCGCCGTCGCGGCCGGCCGCATCCACGAAATCAAATCGCCGCTGATCCTGCAGCCGGGTCCGGCCGCGCTCACCGACGGATTCGATGCGATCCGGGCGGCCCTGCACGCCTCGGACGTTCTGACCGTCGGGTGATGCTCGGCGGGTGATGCTTAGCGGGTGATGCTTGGCGCCGATGCCCGCGCAACGGGGTCGCAGGTGACAAGCCGCGCGGCGGCTGATTTCCTGTGGTCGATCCCGATTCGGGACAAATTCCCGATCCATCAGAGCCGTATGTCAGCAGCCCTCGCGACCGTCCTCCTTCCGCCCGACCGGCGTCAGTCGGCCACCGCGCTCCAGGTCCAGCGCGGCGTCCGGCGTCTGTTCGCCGAACTCGGCCACGTCACCATTCCGGAATTTTCCCTGGCGAACGGTCGGCGCGCCGACATCATCGCCCTGTGCCCGGCCGGGCGCCTGACCATCGTGGAGATCAAGTCGAGCGTGGCCGATTTTCGTGCCGATCGGAAATGGCCGGATTACCGCGACTATTGCGACCGCTTCTACTTCGCCATCCCCGAGACGCTCTCCACCACCCTGACGCCGGAGGAGGCCGGCCTCATCGTCGCCGATGCCTTCGGGGCAGCCATCCTGCGCGATCCCGCCGACCATCCCCTGAGCGGTCCCCGGCGCAAAGCCGTGACCCTGCGCTTCGCCCACAACGCGGCGCGCCTGCTGCACGCCCTGGCCGATCCCGGCGCGATCCGCGAAGGCGCCCTCTGAGATCCCGTTCGCCGGATCGCCGGCGATGATGCTCTCCCGCGGATCACTGCCGTCGGCGCGCTGTCGAGCCCCGCCATTCCTGGCGTCACGGGTTGCGAGAGGTGCGGGACCTCGTCCGGGCCAGGGCGACGCAGAGTTGCGGCCGAACCGTGCCACCTGCGAGACGCGCGGTTCGGAGTTGTTATGACGCCGCGGACGCACAGGGTGCTAAGCCCCCGCGATCCCTCCAATCGATCGTCCCGTCATGCGCATTCCGTCCCGTCGCCGTCCGAACCTGGGTGACCCCACCATCCTGCGCCGCCTCCAGGCGGCTTCGGGACGCCGCTCGCTGGTGCTTCATCTCGTCATCGTCCTGGTGCTGCTCGCCACCGCGCAGGGCTATGACGGATCGAACCACTCGGCCCATCACTGGGTCGGCCTCAGCATCTACGCGCTGTTCTCCCTCGGCCTCGGTCTCGCCGACTGGCGCGCGAGCCAGGGCGACCGGGCGGGCGAGCGCACGACCGAATGGCTGGCCTGGACGGCAACGCTGCTCAATGCCGGCGTGGCCCTGTTCCTTCTCGTCGAGCACATGCTGGTCGGCGCGGTGGAGACCGAGGAGACTGCCACGGCCGTCAGCCGTCTGCCGGCTTTCCTCCTGCTGCTCCAGACCGGGCTCAGCATGCGGGTGTGGCACACGGCGGCCTTCTCAGGGCTGGTGGGCCTGGGGTGGGGCCTCACCCTCCTGTTCGCCTTCCTGGTCCCCGAGAGCGCGCTGCTCGGCCCGCACGTGACCTTCGAGGAGGAAGTGCCCGGCCTCCTGACCTTCCTGGCCGCCAGCCTCGTGGTGATCGACGGGGTGCGGCGCCTCCAGGCGGCGGTGACCACGGCCCTGCGCATGGAGCGGGAGCGCACCAGCCTCGCGCGCTTCGTGCCCCGCCGGGTCGCGGGCGCCCTCGCCGAGAGCGGCGGCGGGCTCGGCACCGTACAATCCCGCCACGCCTGCCTGTTCGGCCTCGACCTGCGCGGCTTCTCGGCCTTCTCGCGCAACCACG
This sequence comes from Methylobacterium sp. Leaf113, assembly GCF_001423325.1. Lineage (NCBI taxonomy): Bacteria > Pseudomonadati > Pseudomonadota > Alphaproteobacteria > Hyphomicrobiales > Methylobacteriaceae > Methylobacterium > Methylobacterium sp. Leaf113. The sequence continues at coordinate 11,265 of NZ_LMNJ01000022.1, forward strand.
CGCAGGAGGAGGTGGTGCGGGCGCTGCTCGACATGCGCGCCCTGACCCATGTGGCCGTCACCGAGCATGGCGGCATCGTCGACAAGTACGTCGGCGACGGCATCCTGGCCCAGTTCATCGTCGGACGCCCCCAGGCCCAGGCTCAGGCGGCCCTCGCCTGCGGCCGGACCATCCTGGCGCGCCTCGCGCGCCTGAACGTGGAGCGTCGCGACGAGGGCCGTCCCGTCCTGCGCATCACCCTGGCGCTGCATGCCGGCGAGGTCCTGGTCGGCGTCTTCGACGACGGGCACCGGGCCGAATTCACCGTGCTGGGGACGCCGATGAACCGCCTCGCCCGGATCGAGGCGCGGGCCAAGGCCGCAGATCTGTCCGTCGCGGCCTCGGACGACGTGATCCGCCTGCTGAGCCCGACCACCCTGGCGACGCTGCGGCTCTCGGCCATGCCGCCCTCGGATTGTCGCGACACCCGCGACATGCGGCTCTTTGCGGTGTCGTGGGCCGATGACGCGGATGCCCCGGAGACCGAGCCCGCCCTCCCGTCCGTCGCCTGAGGCAGCGGCCAGACAGCCGCCGCCCAGGTTTGCGTCAGGCCGCGTGTCCGGTCGTCATCACCCGGGCGCTCGGGGCGTCGGCGACCGGAAGCGACGCGCCGTCCGCGAGGCCCACGAAGCGCGACTGCGCGCCGTCATAGGCCAGGACCTCGCCGGTCTCGATCTCGAAGAACCAGCCGTGCAGGCGCAATTCGCCCTTGGCGAGGCCGGCGGCGACGCTCGGATGCGTGCGCAGATGGTTGAGCTGGACCACGACGTTCTCGAGCGCCAGGACCCGCGCATGGGTCTTGGGGTCGAGATCGGCCGGATAGGCCTCGCAGACGATCTTCTGAGCGGCGTGGCTGTGGCGCAGCCAGGCGGCGACGCTCGGCATCGCCTCCAGGGCCTTGGTATCGGCCAAACCCTTCATCGCCCCGCAATCCGAATGGCCGCAGATCACGATGTCCTTCACCCCCAGCGCCACCACGGCGTACTCGATGGCCGAGGAGACACCGCCGTTCACCTGCGAGAACGGAGGCACGATGTTGCCGGCGTTGCGGCACACGAACAGGTCGCCGGGGCCGGCCTGGGTGATGTGCTCGGGCGAGACGCGGGAATCCGCGCAGGCGATGAACAGCGCCTGAGGCTGCTGCCCGTCGCGGACCAGCTGGCGATACATTGCCTCCTGCCCGGGGAAGACGTTGCCGCGAAACTGCGAAATGCCCTGGATGAGCGTGTCCATACCTGTTCCTTCCCTGGTGATGGCCTTGCCCGACGCGCCGAGGCGCCGGGATGCAAGCCTGTGAGATTCAAGCCGGTGAGATTCAAGCCGGTGAGATGCGAGGCGCCGAGAGGCAGGCACGAGCGGACGATGCGCGCCTGCATCCGTTCGACCCCGCTGCGTTCTCTCGGTGATGCAAGAAGAACAGATTAGGTCGCAACATCGCGACGGAAAGTGTAGAACTGCACAAGTATAGAGATTTATTTTAATCCATTCGTCCCATCGCCCGGGTGCGCGGCGGCACGACTTCGGCGATCAGACGGAAATACACTGGGATTAACTACCCTTCGGCAGCCTGCGCAAAGACCCGGATCTGCCTCACGCGGGGAACGAACCGTGTGTCCCGACAGACGAAACCCTCCGTGGCTTTCCGCGCCAAGGAGGGTTTGATGGTCGATCGGTGCTTGAGGATCCGCGATCGATTTTGGCGATCCCGGCCGGCCCGATGTCCTCAGCCCGAGAACGAGCCGAAGCCCTCGAAGGCGGTCGGCTTGATCAGGGCGGAATCCGGTGCCGGACGTTCGATGCCGGCCGAATTCGGCGGCGGGGTGTCAGCTTGGGCAGGCTTGGGCTCCGGGCCCGTCCGCGTGTCGGGAACGGGTGGCCAGATCGGACGATCCGGCTTCACTGTCTGTGTCATCGATGCACCTCTCGGCATGACGCGAGAACGCCACTTGGAATACGGTATACCAACAACTTTGCAAGGGGATGGTTCGCGGAGGCCAACTGGTCTCGGCGCGCGTCCCAATGCGGGATCAGCCCTCCGCCGTGTCGGGCTGCCCGGTTTTCATGCCGCCCATCGGGTCGGTTTCATCCGGGTCGGACGCGTCCTCGCCGGTCCGACCCTGCGGGGTCAGGCGTGGTCCGTCGATGGCTCCCGCGATCCCCCCGGTCCGCGCGGCCTGCTCGGCGTTTTCGGTTCCGGGCCGCTCCATCGGCTCACCCGGAGCGTCCCGGACCGCGCCGCTGACGGTATCGCGCGGACCGGTGGCGAGCGATTCGGACGATGTCGTACGTGTGTCGGCCATGGCTGAAGGTCCTCCTGCCTCGTGAACGCTCCGCCGGCCGGACCTGTTCTGGAAGCACCGATAACCGCGTGCCGGTGCTCCCTGGGTGTCAGGTGCCGCAGAAGGTGCGCAGCACCCGCTCGTGCGGCTGGGGCGGCTCGGCATAGGCCGCGAAGGCAGGCTGGTCGTCGTAGGGCTTGGCCAGCACCGTCACGAGTTCGTGGAAGGGGCCGAAATCGTCGCGGGCGATCGCCGCCTCGATGACGGCTTCGACCCGGTGGTTGCGCGGGATGAAGGCGGGATTGACCCGGTTCATCGCGGCCCGGCGCGTTTCGGGGTCCATCGGTTCGGCGGCGAGCCGCTCGCGCCAACGCACCGCCCAGGCGTCGTAGGCCCCGGGATCGTCGAACAGGGTGCGCAGGCCAGCGTCACCCTCCGGTCCGAGGGCGGCCTCGCCGAGGCGGCGGAACGTCAGGGTGAAATCTGCGTGGTTCGCGCCCATGATCTCCAGCAGCGCCCGGCCGAGGTCCTTGTCGGCCTCCTCCGCACGGGTCAGGCCGAGCTTGGCCCGCAGGCCACCGTAATACGCTGCCTCGAAGCGCGGCCCGAAGGCCCCGAGGAGATCCTGCGCCACTGCGACACCGTCCTCCGTCTCGCGGGCGAGCAGGGGCAGCAGGGCCTCGGCCAGACGGGTGAGGTTCCAGTGCAGGATGCCGGGCTGATTGCCGTAGGCGTAGCGGCCGTTCTCGTCGATCGCGCTGAAGACGGCGGACGGGTCGTAGGCGTCGAGGAAGGCGCAGGGGCCGAAATCGATGGTCTCTCCAGAGACCGCGCAATTGTCGGTGTTCATCACCCCGTGGATGAAGCCGACCAGGAGCCAGCGCGCGACGAGATCCGCCTGCCGCTCGACCACCCGCGTGAGCAGGGCCTGATAGGGATTGTCGGCTTGCGCCAGTTCCGGATAGTGCCGGCCGATGACGTGATCGGCGAGATCGCGCACCCCGTCGACATCGCCCCGCATGGCGAAGAACTGGAAGGTGCCCACGCGGATGTGGCTGGTGGCCACCCGGGTCAGGACACCACCGGGCAGGACCGTCTCGCGCATCACGGAATCGCCGGTGAGCACGGCCGCCAGGGCGCGGGTGCTGGGAATGCCGAGCGCCGCCATGGCCTCGCTGACCACGTATTCCCGCAGCACCGGACCGAGGGCGGCCCGGCCGTCACCCCGCCGCGAGAACGGGGTCGGGCCCGACCCTTTAAGCTGGATATCGCGCCGGATGCCGTCGCGGCCGACCACCTCACCGAGCAGGATGGCCCGGCCGTCGCCGAGCTGCGGCACGCGGTTGCCGAACTGGTGGCCCGCATAGGCCATGGCGAGCGGCTCGGCGCCCTCCGGCACCCGGTTGCCCGCCAGCACCGCGACACCGTCCGGGCTGGCGAGCCAATCGGGATCGATACCGAGCAGGGCGGCCAGTTCGGCGTTCACCCGGATGAGCCGGGGCGCGGCGACCGGCGTCGGCGCGACTTCGGCGAAGAAGCGCTCCGGCAGGCGCGCGTAGGTGTTGGCGAAGGGAATGGCGGAGGGAATGGCGGAGGGAATGGCGGAGGGAATGGCGGAGGAGGTAGCGGGTGTCATCGAAGGGGTGATCCCGTGTGGGGCGCGGCGGCCATGTCGATCCCCGAGCTGGGGTCTGGCAGCCCGCAAGGCAAATCCTGCGCGGCGACGTTCATGGGGTATGGCTCCGGTCAGTTGTCCCGACCAGAGGGATCACGGTGCCTTCGGAGAGGCGGCGCCACCCTGATCTCGGCGCTCGGCGTCGAAAATCCCGGCAGCGGGTGTGGTAGCGATGAGCCGATGCGAAGCGCCAATCCGGACCGCAGGAGCCGTTATGCCGGACAACGCGGCCCGTCCACGGCGGGTTCAGCGGCGCCCCGCGCCCTCCGGCGAGACCAGACCCGCCGCCGCAGCATCGAGCGACCGCCGATGACGACGGCGGACAGGGCGAAACCCGCCAGGAGATCCGGCAGATAATGTCCGCCGGCCCCCAGGGTCGCCACCATGATCACGGCGTTGAGCAGGATCGCCAGCGGGCCGACGACCGGAACCGGCGCCAGCGCCCAGGCGGTCAGGGCGGCGAGGCAGACATGGAAGGACGGAAAGGTCACGAGGCCCCGGATGTCCCCGAGGGCCAGGGTGTGCAGGGTGCCGGCCCTCAGGTGCTCCAGCGCGTCGAGGTGCCAGAGCGCCCCCATGGTCTCGATCGACCCGTCCGGGTCGGTCGGAAGGCCGTACTGCACGAAGGGACCGGCGGCCGGCACCAGGGCGGCGATCAACACCACGGCGACGAGCAGGACGGTGAACATCCGGACATAGGCCCAGAGCCGACCGAGGCGGCAGGTGGCGGCGAGCACGATCACCGTCAGCCCCACCTGCGGGCCGCTGGTGTGGTAGGCGAGCGCCAGCCACCAGGCGAGGCGCGGATGCGCCTGCAGAAAGGCGAGATAGGCCGGCCAGTCGAAGCCGAGCGCGACCTCCGTGCGCGCCAGGCGGGCATCGGCGAGCGGCAGGGCCCAGGTGGCGGTGAGGTAGTGCAGCAACGCGATCGGCAGCGTCACGGCGATCAGACAGGCACTTGCGAGGGCCATGGCCCGCAGCTTCGGTTCGGACAGGATCGGCCCGAACAGGAAGGCCAGAGCGAGCAGCGCCCCGACAAGCCCCGCCGCCACGGTGAATCCCTGCGGCGCCACGGCGATCCCGAGCCGGCGCAGCCAGAGCGCGTCGAGAAGCGCGACCGCGCCAGCGAGTCCCCAGAGACCGGGATGCGGCGCCGCCAGGGCCGCGGCGAACCGGTTGATCCGCCCGACCGGCGTCTCGAGACGGGAGCGGACGAAACGGGTCGGGGCCAGGAACACCGGAACGACATCGGCACGCCACCGGCGCGCGCCGCGCACGGGCATCGAGATCGGTGTTGCGTCGCTCACACGGGGTCCTTCGCGGTTCGTCGAAGCCGGAACTCGGCTTTGTGCCGGTTTGTTGCCCGGCATCGTTCCTTTTCCCGTACCGATCCTCGCGACCCCGAGCCGTGGCCCCACCGATGGTCCGCCCGTGACCCGCATCGCCTTCCTGGATTTCGAGGCTTCGTCGCTGGCCAGGACCAGCTATCCGATCGAGGTCGCCTGGGTCTTCGCGGACGGGCCTTCGGAGAGCTACCTGATCCGCCCGGCCCCAGGCTGGACCGATTGGTCCCCGGAGGCGGAGCGGGTCCACGGCCTGGAGCGCGCGCGCCTGATCCGGGAGGGCGTGGCTCACGACTGGGTGGCACTGCACATGCTGACCACTTTGCGCGACGTCGCCCTCTATGCCTCGGCGCCGTCCTGGGACGGCCAATGGCTGAGCCGGCTCCTGCGCGCGTCCGGCCTGCCCCGGCACGCCCTCCGGCTCAGGGCGACCCGGGAGGCGCAGCGCAGCGCCATCCTGGACGTGCTGGCCCAGGGCGGCATCCCGCTCCCGTCGCGCGACGGCATCGCGGGCAAGCTGCTCGCGGACCTGCGCCGGGACGCGCAGGCCGACCCCGCCCCGGACCATCGCGCCCTGTCGGATGCGCGGCGCGAGTGCCGGCGCTGGGAACGGGCGCGGTCCCTGGCCGAGGCCACGATCCGCGCGGCTGAGCCGGGTTTTGCCGACTGAGCCGTTTCAGGCCGCCCCGAGATAGGCGGCCTCCAGGCCGGCATCGGCGCCGAGTTCGGCCGCCGTCCCCGCGGTGACGACCCGGCCCTGCTCCAGCACGTAGCCCCGATCCGCCACCGTCAGGGCGAGAGCCGCCATCTGGTCGACGATCAGGATGGTCACACCCTGGTCCCGCAGGTCCGCCACCACGGCGTAGAGGGCGTTGATCATCGCCGGCGCGAGACCGAGGGAGGGCTCGTCGAGGAGGAGGATGCGCGGCTGCGCCATCATCCCGCGGGCGATCGCCAGCATCTGCTGTTCGCCTCCCGAGAGGAGGCCGGCCCGGCTCGTTGCCCGGTCGCGCAGACGGGGGAACCGGGTGAGCAGCGCCTCGATCTCGGCCGGGTCGATCGGCGCCTTGCGGCCATGCGCCCCGAGGCGGATGTTCTCGATGACGGTGAGTTCGGGAAATACCTGCCGGCCCTCGGGCACCAGGGCGAGGCCGAGGCGGGCGATGGCATGGGCCGGCAGGTGCGCGATGCTGCGGTCCTCCAGGACGATCCGGCCCTCCACCGGCCGGAGCAGCCCGGCGAGCGCCCGCATGGTGGTCGACTTGCCGGCGCCGTTGGCGCCCAGGAGCGCCACGGTCTCGCCGGGGCGGACCTCGACGCTGACGCCGTCGAGGACCGGGGCGGCGCCATAGCCGGCGGTGAGGCCCAGGGTCGAGAGCACCGCGTCGGCCGGGGGCGTCCATGCGGCCGCGCGGGGCCGCGCCGGCGTGTCGGCGCCGCCCAGATAGGCGCGGATCACCGCCGGGTCGCGACGGATCGCGGCCGGGGTCCCCTGCGCGATCGGCCGCCCGGCATCCATGACCAGGATGGCGTCGGAAACGCTCATGACGAGGGGCATGTCGTGCTCGACCAGCACCACGGCGATGCCCTGCCCGGCGATCCGGCGCAGGAGCCCGCCGAGCACATCAGTGTCGGCCCGGGTCAGGCCGGCGGCGGGCTCGTCGAGGAGGAGGATGCGGGGCCGGCCGGCGAGCGCCCGGGCGATCTCCACGAGGCGGCGGTCGACATGCGGCAGTTCGGATGCGGGCCGGTCCGGAGCGCCCGCATAGCCGACGAAATCCAGCAGGGTCGCGGCCGCGGCGCGATCCCGGGCACGGGTGCGCCGCCACAGGCGCCCCGGGTCGAGGGCCAGGGCCACGTTGTCGAGAACGCTGAGCGAACCGAACAGGCGCGTGGTCTGGTAGGTGCGGGCGATGCCGGCCCGGGCGATGACGTGGGCCGGAGCGCCGGCGAGGTCGCGCCCTCCGAGGCGGATCGTCCCGGCCTGAGGACGGTAGAACCCCGAGATCATGTTGAGCACGGTGGTCTTGCCGGCGCCGTTGGGGCCGATGAGGCTCGTCACCGCCCCGGCCTCGGCCCTCACCGAGACGCCCTCCGCCGCGCGGATGCCGCCGAAGCTGATGCCGATGCCCTCGACCACCAGGGCCTCGGCCGCGCGCTGCCCGATCAGTTGCCCGAAATCCGTGGCCGGCGGGACGGTACCGGCGCGCGGCCGCGGCAGCAGCCGGGCCGCGCTGCCGACGATCCCCGAGGGCACCAGCCACAAAACCACCAGGGTGGCGAGGCCGAAGAACAGCAGCCGGTACTCGGCGAGCCCCGCCAGGGTCTCGGGCAGCAGCACGGTGACGAGGGCACCCAGCAGCGGCCCGAGCACGGTACCGGCCCCGCCGACCACCACGGAGAGCACGAACAGGATCGACTGCGAGAACGGGAAGGAGCTTGGGGCGATGAAAAGCATCAACGGCGGCAGCACAGCCCCGGCGAGCCCCGTCAGCGCGGCCGAGATTGCGAAGGCCAGGGTCTTCACCCGCACCGGGTCGAAGCCCAGGGACGCGGCCGCCACGTCGGCATCGCGCACCGCCCGCATGGCCCGGCCGAGGCGGCTGCGGGCGAGGCGGTGGAAGCCGTAGAGGCTCAGGCCTGCGCCCAGCACGGCGAGGCAAGCCAGCTCGCGCTCGGCGAAGGGAACTCCGAACAGGCTCGGCCCGGTGGTGACCACGAGGCCGTTCTGGCCACCGGTGAGCGACCCGCCCTCGATCAGGGCGTGCTCGATGATGAAGCCGAACGCGATGGTGACCATCGCGAGGTAAGGCCCCTTCACCCGCATCGCCGGCACCGCCAGCCCGGCCCCGACCAGGCCCGAGAGCAGGCCCGCGGCCGGAACCGCGAGCCAGAAGCTCAGGCCGGCCCCGGTCAGGATCGCGCTCGCATAGGCGCCGATGGCGTAGAAGCCGGCATGGCCGAAGGAGATCAGCCCGGTCAGCCCGAGGAGGACGTTGAGCCCGGTTCCCGCCACGGTGGTGAGCGCCACCAGGGCGATGACGAAGTGGCTGTAGCCGCCCGTCAGTCCCACCAGGGCGAGGCCCGCCAGGGTCAGGGCCAGGATGGCGACCGGCATCGCACCCGGGGCGCGCAAGATGTGCATCGGGCTCAGACCTTGTTGATCGCGGCGCGGCCGAGGAGCCCGTCGGGACGCAGCGCCAGGGCGACGATGATCACCGAGAACACCACGAGCTGGGTGTAGGTGGAGCCGAGGGTCGCGGTGACGCCGGCCTCGACGAGGCCGTAGAGCAGGCCCGCCAGCACCACGCCGGTGGCCGAGCCGATGCCACCCAGGATCGCCACCGCGAAGGCCTTGATCCCGAACAATGCGCCCATCTCGGCCGAGACCGAGAACAGCGGCGCGATGAGGAGGCCGGCCGCCCCGGCGAGCAGGGCCGAGAGCGCGAAGGCGCAGGCGACCGTGCGCCGGACGTCGATGCCCATCAGACGGGCGGCGTCGGAATTCTGCGCCACCGCCAGCAGCACCCGGCCGAGATCGGTGCGGCGGAACAGGGTCTGGATCGCCGCAGCGACCGAGAGGCCGACGACGGGAATGAGGAGCTGGAGCGGGTAGATGCCGGTGCCGAGGATTTCCACCGGCGTCACCGCAAGCGACGAGGGCAGGCTGCGCGGCTCCTTGCCGAAGGTGAACAGCATCGCGTTGTCGAGGACGATGCCGCCCGCCACGGTGGCGAGCAGCCAGGCATCCGAACCCTTCTCGACGAAGGGCCGCACCAGCAGCCGCTCGACCACGAGGCCGAGGACGGCGCAGCCCAGCAGAGCCCCGAGGATCGCCACCGGCATCGGCCAGCCGAGGGTAACGCCGAGCGCGTAGCCGAGCACGGCCCCGAGCGTGACGGCGCTGCCCTGTGCGAAGTTCACCGTGCCGGAGACCGCGTAGGTGATGTGGAAGCCGAGCGCCACCAGCCCGTACATGCTGCCGAGGCCGAGGCCGGTGATGAGGGTGCTGGCGAGCATCGGCGCGGCGCCTTCAGTTCGTGACGGCGACGATCTCGCCATCCTTGAAGCGGGTGAAGACGTAGTCCTGCGGCCCGAGGGCGTCGTGCTGCCCGGGCGCGAAGGGCTTGTCGTAGGTCTTGATCAGGCCCGGATAGGCCGCGACCTTGTAGAAGCCGTCGCGCACCTCCGGTCCCTTGGTCGAACCGGCGGCCTTGATCGCCAGGGCGAGCAGGTGGATAGCGTCGTAGGCGTTGGCGATGCCCACCGCCGGGGTGACGTCGGCCATCGACTTGATCGCCGGATACTTCTTCTTCAGCGCCTCGAGCACGGCCAGCGCCTTCGGGGCGCTGTTGCCCGCGAAGGTGAAGGTCTGGATGAAATGGACCTTCGCGGCGCTCGGCCCGGCAAGCTCGTCGAAGCGTCCGCCGGCCGGCCCCCAATGCGAGACCACCGGCACGCTCCAGCCCATCCGGTCGAGGGACTTCACCACCTGGGCCGAGGGGCCGACATTGCCGACGAGGAACAGGGTGTCGGCGCCGGCCTCCCGCAGGCGGGTGAGCTGGGGCACCATGTCGAGGTCGGCGGCCTCGTACTTCTCGATGCCGGCGGCCGGCAGGTTGGCGGCCTTCAGCGCCGCCGTCAGGCCCTGCTGGTTCGACTCGCCCCAGGCGTTGTTGACCAGGATCATCCCGGGCTTCTTCGCCCCGTGAGTCTTCACCGCGTAGGCCACCAGCGCCTCGTCCACCAGGGCATCCACCGCCGAGACCCGGAAGGCGTAGTTGTCGGCGGCCCCGTTGCGGGTGATGCCGGTGCCGGCGGCCCAGGGGCCGAGGAACGGCACCTTCATCTGGTTGGCGATGGGCACCAGCGCCATCGAGACCGGCGTGTCGAGACCGCCGACCAGCGCCACCACGCCGACCCGCTGGATCAGCTCCCGGGCGGCGAGCACGCCTTTCGACGGGTTGGCCTCGTCGTCGCGCGCCACCAGCTCCAGGGGCCGCCCGAGCACGCCGCCACCGGCGTTGATCTCGTCGATGGCGAGGCCGATGCCGCGGGAGATCGCCTCGCCGGATTTCGCCGACTGTCCGCTCAGCGCCGTGACGAGGCCGATCCGGATCGGCTCCGCGGCCCGCGCCGCACCGGCGAGGGGCAGCCCCAGGAGCAGGCAGGCGCCGAGCGCGAGGCGGCGGGTCAAGGGCGGCGTCGATCGGCGGGGCATCGGGTCTCTCCGGCTGGCAATTTGGCAACCCGTCCGCAACCGCCATGCCATCGGGCACACCGCTGACATCGCTGGGAAATTCTCGGGGCTGTCCGCGTCGGTGCCTCACGATGCGCCAAAGTGCATACAGTTGTTGCATGCACTTTGGCGGCATTTGCGTCAGGTTTGGCGACGCCTCGGAGACCCGACCATGCCCGATACCTCCCTCACTCAAGACATCACCGCGCGCGACGCGGCCAACGTCACCGCCTATCTCGAAGCCTCGATGGTGCCGGACCCCGAGCGGGCCGCGACCTACATGGCACCGGGCATCAGCATCGTGTTCACGGGGGCCCGCACCTTCGCGCATCCGCGCGAGGTCACCGCTTTCAATGCCGGGCGCTACGCCTGGGTGAAGAAGCGGATGGAGCGCCTCGACGTGGTGCCGGGCGATGGCGTCACCACGGTCTACAGCCTCGGCACGCTCTACGGTGCCTGGCCGGACGGGACGCCGTTCGAGGGCAACCGCTACGTCGACCGGTTCACGGTGCGGGACGGTCTGATCGTGACCATGGAGGTCTGGAACGACAGCGCCGAGCGGCTGCTCACCCGCGCCGGCCTCGACACCTGAGCCGGGCTCAGCCGTCCACGGCCTCGATGTAGGGCGCCAGCAGGCGGCCGAGGTCGCGCTCGCGCGGCGGGGTCGCGACGATGCGCGCCCGCTCGGCGACCGCGTCGAGATGATGGTCCATCAGGGCGCTCACGCGCTCCGGATCGCCGGCGATCAGGGCGGCCACCAGGGCGCGGTGCTCGCTGACACCGCACTCGGCCGAATGGGGTCGGCTGTAGAGCGAGAGCACCAGGGCGCAGCGGTATCCGAGTTCGGCCACGTAGCGCTCCAGCACGGGGCTGCGGGTCATCTGGGCCAGCAACAGGTGGAACTCGGTGGCCAGCCGGATCGACCCGGCCTCGGAGCCTCCCTGCGCGGCCTCCTCCAGCGCGATATGCGCGAGCAGCGCCGCCTGCTGCGCCTCGGTGAGGCGCCCGGCCAAGCGGGCGACCACCAGCCGCTCCAGGCAGATGCGGACATCGAAGGTGTCGCGGGCCTCTTCCCAGCTCGGCGTTGCCACCACGGCGATCCGGTTGCGCCGCAGCTCCACCAGCCCCTCGCTCGCCAGTTGCCCGAGGGCCTGACGGGCGATGGTGCGGCTGACACCGAAGCGTTCGCCGAGGGCATCCTCCGGCAGACGGTCCCCGGGCACGATGGCCCGTTCGACGATCGCGCGGCGCAGGGCCCGGCAGATCGACCCGACCCGATCCTTGGTCCCCGCCCGCGTGTTGTCGTCCTGCGAGTGGCTCCGCAAGTGACTCTGCATGTGGCTCTGCAAGTGACTCTGCCTTTCGTCCCGTATGTGGTCCCGATTCGTCCCGGTGGTTCGGAAGCACGAGCGGGACCAGACAGGGTCCGATGCCTTCGGTCGAGGGGCCACGGGACGCTGCCTGGTGCGAAAGGCGGGAATCGTCACGAGCGGCGCCCCGGCTGGGCGCCGGTGACCAGGGCGGCGGCGAGGCACCCGAGCCCGATCAGCGCGAGGCTCAGGCGCTCGCCCTGCAGCATGCGGAGGACAGGAGGCCGATCAGGCGTGGCGACCAGGCTACGGTGAGCGGCTCCTCGACGGCGAGGGCGGCAACCGGCAGCGGGATCGCCGCCAGCAGCATATGCCAGGGCGCGAGTTCGAGGGAGTGGGCGGTCCAGTTGTGGCGGCGGACATGCAGGATGGCGATGGCCCAGCCCAGCCGGCGATGATCGATTATGAGTATCGGATCGTACAGCGAGACGGCCCCACTGCTCATACCATCCGGATGTCAACATAGATCAAAATTCGGACCGCGAAACAAAGTGATCCGGGCGCGGTTATCGTAACAGAACCGACCCAACACACCGGGACACGTCGCAGGCCGACGCACGATACAAGGATGCGGCGCGGTCAGATCTGGTCCTCGGGTCTGCCCCCGACCGCTGCACCACCGCCACGATGCCGAACCGCCCTTCCGGGACATCCTGATCCCGTGCGCGGCGCGGCCTGCCGGTGCCCCGAACCCGATCCGCCACCCCTCAGGAAGAGTTTCGCGATGACGGACTTCCCGAAGCCGCCCTTCGACAAGCAGCGCCAGCTCACGCCGCCGGCCCGCGACGCCGACATGGACCCGCGCCCCGATTACGGCGAGGCGCATTACCGCGGGTCGGGGCGGCTCACCGGGCGGAAGACCATCATCACCGGCGCCGACAGCGGCATCGGTCGCGCCGTCGCCCTGGCCTATGCCCGCGAGGGTGCCGACGTGCTGGTCGCCTATTACGACGAGCACGACGACGCGAAGGAGACCTGCCGTCTGGTCGAGGAGGCCGGACGCAAGGCCGTGGCCGTCGCGGGCGACATCAAGGACCCCAAGCATTGCCGCGCGATCATCGACCGGGCGGTGGCGGCCTTCGGGCAGGTCGACGTCCTCGTCAACAACGCAGCCCACCAGAAGACCTTCGAGAAGCCCGAGGACATCTCCGACGAGGAGTGGGAGGTCACCTTCGCCACCAACATCCATGCGATGTTCTATCTGGTGAAGGCCGCGCTGCCGCACATGAAGGCGGGTGCGGCCATCATCAACACCACATCGGTCAATGCCGACACGCCGAGCCCGCAACTGCTCGCCTACGCCACCACCAAGGGCGCGATCCAGAACTTCACCGGCGGTCTGGCCCAGATGCTGGCCGACCGCGACATCCGGGTGAATTGCGTCGCGCCGGGGCCGATCTGGACGCCGCTGATCCCCTCCACCATGCCGATGGAGAAGGTCCGGAGCTTCGGATCGCAGGTGCCGATGCAGCGGCCCGGCCAGCCCTGCGAACTGGCCCCCGTCTACGTCATGCTGGCGAGCCCGGAAGCCAGCTACGTCTCCGGCGCCACCATCGCGGTCACCGGCGGCAAACCTATCATCTGATTCCGCCTGTCATCTGATTACGCCCGTCATCCGAGCGCGCAGATCCTGTGATCCTGTGATCAGCCGATCCTGTGAGGAGATCGCCATGAACGCCCCCCGGAACCGCCCCGATGCGCCCGCGCGCCCGAGCTTGCGCGACTTCGACGCCTATACCGACCGGAACGGCCAGGATTTCGGTCAGGACGAGGCCCGCGATGTCGGCCGCCCGGACCGGTTGCAGCACGCGTTGGACTCGGACCCGAGCTGGCAGGCCGAGACGGCGCGCGTCGCCTCCGGCTTTCCCCGCCAGGATTCCATCGGCGGCGGCGATGTCGCCAGCGTCGAGGCGACCGAGGCGGAGACGCCGGCCGCCAACCTGCGCCGCATCTCCGATCCAAGCCCTGCTTCCGATGCAAGCCTTTCCTCCAAGGCAAGCCCCAATTCCAATTCGAGCCCCGATTCCAATCCGCGTCCGGCCGCGTCCGGTTCGAAAGAAACGCTCTGACACGAAGGCCGACAGCGATGATTCCCACCCGCCTGCACGCCGTGGCCGACTACCTGCTGCCGGCCGCCATCGCCGCCCTCTCGCTCTCGCCGCGGCGTGGGCGCGCGACGCGCCGGATCATGCGGGTCGGGCCGGTCTGGCACTACGGCTACACGATGCTCACCCGCTACGAAGGCGGTCTCGTTCCGGCGATCGGAATGCCGACCCATCTGGCGTGCGATGCCGTCGGTGCCCTCGGCTTCGTCGGGGCGGCCGCCCTGCTGCAGGACGAGCCGGCCCGAGACCGTCTGCTGCTGGCCGCCATCGGTCTCGGGGAACTCGCCGTCATCGCGGCGAGCCGCCGGCATCCGCCGTGGGACGCGCGCGCGACGACCGATGGACGGCAGCGCTAGCGGCTCACCGAACGCCTTCCTGATCGAACCACGGGAGCCCGCCATGGAGCGCGACATCGAGGACTCGACATCGGACAAGCCGGACTCCACCGGCACCAACGCGCGTCCGCGTGAGACAACCATCGCTCAGACCGGAGACGGTATTCCGGACGACAGCGGCCGTCCGGTGAAAGTCGATGACACGGAACTCAAGCGCATCGCGGACAAGATCCGCACGCTATAGCCTGGCACTGATGCGATAGCATCGCGACGGAACTGTTCGAATGCGGAACGATTGATTCCTTACCCACCCGAAACCGCAGACAGGAGCCGCGCATGACGGCCAAGGCACCGCCCGTTCCGCCCGCCAACCAGTCCGATAAGGGCCCCGGGAGCGCACCGGAAGCGCCCCTTGCCACGGGTCCAAAGGGGTCGAGCCAGACCCAGAACCCCGACAAGATCGGGCAGGCCGGCAATTCCAAGGTGAACACCACGAACCAGGGCTACCAGCAGGATCGCTAATGAGCACCTCGAAGAAGACGCCCGCCGCCGACCGTCATCACGGCGGCCCCGGCAGCAGCCATCAGGACGCGTCCAAGCCGCAGGCGGACGTACGGCACGGCCCGATTCCGGGCAGTCCGACCAACGACGCGACATCCCATGTATCCGGCGGCGGCGGTGAGCGCGACCGGCATCATGCCCACGATGCCGAGGGCAAATCCGCCGCCCGGTCGCACTGAGTCGGCTTCTTCGGAGCTGACTTTTTCGGAGCTGACCTCTGCCGAGCCGGCGTCTTCGGTGCCGGCGCCGGCCCTCAGGATCTCAACATCTCAGGAGACGCAGCGATGGCGAACGCCGATCGACACAAGATGGGTCCGGCCGCACAGGGCAAGGGCACCGGAACCGGCGCCATGACGGACCTGCCGGACGGAATCCTGGAAGAGAACATGGTTCTCAGCAATCGCGACAAGTCCCGGCACAACGACATGCGTGGGCTCGACAGCAAGATGGTCCAGACCGAGCAGTATCAGGACCATGCCGCCAACCGGGAGATTCCGGCCGACGCGATCGAGTCGGGTCCGGCCGGAAACACGACCGGGCTCGCCAGCCCGAAGTCGGACCTGTCCGGCGCTCAGAGCAGCCTCGCCAGCCAGGATAAGCCGTAGGCCGCAGAAGATCTTGCTCACGAGGATCTTGCCCACGAGGATCTTGCCCACGAGGATCTTGCCCATGCAGACAACCACGCAGCTTCGCGACCACGGCCGCCCGGAGACCAGCGGCCCCCGTCAGGGTCCGGGTTCCGGCGACGGTCGGACCGTCGATCAAGCCGATCAGGTCAGCAGCCTGGTGCCGCTCGGCCTCGCCATCGTGGGCGCCGGCGTGGTCGTGACCCTGGAAGCCTTCATCCACTGAGCCGGGCTTACCGACGGACGCGGGATCGGCTTCGGATCTCGCGACCGGATGCAATTCGGGAGATCCTCCGTGCCGCCCATCGACCATAAACCCAACCCTGTGCGGACGAACCGCTTCGGATGGATCGCCGCCGGTCTGCTGGTAGCAGCCCTGATCGCCTACACGATCTACTTCGTCATGATCCCATCGCCCCTGCCGCCGCAATGATCGGCATCAGCAAGGTGCTCACCTTGAGCCGGGCACGGGTCGCAAGGTCATCATCGGATAGTCTACTCATTGATCGAAGTTAAGATCTTTTCTAATCTGAAAATCGACCCGGCCGCATCCGACAAGTGGGAACAAGCAACGGCGAACTGAGATTCACGGAAATGATCACGCCTTAAGATCAAAATCCTGTTCTCTCAGCTCGAAAGACTGTTTCCATGGATCGACGTTCCGTTCTGTTTGCTATGGCAGGCCTGGTCTCGGCCGTGCCGCTGGCCCACGCCCAGCCCGCTTTCGACCTCGGCTCGCCGGATCAGTTCCGGCTGTCGGAACTGATGGGCGGCGAGTTCGCCATCCAGACCAGCCGGCTCGCTCTCGAGCGCTCGCGCAGCCCCGCCATCCGCAACTTCGCGCAACTCGAGATTAACGAGCAGACCGCCGTGGCGGCCGCCCTCGGGGCGACACCGGGCAACGTGCAGCCGCGGCCGGACCAGATGGCGATCCTGCAGCAACTACAGGGCCTCTCGCCGGGTCGAGCCTTCGACCGTGCCTACGTGCAGGGACAGATCGCCGGTCATGAGGAGTTGCTGGCGCTGAACACCGCCTATGCGCAGGGTGGCTCCGACCCCCGCAGCCGCGCGGTGGCCACCGTCGCGGTGCCGTCGATCCAGACCCACCTGTCCATGCTCAGCAGCCTGCGCCGCGGCGGCCACGTCTGACGCGGATCGGAGAATCCCGCGGGGCAGACTGCGTCATGCCCCGCGGATCTCGTGATCGACCCGTAGGGCTGGCGGCTCAGCCGCCGCCGATCCCGCTGGTGATGGTGCCGGTCCCCCGGCATTCGGGGCAGGGCTGGGCGTTCAGCAGTCCGGTCCCCTGGCAGTGACGACACAGGTTCTCGCCGGTCCCCGGCGCGCCAGGCGTGGCCTCGTCACCGGGTTTGGTCGGTTCCGGATCCTGCATTCGTCGCTCCTCATAGCTTTCGATTGTCAGATCCTGGTAAAAACTCAACCGACAACGTGTGTTCCCCTTGGGACAGCAGAGCCATTACAGGAACTGTACGGATCAGGACAGAAGTATCGCGTGTCTCAGGACTGAGGAACGAGCGCGATATTCGGCGGTTGCCCTGACATATCCCCTCTTTGGAAAGCCTTCGTAGCATGTCCCTCGTGAAAACGTCCGCGCCCCTTTTCGGAGCCGCCCTCATCGCCGCCGTCACCGGCCTGTCCGTCTCGGCCCAGACCGGCGTCCTGCCCGAGCGCGGACCCGGTGGACGCGGCACCATCGTCGAGAGCCAGCCGAACACCACCGGAAACGATCCCGACGTGGTGATTGCGCGGGGCGCCAACGGGGCCGACACCATCACCACCGACTCGGCCGCGGGCGGCAACGCCAACCTGCCCGAGCGCGCCATCCCGAACGGCAGTGCGGGTGGCGGCGGCGGTCGCTGATCGCACAGGCCGATCACCTCGGACCCGAACGCAGCCAGAAGAGTCCCGAACCCTGGTTCGGGGCTCTTCTGGCATTCCGGCTGCGTCACAGCGTGGCGCCGCCGGAGGGCGTCGAACGGCCGGTCGGATTGACGCGTTGGCCCCGCACAGACACCCGGAGACCTCCATGGCCCTGCGATCCGAAACCCCACCCACCCCGGGCGATCTCTCCGTCGAGACGCCCCCGGACTCCGAGCGGCCCACCACCGCCATGCTCAAGGCGGATATCGACAGCGGGCGGACCGGCGACAAGATCGCCCATTACGACACCGGCCTGTCGCAACTCGGCACCGACGACGAGGCGGCCGGCAATGCCCCCTCGCATGCCCGCATCGCCCTGGCACGCAAGACCGAGGCGGCGCCCCCGAAGGTCCGCGCCGCAGCGAAGCCCGAGGGTCACAACCGGTGGATCCTGCCGCTGTTCATCGGGTTCGCCGCGATGGTCCCCGTGGTGGTCGGTACGTCGCTCTACCTGTTCGGACGATAGGCGACCGCACGCCGCGGGAAGGGCCGGACCTCAGACGGTCCGGCTGCGCCGGCGGGCGACCTCGGCGAGGGCGGCGAGGTCCTTGTCGGCATCGCCGTGGTCCATCGCCGCGATCAGGGTGTCGTGCAGCACGTCGGCGAAGGGCATCGACACGCCGGCCGCCCCGGCGGCGTCCAGGGCGAGGCCGATATCCTTGGCGCCGAGCTTGAGGGCGAATCCCGGCGGCTCGTAGCGATGGTCGGCGATCAGGGCGCCGTAGTTCTTGTAGACCGGCGATGCGAACAGCGTGTTGGTGAGAAGGTCGAGGAGATCGCCCCCCGTGACCCCGTGCCCCTCCACCAAGGCGGCCGCCTCGCCCATCGCCTCGATCGCCGAGATCAGCATGAAGTTGCCCGCGAGCTTGACCGCGTTGGCCCGGTGCGGCTCGGACCCGAAGGCCCAGGTCCGGGCGCCCATGGCATCGAGCAGCGGCTGCGCCCGGGCGACGGCTGCGGGATCGCCCGCCGCGACGATGTTCAGCTTGCCCATGGCGGCGACATCGGGGCGACCGAAGACCGGGGCCGCGACGTAGGGCACTCCGGCGCGCGCATGGATCGCCGCCAGATCCTGGGCCAGGGCCACCGAGATCGTGCTCATCGACAGGTGCAGGCCCGGGCAGGTGCCGCCGTCGAGGAGACCGCCCGCGACGATCACGGCGCGCAACGCCGCGTCGTCCGCCAGCATGGTGATCGCCGCATCGCCCGCGAAGGCTTCGGCGGCCGTGGCCACCGGCACCACGCCTTCCAGCCCCTCGACCCCTGCCGGGGAGCGATTCCAGACCCGGACCCGGTGCCCGGCCCGCACGAGGCTCGCCGCCATGCCGCGTCCCATCCGGCCGAGGCCGATCACGCCCACATCCATGAACCGTCTCCCGCGTTGCGTCGTCTCAGTGGCCGTTGAGGAATTCGAGGGTCAGCGTGTTGAACTGATCCGTCGCTTCCAGGTGGACGAGGTGGCCGATGCCCGACAGCACCACGGCGCGGCCGTTCGGCATCCGAGCGGCCAACGTGCGCGCGTGCTCGGCGTTGCGCCCCATGTCGGCCCGGAGCGATTCCGGCGCGAAGGGCTTGCCCGGGGCATTGTGGTCGTTTTCGCCCATGAGGAAGAGGGTCGGCACCGGGATCAGCGGGATCTCATGCACCACCGGCTGGCCCCAGATGGCCTGGTAGGAATTGACGAAGGACTGGAGCCAGCGCGGATACTCGCCCGAGCCCTTGACCCGCTCGCGCACGGAGACGAACGGCTCGATGGCGGAGGACGGCAGCGACAGGGCATAGTTCGTCATCAACTGGCGGCGATAGGAATCGGCGGTCACGTCGCCCTCCAGGCGCAGCAGGGTCGCGTCGGAGACGGGCGGCACGGTGAACCGGTAATCCTCCAGACCGATCGGGGCTTCGAGCACGAGGCTGTTGATGCGGGCCGGGGCATTGCGGGTCAGGCGCACCGCCAGCATTCCGCCCATCGAATGGGCCACCACGTCGACGCGCGGCAACCCGAGAGAATCGAGCAGGCCCACCGTGTCGGCCGCCATGGCGTCGAACGTGTACGGGCCGACGGGCTTGGCCGATTTGCCGAATCCGAGCTGATCCGGAACCAGCACCCGGTACCCGGCGCGGCTGAGCGCCAGGATCACCGGTTGCCAGTAGCTCGACGGGAAATTGCGCCCGTGCAGGAGCAGGACGGTGCGTCCGTTGGCCTGCCCCTCGGCGGGCACATCCATATAGGCGAGGCGCTGGCGCTCGCCGTCGCGCATCCGCTCGAGGAAGAACACCGGATAGGGATAGGCGAAGCCTTCGAGGGCGATGCCCAGGGGAGACGCGTCGTCGGCCCTCGTCTGCGCGGCGGCCGGTGCCACGGTGAGCTGGGCCGCCAGAAGGAGGGCGGAGACTGAGCGGAGCGCGTCCATGTGTGTTCCCGACAACGGCGCGCGGTCGCACGCATCGGCTGACATAGCGCAGGTTCCGGCCGCATGCCGCCCGATCCGGGTGACAAAGGACACGCGGAGTCTCCGGCCCCCTTGCGGAAACCGGCGCCGCGTCCCAGGCCTCGGCCATGAATGTCGACGCGCCCCGCCACGCCTCGCCCGAGCCCGTACCGGATGGTTTGCCGGTGCGCGAACGCATGCTGGCGCTTTTGGCGATCAGCCTTGCGATGACCATGGCGGTGCTCGACGGCGCCATCGTCAACGTGGCCCTGCCGGTGATGGCCAAGGATCTGGCGGTGGAGCCCTCCGCGGCGATCTTCGTCACCAACAGCTTCCAGATCGCGGTGACGGCCTCCCTGCTGCCTCTGGCCTCGCTCGGCGACATCCTCGGTTATCGCCGGGTCTACCTCACCGGCCTCGTCCTGTTCACGGCGGCCTCCGTGGCCTGCGCCTTCGCCCCGACCCTCGACTGGCTGGTGGCGGCGCGGATCGCGCAGGGGTTCGGCGCCGCCGGCATCATGAGCGTCAACATCGCCCTGGTGCGCTTCATCTATCCGCATCGCCTGATCGGGCGCGGCGTCGGCAACGTCGCCCTGGTGGTGGCCATGGCCTCGGCCGCCGGGCCGACGGTGGCGGCCGCGATCCTGTCGGTGGCGACTTGGCCCTGGCTGTTCCTGGTCAACCTGCCGGTCGGGGTGATCGCCCTCGCGGTCGGCGCCCGCACCCTGCCGGCGACGCCGAAGAGCGGCGGCCGCTTCGACATCCGCAGCGCGCTTCTCAACGCCCTGACCTTCGGGCTCCTGATCACCGGCGTCGACGGCCTCGGCGATCCGGCCACGCGCGGCGTCGCCCTGGCGGAGATCGGCGCGGCCCTCTGCGTCGGCGCCGTCTTCGTCTGGACGCAGACCCGGATGACCCGTCCGCTCCTGCCGGTCGATCTCCTGCGGATTCCAGCCTTCGCCCTCTCCATGGCGACCTCGATCGCCTCGTTCGGGGCGCAGATGATGGCCTATGTCGCCCTGCCCTTCTACTTTCAGGACGTGCTGCACCTGTCCGAGACGCAGACCGGATTCCTGATGACGCCCTGGCCCATCGCCATCGCGGTGATGGCCCCCCTGTCCGGGCGCCTCGCGGACCGCTACGCTCCAGGGCTGCTGGGCGGCCTTGGTCTCGCCCTGATGGCGACCGGCCTCGCGGCGATCGCGCTGCTGCCGTCGGACGCCTCCCATCTCGACATCGCCTGGCGCCTCACCCTGTGCGGCCTTGGCTTCGGGCTGTTCCAGTCGCCGAACAACAAGGTCATCATCACCAGCGCCCCGCGTGACCGCAGCGGCGGGGCCAGCGGCATGCAATCCACCGCGCGTCTGACCGGACAATCCTTCGGGGCCGCCCTGGTGGCGGTGATCTTCGGGTTGCACCAGGGCGCCGCTCCGGCCGGACCGGTGGCCGCCACCCTGTGGTGCGCCGTCGGTCTCGCCGCCTTCGGGGCGGTGGCCAGCGTATTGCGGCGCCAACAGACAGGATGACGCTTCGGAGAAACGAGACTTCGGAGAGACGAGACTTCGGAGAAACGAGACTTCCGAGAAACGAGACTTCGGAGAAACGAGACTTCGAAGAGACGAGACTTCGAAGAGACGGTCTTCGGAACGTTGACCCAGCCTCGGCAGAGCCGCGCCGATGGCGTGATCGCACCAGGGCCGTTCCGGCGCGTTGACCCGGTGCCAGCTCCACCGAGGACAACACCATGCAACTCGACCTGTCGGGCAAGCGCGCCCTCGTCAGCGGTTCCACCACCGGCATCGGCTACGCCATCGCCAAGGCCCTGGCGGAGCTCGGCGCGACGGTGGCGATCAACGGGCGCACCCAGGATCGCGTGCGCGACGCCGTCGAGCGCCTCAAGCGCGAGACCGGCAAGGCGACCTTCATCGGCGCGCCGGGCGACGTCTCCACCCCGGACGGGGCCGCGCGCGTGGTCGCGGGGCTGCCGGACATCGACATCCTGGTCAACAACACCGGCATCTTCGAGCCGAAGCCGTTCTTCGACATTCCGGACGAGGACTGGCACCGCTTCTTCGAGACCAACGTGATGAGCGGCGTGCGCCTGTCGCGCGCCTACACGCCGGGCATGGTCCAGCGCGGTTGGGGCCGGGTTGTCTTCATCTCCAGCGAATCCGGCGTGAACATCCCGGTGGAGATGGTCCATTACGGCATGACCAAGACGGCCCAGCTCGCCGTGGCGCGCGGCCTCGCCGAGACCGTGTCCGGCTCCGGCGTGACCGTGAACAGCGTGCTGCCGGGACCGACCCTGTCCGAGGGCGTCGCGGACTTCATGAAGAGCATGGCCAAGGACGACGGACGCGGCGGCGACGTCGACCTCGATGCCGCCGGCCGCGCCTTCGTGGCCGAGCATCGCCCGACCTCGCTGATCGGCCGCCTCGCCACCGTCGACGAAGTCGCCAGCATGGTGGCCTACATCTGCAGCCCGGCCGCCAGCGCCACCAGCGGGGCGGCCCTCCGGGTCGATGGCGGCGTGGTGCGCAGCATCGTGTGACGCCCAAGTCACAGGGAGCCGAGCACTCGATTGAGAAGGGCCGGGATCGAAAAGGATTGAAAAAAGCGCGGTGTCATTAACGATTTGGTCATCCTTCCATTCGAGGTTCCCGGGCCGATGGGAGGATGCAGATGGGAGATTACGCGCTCGAGGGACCGCGCTGGGGCCGAGGTCCGGCGGGGACAGGCGGCGGCATGGTCACCTGGGCTCTCGACGCAACGATTCCCGCGAGCTTCGTCGGCGTCATCCAGGCCGCCTTCGCCGCCTGGTCGAGCTATGCCGACATCGCCTTCCAGCAGGTCGTGTCGACGGTCGAATCCGATATCGATCTCACCCTGAATAGCATCGACGGTCTCGGCAAGGTCGTCGGGAATGCGACCTATTCCTATAGCGGACAGCGCCTTCAATCCGTGACCGTCGCCTTCGACAGTGGAGAAGGATGGCACACGGCGAAGGGCCGCGTCGTCAGCAATCAGAACGTCGATCTTTCCGCCGTCGCCCTTCACGAGATCGGGCATGCGATCGGGCTCGACCACTACAATGCCAAGCCGGAGGTGATGAACGCCATCCTGGATCCCACCATCTCCAGCCTCGCGGCCGGCGACATCGCGGGCGTCCAGGCGCTGTACGGCGCTCGCAGCGCCCCGATTCAGGCAGCACCGCCCGCCCTGGTCGTGCAGGCCGAGGTCACGGCCGTGCACCGTTTCTACGACACCAAGACCGGGGACCATTTCTACACCACGAGCGGCGCCGAGAAGGCGCAGATCCTGCAGACCCTGCCGTGGTTCACCTACGAGGGAACCCCGTGGGCGACCCCGAGCCAGGGGGCCGACACCATCGACGTGTTCCGGTTCTTCGACACCGGCACGACCGCGCATTTCTTCACGACCAGCGTCGGCGAGCGCGACCAGATCATCAAGANGGGGGCCGACACCATCGACGTGTTCCGGTTCTTCGACACCGGCACGACCGCGCATTTCTTCACGACCAGCGTCGGCGAGCGCGACCAGATCATCAAGACCAACCCGTCCTACAAATACGAGGGCGTCGCGTTCGAGGCCTACGCGGATGCGGGCGCGCCCGGCACCGTGACGCTGGAGCGGTTCTTCAACACCAAGACCGGCCAGCATCACTTCGCCGGCAATGCCGAGGAGGCCGCCGGCATCAACCAGGGCGCTGCCGGTGCGGG
>NZ_LMNJ01000023.1:0-302355 GCF_001423325.1 Methylobacterium sp. Leaf113
GGGTTTCGAGGGCGGCGCAGATGTGATTCGATGCGCGGCTTTCCAAGGAGGAGAGCTGGATGCCCTCAGCCCTGTCAGCCGATCTGCGTGAACGCGTCGTGGTGGCGATCGAGGCAGGCGCCTCACGCCGGGAAGCCGCTAAACGGTTCAAGGTCAGCCCCGCCAGCGCCGTGCGCTGGCACGAGACCTTCGTGCGGGAAGGGCGCACACGGGCAAAGCCGATGGGCGGCGATCAGCGCTCGCACGCCATCGAGGCCCAGGCCGACCTGATCCGGCAGACCTACGAGGCGAAGCCCGAACTGTTCCTGCGCGAGCTACGCGCCCGACTGGCCGAACACGGCCTGCGGGTCGGCGTCAGCAGCCTGTCCCGTTTCTTCAAGCGCCACGGCATCACGCGTAAAAAAACACCGGTCACGCCGCCGAGCAGGATCGGGAGGACGTGAAGGCGGCCCGCCTGGCCTGGTTCGAGGGCCAGCCCGACCTCGATCCGGACAGCCTCGTGTTCCTCGACGAGACCGCGACCAACACGAAGATGGCGCGTCGCTACGGGCGGGCTCCACGGGGCGAACGCTGCCGGGTGGCCGTGCCGTTCGGACACTGGAAGACCATCACGGTCACGGCGGGGCTACGGGCCAGCGGCCTGACGGCGACCGCGCTCTTCGACGGACCGATGACCGGCGCTCGCTTCCGCAGTTATGTCGAGGAGACCCTGATCCCGACCTTGAAGCACGGTGACACGGTCGTGCTCGACAACCTACCCGCCCACAAGGTCAGCGGCATCCGCGAGCGCATCGAGGCAGCCGGTGYCCGCCTGCTCTACCTGCCGGCCTACTCCCCCGACTTCAACCCCATCGAACTCGCCTTCGCCAAGCTCAAAGCCCTTCTGCGTGCCCACGCTGCTCGCACGCTCGCAGACCTCTCCGACACCATCAAGCAAGCCTTCGGCCGCTTYACACCGGACGAATGCCGTAACTACCTGATGGCCGCAGGCTACGATGCCTTTGACCCAACTTGATCGGGTGCAGCTCTAGNAGCAAGCCTTCGGCCGCTTTACACCGGACGAATGCCGTAACTACCTGATGGCCGCAGGCTACGATGCCTTTGACCCAACTTGATCGGGTGCAGCTCTAGCTGCCGTAATCGAGCCCAGCTTGGATCTAAGACGTTCGCACGCCAGTTGATGGGGAAAGGAGCCATGCTATGACCCTCTCTCCGTTTAAAACGCTGGATCTCGTTCGACTTCCTGACGGTCGCGTTGGAGCTGTGGTCGGCGTTTGGAATCTCGGCGAAGCCTATGAAATCGATGTCGGCAACGTCCGCGAGACGTGGTCGGCCGACGACTTGACGCCTACGGCCTAACTTCCAACGGTGGAGGCGCGCTGATGAGTGGATCTAGCAACGATTCATCTCATCGCTCGCCGCTTGGACCACGATCCACGCCCCCCTAAAGGCTGCGAGCTGCCGGAGCCTACGGCTTACCCGCAGCCTTCTTCGACGGCTCAACAGGCTTGATGCTTCCTGTTTCAGTCACACGATCCCGGGCCTGATCGAATCGCTTCTTAGAAGCGATGAGCTCGCGCTGCGAGCTGGCAAGCTGCCCCTTAGCAGTGTCCCGAGCAGCAGTAGCATGGCTGAGCTCCTGTTGAGCGGAGGCGAGCTTGCCTTGCCACTCATGCAGCAGTTCGATGTTCGCCTGTTCCAACTGCTTTTGCCGCTCTACAAATCCATCCCTATCCGCTTGCAGGAGGCTGACCTGACTCGTGAGATCGCGGTTTGCCGAAGCTTTACTCGCGTAGGCTCCCCAGCCTGCGAGGGCATAAACTCCCAGGATCAGAGGCACCGCCACAGTGCGTGTTGGCGTCCACGCAAAAAGCACCCGGATCTTCCAGCGTAGCAGTTCCAGCATGCTAGTCATGGATCCGTTATCTTTCATCGCATGCGGCGGACCGTGGTGATCGGAACGGCCGATTAATCAAGCTCTCGAAAATGGGCGTGCAGCGTTAACAGGCGCTTACAATGCCACGTGCATTCGCTGGAGAGGAATGCGCACCAAGATCGCTACGGTGCTACCTCAGTCATCCAGCCTTCGCATCGGCCCTACCGTTGGGCTCGGCTCTCAGCGAGCACCCGTCCAGCTACGTCCAGGTTGAGCCGGTACAAGCCTACTCAAAATGTGGGGTATTTTGAGGGGTGCGCTCACGCCACCAAGCGAAAAGCGACATCAAATCATTGACTTGAATAATTGAAGTGGCGGAGAGGGGGTCAGGCAGCAAAAAGCCGAGGCGCACTTCGGACGATGAACTCGCGCCGCTTGTCAGCCAACACCTTGGCGTAGGTCTTCTCGATCATCCGCACGCTCGTGCCGCAGTTCTCAGCCAGAACCGTTAGCGGCATCTCCGCCTCGATGGCCCGTGAGATGTAGGAGTGACGCAGCGCGTAGAACGTGCCCTCCAGATCAAGACCGGCCTTGGCGACGGCCTCCTTCATCGGTCGCTGCTGGTCGCTCTGCTTCCAGCCTTCGCCGTCCGGGCGTTTAAGCAGCGGCTCACCCTTAGCCCGCGTTCCCGCGACGCGTGCGAAAAACGCTACCGCCTCTGGCTGAAGAATCACCGTGCGGGGGCCGGTCTTTCCACGCGGCACGTTCAGCGTCTCGCGGGCGAGGTCAAAGTGGCGCACCTCGCAAGCACAGAGTTCCCCGTAGCGTGCACCGGTTAGGAAGCCGGCCGTGAGGAGGTCGCGAAAGGCGGGGCTGCTTGCAGCTTCGAGCAGGCGCAACATCTCGGGCACGGTGAAGTGTACCTCGCGCGCGCGCGCCACGCCCTGAAAAGGCCGGACGAGTCGCCACGCGCTGTCGTCAGTGAGCCGGTTCGCTGGATCACCGACCGCGTGATTGAGACACGCCTTAACGATGCTAAGTACACGGTTCGCCGTATCCTGACTGCGCCGACGCCGCTCGGCGTCACCATCCGTGCGCACGAGGCCGTCGCGCCACGCCTCCAATTGGCGGCGGGTCAGATCCTCGATACGGCTCTCGCCGAAGCGCGGCAGGAAGATGCGCTTCAGCCGCAACCGAGCATCGTAGGCCGTGCGGCTGCTGCGTGCCTCCAGACTTGTCCAGTATGCTTCGGCAGCGCGCTGTACCGTAAGCGGGATCCCGCGCTTGGTGCCGGCCTCATCGCCCTGCGCCGCCGCCTTCGCCCGTTCCTGCGCCTCCCAGAATGTGAGGATGGTCTCGCCATCGCTCTCGGAGAGATCGTCTGCCATCGCGATCCGCTTCGTCCAGGTGCCGCTGTCCCGTTCGGCGACACGGACAACCCAAGAGCCGGCGGTCGCGGTGCGGCGGTAGCCGAGCGAGACGCCGGGGATAACACGCACGAATACAGGCTTGCCGGCCACCGGTAGCTTTAACCGGTTGGTACGAGTTTCGAGTTTGGGCGCGCGGGCGCTGCGGGGCATGGTCGCGTGTCCAGTTTGTGTCCTGCCGACGTACCTAGTACGTACCGCACGATGCTGGACGTGCCAAGCGTGTGATCGCCAAAAAAGTTAGCTGTGGCAGATAGATAGCTGGACGTTCCTGGACGTTATCGGACGAACCCACCCGGCCCTTTCACGGCGAAAACACGGGTTCGATTCCCGTAGGGCGCGCCACTCTACTCAGGCCTACGGGCCGATCGACCGCCCCCTCCATCGCTGACGTCTTCGTGACCGCTGTCGCAACACGCATCTGCGTGCCGCCCTATGTTCAGGCGATGGGTCCGATGTCTCGCGAGCGCTGTCCGACGACCGAACTTCCCAAGCCGGCCTGCGCGGGATCGGACCGGCGCGAGCCCGTGTCGCCCCGGCACCCTGCATGGCCGGATCCGCGATCGTGAGCGGCGGGGCTCGTCCGCCGCGCTGCGTCCACTACGTCGGCTTCCGCGACGATCGCTACCAGAACGCCTACCGGGTGTTCGGCGGCCCCCGCGTCATCCACCGGCGCTGGGATTTCTACGCGACCCGCGATGTCGGCCCGGACGACGTGGTGATCTTCGCCGAGGGCGACGAGACCCAGGCGATGGCCACGCGGAACGCGACCGATCTCGACGAGCGCTGGCTGTTCGGCGCAACGCCCCTGCCCGACCCCTGAAAACGAGGAAACCCCGCGCCGGTGACGGCAGCGGGGCTTCGGACGTCTCGGCGCGCAGAGACGCGCTTCAGGCGGCCTTCTTGCCGCCCTTGGCCTTCGGCTGCACGTCCTCGTCCTCGTTGCGGTTGGCAACCTGGCCGAGGCCGATCGACTTGGCCAGTTCCGAGCGCATGGCGGCGTAGGACGGTGCGACCATCGGGTAATCGGCCGGCAGGCCGTAGCGCTGGCGGTAGCTGTGCGGGTCGAGACCGTGGCTGCTGAGGTGACGCTTCAGGGTCTTGTAGCTCTTGCCGTCGAGGAAGCTGACGATGCCGTCCGGCGTCACCGACTTGCGGATCTGGGCGGCGCTCGGCTTCTCGATCTCGGCTTCCTCGGAAACCGGAGCGACACCGCCGGCGAGGCCGCTCAGGGACGCATGCACGTTGCGGATCAGATCCGGCAGATCGCTCGGGCGAACCGGGTTGTTCGAAACATAGGCCGCCACGATGTCGGCCGCGAGGTCGACGAAGTCAGTTGTTTGAATTTCGGTATTTTCGGACATGCGAACTTTTCTTTTCCTGCGCCCCCAGACGGCAAATCGCCCATCTGAAGGCATTTATCAAGCGCCAGCCGCCAATTCGGTCGACCAACAGGGCAGATATGCACGATTCGGATAGGAGATGTCCACAACTCCGAGGCTACCGTGAAGGTTGTTCCGCACGAATATTGCTGGATTGTTCCAGCGCGAAGCGGTGAATCTGTCGGGTGCAGGGCGCTCTGCCATGCGGATCGCCGCCTGAGCGGGCCTGATCGCCACGCCCCGGAACGGCCGGCATCGCACCGGAGCGATGGCGCGCGCGGCGGCCTCGACAGGAGAGTCCGCCCCGGATGCTTAAGACTTCGTGACTTCGGGTACGGTCCGCTCGTCCGTCAGCGCCGCCCGCTGGCGTTCCGACTGCCGGCGGCCGAGCCAGAGGCTGTTCAGGAGCCAGAGCGCCGACAGGGGAATGGCGGTCACCGCGACCGCCGTCGAGCCGAGCCCCAGGGCGCCGATGCCGGCGAAGGACCAGGCGCCGAGCTGGTCGCCGGTGCGATACACCACGGTGTCGATGAAGTTCTTGGCCTTGTAGCGATCCTCGCGCGGCACGACGGTGAACAGCACCTCGCGGATCGGGCGCGCGATGGCGAAGTTCCCGGCCCGCCGCAGCACCTGAAACACCACGATGGCGGTGATGGTCGGCGAGACCGCGAGCGCGGCGAAGCCGAGGATGCTGGCGGCGGGCAGCAGCGCGAGGGCGGGGCCGACGCCGATCCGGCGTACGATCCGCCCCGTGAGGAAAAACTGCACCCCGAGCGTCAGCAGATTCACCAGGAGGTCGACGCTGGCGAAGAAGGCGGTCTGGGCGCCGCGATCGGGGAAGCTGCGCTTGGCGATGCCGGCCTGCTCGAAATACAGGAAGGTCGAGGTCACGGAGAACAGCAGCAGGAACAGGCCGATGTTCAGCAGATAGGGCGAGCGGACGGTGCGGGTGATGCCCGCGAAGACGCTGCCGCCGATCGCTTCCGCGGGGTGCGCCTCTGCGCCGATCGCCGCGCCGGCGCCTGGGGCCCGGTGCAAGCGGTCGGACAGGCGCGCGAGCCCGCGCATGCTGAACACGGCCACTTCGAGGAGGAGCGCCGCGCCGAGCAGGAGCGCCCAGGTCGGGGCGTCGCGGGCCAGGATGGCGGTGGTGGCCGAGCCCGCGATGGCGCCGAGGGTCGCGCCGGCGGCGATGAAGCCGAACAGGCGCTTGCCCTGCTCGGTGGAGAACACGTCGACGATGGTGGCCCAGAACACCGAGACCACGAACAGGTTGAAGATCGAGAGCCAGATGAAGAAGGCCCGGCCGATCCAGACGTCGCCCTCGGGGCCGGCGAGATAGAGCCCGCCGGCGAACAGCAGGATGTTGGCGGCGAAGAACCGGTAGGTCAGCGGCACGAAGCGCGCGCGCGGCAGCGTCTTGACCAGCCAGGCGAACGGAACGTTGAGCGCCAGCATGCCCACGAGCGTGCCGGTGAACAGCCACGGCAGGTTCTCGATCCCGCCGGCGACGCCCATCTGGTCGCGGATCGGGCGCAGGACGTAGTAGGCGGCCAGGATCGAGAAGATGTAGGCCCACGACCAGGCGAGGGCCGGCGCCTCTCCCGGTCGCACATCGACCAGGCGCCCGAGCCAGGTCGATGCGCGCGGGTCGGCGCCGGCCCCGGCCGTCACCGCGACACGCCCAGACGGGTTGCCAGTTCCGGCGCGGTCAGGTCCAGGCCGAAGCCCGGCGACCCCATGGCGAAGCTGTCCGCCTTCGCCAGCGGCCCGACCGGTACGGGATCGAAGCCCGCATCGGTCACGAGTTGCGCCACGCTCTTCAGCGCCTCGGCGTCGTCGCCGGCGATCGGGATGGCCATGCGGCCGCCGTCGCGGCGGGCGTTCTTGGCGAAGACCTTGTAGTTGGCCGCATTGAAGGCCCGGACGACCCGGGCGCCGGCGAGATACTTGGCCGAGACCGCCGCGATGCCGTTCGCCTGTACCTCGCCGTAGACCTCGCCGTCGCGGGCCTGGGTCGCGTTGCCGGCATCGATCACGACCTTGCCCGTCCAGGCGCCCGCGTAATCCTGCGCGAGCTGCGGGTAGGCCTTGTAGGGCACCGCGACCAGGATGACGTCGCCGAAGGCGATCGCCTCGGCGGGCGTGCCGGCGCGGGCTTTCGGTCCGAGTTCCTTGACCAGGGACGTCAGCGTCTCGGGATGGCGGGAGGACAGCATCACCTCATGCCCGGCCTTCGCCCACAGCCCCCCGAGGGTGCCGCCGATATTGCCGGCGCCGATGATGCCGATCCGGGTCGGCTGTGCCGCCGTCTGGGCCTGGGCAGGCGCCGCCGATCCGAGCGCGAGGGCGGCGAGCGCCAGGATCGTGCGGCGGGAAATGAACCTAGAGTGCATCGACGAAGGCCTCCATTCGGGTGCGTTGGGCGGCATCGGGCAGGCGGCCGCGCGCGGCCCCGAGGTTGTCCTCGACATAGGCGGCCTTGGCCATCCCGGGGATCGGGCAGGTCACCGCCGCGTGCCCGAGGACGTATTTCAGGAAGAATTGCGGCCAGGTCGCGCAATCGAACTCGGCGGTCCAGGCGGGAAGCGCCCGCCCCTGCACGGCCTTGAACAGGCGGTCGCGCCCGAACGGCACGTTGACCATCACGGCCATGCCGCGTTCGGCGGCGAGCGGCAGGATGCGCTCGGCGGCGCGGCGGTCGTCGAGGGCGTAATTGACCTGAATGACGTCCAGCGTCTCGCGCTTCATCAGGGCTTCGAGGTCCCCGAACTGGCTGTCGCGCCAGACCGTGACGCCGACGTAGCGGATCTTCTTCTGCGCCTTCAGCTCCCGCAGGGTGGCGAGATTCGCCGACGGATCGATGAGATTGTGGACCGCGATGAGGTCGATCATCCCGGTGTTCAGGCGCTTGAACGAGCGGGCGATCTCGGCGGCGCCGGCTTCGCGGCCCGGCGTTCCGACCTTGCTGCACAGGAAGACCTTTTCGCGCAGGCTGCCCTGCCCGGGGATGCCATCGGGAGCGAGGATCAGGCCGAGCACGTCTTCGGCTGTGCCGTAGCTCGGCGCCGTATCGATGACGCTGCCGCCCAGGGCCACGAACCGCTGCACCGCCTCCCGCAAGGGGGCGATCGCCTCGGCGGTAGGCTCGACCTCGTAGCGGCGCGAGGTGCCGATGCCGATCACCGGAAGAGTCTCGCCCGTGGACGGGATCGGGCGTCGCAGCAGGGCGGCCGGCTCCGCCGCGACGGCGGGCGTGCCGAAGCGGGACAGCGACAGGGGCAGCAGGCCGGCGCCGGCCAGGACGGCGCGTCGGGAAGGAGGCATCGGCAGGGTCTCCGGCGGGACGAGTGCGGAGCTTCATCTAGGGCCGTGCGTCGGACTTCGACATGGGCCGACTTCGACATGGGCCGACTTCGACATGGGCCGACGTCGACATGGGCCGACGTCGAGATGGGCCGAGTCCGGTATCGGTGCCGCCCTGACGAGCGCGTGGCTGCCGCAGGGAGACGTTGCCGCCGGCGCTCCGATCGGTGCGGCCTAGACCCCGGAGGCCATCGTCGACACCTGGCCGGGTTCCCGATGCCTGTGCCGATCGCGCCCGGCGGTCTTCCACTCTGGTCTGTCGGGGTTGTTGATGCGGCACCAAGAGGCGGAGCCGAAATTCAGTTTCGTTTCCGATACAGACAAGGCATGATTGAATACCGATGGTCGGGTGGTATATTGACGATAAGAGCCTGGGAACAGTTCTTTGACTCAAGATCAAGATGCTGCGTTGCACGAAGATCGGGCAAGCAGGAGCAAAACGGAATGGATCGGTCTGATCAGGACGCATGAGGGAACTGAAATTCCCTGCAGCGTGAAAGATGTTTCGGCGACCGGAGCCAAGCTCAGTGTCTCCGAGAACATCCAGCTCCCGTACGAATTCATGCTCAAAGTTGTTGGAATGGATTATGTGTGCGCGGTGGCGCTCGCGTGGCGCGTGGGAAATCTCGTCGGCGTGCGGATCGTGAAGTTCGCGAAGCTGGTCCCCAAGCGGGTTCTTCCCGCGGACTCGCGCGAAGCGACGGATTGGGCGCCGCATCAACGCCATGGCACCCGCCGCTATCGCCGGCTCGACTGATTCATCGCTTTGCCGTGACGATCAGAGGCGCGGCCCGCCACCGACCCGGCATCGGCACCTCCCTCCGATGCCGCGATCAGCGACGGCCGAAGCGGAACGCGGATGGTCCGGGATCGCGTGTCCGAGGCCGCGGCGGGAGGCGCGGTCAGACGAACTCGGTCGTCAGCTTGGCGCTGGTGAGGGCGACGCGATCCCGTCCCGCGGCCTTGGCGGCGTAGAGCGCGAGATCCGCCCGTTTGAGCAGGGTTCCGACCTCGTCGCCCTCGACCCAGCTGCTCACGCCGATGCTCACCGTGAATCGCAGCGAATTGGTCCGGTCGAGCATCCGGCGTGCGGAGCATTGCCGGCGGATGCGCTGCGCCACCACCGAGGCGCCGCCGAGACTGTGCCCCGGCATGACCAAAGCGTATTCCTCGCCCCCGATCCGGCCCGCGAGGCTTCCGGTTTCGCGCAGGATCTGGGCGACGCTGCGGATCACCAGGTCGCCGACGTCATGGCCATGGCGATCGTTGATGCTCTTGAAATGGTCGATGTCGATCTGCAGCACCGAGAGGGGCTGATCGGCGGAGGCGGCGTGGAGTTCCGCGCGGGCCAGACGCAGCAGCGCGCCGCGATTGAAGAGCTGCGTCAGGTGATCCGTGTCGGCCTGTTTGATCAGGGCATGCTGCAGCTTCAGGACCCGCTCGGCCGCGCGCAGCCGTCCGTACAGCTCCCGCGAACTCGGCGGCTTGGCCAGAAAGTCGTCTGCCCCGCTGTCCAGGATTTCGTCGATGGGTCGGGTGTCGCGTGCCGACGACATCGCCAGGATCGTGAGCGGGCGGCGGTCATCCGCGAGGGCGCGCAGGGACCAGCAGAGTTCCAGTCCATCCAGGGGGTGAACCTCCAGGCTGGTGAGGACGCAGGTCGCGGCCGGATTTCCGGCGACATAGGCGAGCGCCGCCGCCGAATCCGCGAACTCGACGACTGTATGGCCCCCATGCACCAGCATCCGGGCGATCGCCTTGCGCATTAGCCGGCTCGAATCGACCAGAACAACGTGCATAACGGCCCTTCTGCGGACTGATCGAGCGAACCGGATGCCGGGGCGGGTGCGATCGGGTGGAGCGTGTCGGCGGACGCCGGATTCAGAGTGAGTTCGAGCTGTCGCACGTTGGAATTGACGTGAACCGTGGAGGGGGTCGATGCCTCTTGCGGCCCTGCTCGCGACGCTTAAATTCGCCTTCTTGATTCCACAATGACCGGTAGAATTTACGGGTTCCCTAATTCTACCGGTTGAGTTTCCGAGTTTCCGGGTGAACCGTCGCAGATTCAGCGGCATCTTCCCCGAGCGGAAGACGGTGCTGGCGCGCGGTGGTCCGGCCCGGCGCTACGCGGGCGCCCGCCGGGCGCGGGTGTGCAGCAGGTTGAGGATCAGGGCCGTCCAGCCGGTCTGGTGCGAGGCGCCGAGGCCGCGGCCGGTGTCGCCGTCGAAGAACTCGTGGAACAGCAGCGCCTCTTCGGTGCCGGGCGCCGGCGCGATCGGGGGCCGGTCGCCGAAGATCGGGCGCCGGCCCTCGGAATCCTTGGTGAACAGGGCGATCAGCCGATCCTCCAGGGCGTCCGCGATGGCGCTGAGGGTGAGGTGGGCGCCGGAGCTGGTCGGGTATTCCACCAGGAAGTCGTCGCCGTAATAGGTGTGGAAGCGGCGTAGGGCCTCCACGATCAGGTAGTTCATCGGCATCCACACGGGGCCGCGCCAGTTCGAGTTGCCGCCGAACATGTTCGAGGTGGAATCGGCCGGGTCGTAGCGCACCGTGAAGGAGGCGCCGAACTCGTTGAGCGCATAGGGCTGGTCCCGGTGCGCCTTCGACAGCGAGCGCACGCCGTGGGCCGAGAGGAACTCCGCCTCGTCGAGCATCCGGCGCAGCAGCGCCTTCATGCGATGGCCGCGCAGCAGCGACAGCAGCTTGCGGTCCTGCACGCCGCCCTCGTCCCAGCGCGACACCAGGCAGGCGAGGTGCGGGCGGTGCTCCAGGAGCCAGTTGAGGCGCCGGGCGAAGTCCGGCAGGCGCTGGAGCACCGAGGGCTCGATCACCTCGACGGCGAAGAGCGGCACCAGACCGACCACCGAGCGCACCCGCAGGGGCAGCATGCCGCCGCCGGGGATATCGACCTCGTCGTAGTAGAACTCGTCCTCCTCGTCCCACAGTCCGAAGCCCTCGCCGCCCATGTCGGTCATCGCCTCGGCGATGAGCAGGAAGTGCTCGAAGAACTTCGACGCGGTGCTCTCGTAGACGTCGTTGTGCAGGGCCAGCTCGAGGGCGATCCGCATCATGTTGAGGGCGTACATCGCCATCCAGGCGGTGCCGTCGGCCTGGTGGATGCGGCCGAAGCCGGGCGGTGGGCGCGAACGGTCGAACACCCCGACATTGTCGAGGCCGAGGAAGCCGCCCTGGAACACGTTGCGGCCGTCCGCGTCCTTGCGGTTCACCCACCAGGTGAAGTTGATGAGAAGCTTGTGGAACACGCCCTCCAGGAAGGCGATGTCGCCGCGTCCGCCGCGCCGGTCCCGATCGATTTCGAACACCCGGTAGGTGGCCCAGGCATGGACCGGCGGGTTGGCGTCGCCGAACTCCCATTCGTAGGCCGGCAGCTGGCCGTTCGGGTGCATGTACCATTCGCGGGTGAGGAGCAGGAGCTGCTTCTTGGCGAAGTCGGGGTCGAGCAGGGCGAGCGGCAGGCAGTGGAAGGCGAGGTCCCAGGCGGCGAACCAGGGATATTCCCACTTGTCCGGCATCGACAGCACGTCCGCCCCGGCGAAGTGGCGCCAATGCACGTTGCGGCCGCTGTCCCGCTCCTTCGGCGGCACCGGCTGGAGCGGGTCGCCCTTGAGCCAAAGCCGGACGTCGTAGGAATAGAGCTGCTTCGACCAGATCAGGCCGGCGGCGGCCTGACGGTAGATGGTGCGGGAATCGGCATCCACGAGGCCGTCCTGGAGCGACTCGTAGAAGGCATCGGCCTCGGCGACCCGGCGATGCACGATGGTGCCCTCGCGGTCGACGGGACGGGCGCGGGTGCCCGCGGACAGCCGGAGCGTGACCCGCGTGGTCTCGCCGGGTTCGAGCTGGCGGAAGTAATGCAGGCCGAGCTTGGTGCCGGATTCCCGCCCGACGGCGCCGTCGTCGCCGTCGACGATCGCCGCGTGCAGCCCGTCCTTGAACGGGCCGGGGGCGTCGGGCTCCCAGCCGTGCAGGCGCAGGTTGGTGTCGTTCTCGCAGAACAGCGGATCGGGATAGCCGTCGAAGCTGAGCCGGTAGAGCCCGAGGCGTGGGTGGTCGCAGGCGATCGCGCCGTCCGGGCGCAGGGTCAGGGCGGGCCGGCGATGGCTGGCCTCCTCGCACCACGACCAGGTGTTGCGGAACCACAGCTGCGGGATGATGTGCAGGTCGGTGGTCTCCGGTCCCCGGTTCACCGCCGTGATCACCACGTGGATGTCCTCCACGTCCTCCTTGGCGTATTCCACGGTGACGTCGAAGAAGCGGTTATCGGCGAACAGCCCGGTGTCCTCGATCTCGTATTCCGGCTGGTCGCGGCCGCGCTGCAGCCCCTCCTGCACCAGATCGTCGTAGGGGTAGGCGCCCTGCGGGTAGCGGTAGAGGAACTTGAGGTAGGCGTGGCTCGGGGTCGCGTCGAGGTAGTGATAGACCTCCTTCACGTCCTCGCCGTGGTTGCCCTCCTCGTTGGCGAGGCCGAACAGTCGCTCCTTGAGGATGTGGTCGCGCCCGTTCCAGAGGGCGAGCGCCAGGCACATCTGCCCGCGCTCGTCGCAGATCCCCGCCAGGCCATCCTCGCCCCAGCGATAGGCCCGCGAGCGCGCCTCGTCATGCGGCAGCGAGCGCCAGGCATTGCCGTCGCGGCTGTAATCCTCCCGCACCGTGCCCCACTGACGCTCGCTGAGATACGGCCCCCAAAGCGACCAGGGGCGTTCGCCGCGTCCCTGCTCGGCGATGCGGCGACGCTCGGCCCAGCCGTCGAGTTCGCTCACGTCCGCCCCCGTTCGCCGCCGGCCGGACGCGGCGCGCGGATGCGGGCCGCCGTCGCCGCGAAAGGGAGGGTCGGCGCTGCGACGGACGGTGAAGCGGGCAACGGTGAGGCGATCATCAGGTCCGGTGGGGTCGGGGTCAGGGCAGGCGCCGATGCATCATCAGCGCCAAGCTCACCCGACGCGTCGCGATTTCGCAACCACGGCGGCCCAGCAGGCGGGGCGGCGCCTTCACGTCATCGTGTGATCGCCCGTTTCCTGGCAGGTCGCGAGGCAATTCGGAAGGTGGAAGCGCCGTTTGGCGGTGCGGCGACCGCGTCCCCGCCGCAATACCGGTCCAGGGCTCCAGCCCGGGCTTAACCTCTGGTTAACCGACGGGCCGTCTCGGTCCGGTCACAGGGAGACACGCGTGGCGAGCATGACCATCGGGACGACAGCGGACCGTAGAGTCCGGGCGCGACGGCTGATGCCGGTCCTGGTGCTGCTTCTCGCCCTGCCCGCCTGTGCCGGGCGCCCGACCGGCGTGCTCCTGCCGGTGGCCGCCGGGGTGACGGCACCCGGAACCTCGCAGGTCGAGATGCTGGTGGTGACGAACCGCAAGAGTGCGGGCGCGCCCGGGGAATTGTTCTCCGGCGAGCGCGGCGCGGCGGTGAGCTACACCGATCTCGCCGTCTCGATTCCGCCCGATGCGACCCGCGCGGCCGGGACCGTGCAATGGCCGAAGGCCCTGCCGGGCAATCCCGCCACCGACTTCGTCGCCCTGCGGGCCGATCCCCTGGCGCGCAAGGACGTGCCGGCCTGGAC
The DNA here is from genome assembly GCF_001423325.1 of Methylobacterium sp. Leaf113. Taxonomy (NCBI): domain Bacteria; kingdom Pseudomonadati; phylum Pseudomonadota; class Alphaproteobacteria; order Hyphomicrobiales; family Methylobacteriaceae; genus Methylobacterium; species Methylobacterium sp. Leaf113. The sequence goes on from NZ_LMNJ01000023.1 coordinate 13,634, forward strand.
CGGGCGTGCCCTGAAGCAATCGCGCAAGCGCCAGGTGCTGGTCTTCGTGCACGGCTTCAACAACCGGTTCGAGGATGCGGTCTTCCGCTTCGCCCAGATCGTGCACGATTCCGGGGCCGAGGTGGTGCCGGTGCTGTTCACCTGGCCGTCCCGCGGCAGCGTCCTCGCCTACGGCTACGACCGCGAGAGCACCAACTTCTCCCGCAACGGCCTGGAGACCCTCCTGCGCGATCTCGCCAAGGACCCGAAGGTCGGCGAAATCACCGTCCTTGCCCATTCCATGGGCAACTGGCTCGCGCTGGAAAGCCTGCGCCAGATGGCCATCCGCGACGGCCGCGTCGCCGCCAAGATCCGCAACGTGATGCTGGCCGCCCCCGACGTCGACATGGACCTCGCCCGCGCGGCGTTCCACGACATGGGCAAGGACCGGCCCCGCCTCACCCTGATGGTGTCCGGCGACGACCGGGCCCTGGCCGTGTCGCGCCTGGTCTGGGGCGATTCGGTCCGCCTCGGCGCCATCGACCCGAACCAGGAGCCCTACCGCTCGGAACTGGAGCGGGAGAACATCGGCATCCTGAACCTGACCGGGGTGCAGTCGGGGGATTCGCTGAACCACGGCAAGTTCGCATCGAGCGAGGTGGTGGCGCTCCTGGGCAAGCGACTGGCCGATGGACAGCCGATCTCCGACAGCCATGTCGGGCTGGGCGACAAGCTGGTCCAGACGGCGGCCGGAGCGGCCTCGACGGTCGCCACCGGAGCGGCGCTGGCGGTGGCGGCGCCGGTGGCGATCCTCGATCCGCAGACGCGGGAAACCTACGGGCAGCACCTGTCCAATGTCGGGCACGGCGTCACCGATACGGTCGGCTCGACGGTGGATCTGGCCGGCGCCCCCATGCGGGCCGTCACCGGCACGCCCGAATGATGCCCTTCGGTCCGCTCCGCTATGCGTCCCGGGATGTCGTCGGGGTCTTCCGCATCAGCCGAGCCCCGCATCAGCCAAGCCTCGCATCAGCCAAGCCCCGCGTCAGCCAGGCTCCGCATCCTGGCTGCCGCCAAGGGTTACCGGTCTCCGCCGCGCCGTGGTGAGACCGTATCCCAAACCGTTCATCCCCCCTCGTTGACCGGCCCGGTTCGGGCCTGCCTGGAGTTGATCCCATGACCCTCCCCATGACCCTCGCGCGTTTCACGGCCGCATCCGCCCTGGTTCTGGCGGGCCTCGCCACCGCGCAGGCGCAGGGCCTCGTCCAGGGGGCGGAGGAAGGGGCGGCGCGCGGCGGGATGGCGGCCGGGCCGCTCGGGGCCGTGGTCGGCGGCGCCATCGGGGCAGCGGTCGGCACGGCCAACGGCATCCTGGGCATCGACCGGCGCGAGCGCTTCCGGATCTACACCACGGCCGAGCGCCGGCCCTCCTATGCCTATGCGGGCAACCTTCGGGTCGGCTCGGTGCTGCCGGAGGACGGCATCGTCTATTACGACGTCCCGGCGGAATTCGCGATCTCGGGCTACAACTACACCATCGTCAACGATCACCCGGTGCTGGTGGAGCCGCGCACCCGCCGGGTGGTCGAGATCATCGACTGATCGGCTCGGCGCGGTCCGGACTCAGGGCAAAGGCGGGACGCGCTCCGGCAGCGACGCGTCCCGCCACGGGGATACGAGCCCGATCTCGTCGGGCGCACCCGGAGATGACCGGGTCCGCGTTGCGAGCGATGCGACATCTGCATAGATGGATCGGCATCCAGCAGAATCGCGATTGAGCCATGCGCCGCCCGGATCTTGAGATCGATCTCCTGCGCGCCTTCGTGGCCGTGGCCGAGACCGGCAGCTTCACGGCCGCGGCGGACGTGGTCCACCGTTCACAATCGGCGGTGAGCCAGAAGGTCCTGCGCCTGGAGGAGATCCTGGGGCAGCGCGTCTTCGAGCGCACCAGCCGGACCCTCGGCCTGACCCCGGACGGCGAGCGCCTGCTGGTGGCGGCCCGGCAGATGCTGGAATTCAACGATGCGGTGATCCGCGCCTGGCACGAACCCCCGGCCAGCGGGACGCTGCGTCTCGGGGTGGCGGAGGATTTCATCCCGGGCCAGTTGCCGAAGCTCCTGGCCCGGTTCGGACGGCTCTATCCGGGCGTGCATATCGACCTGATGACCGGCCTGAGCTGCACCCTGCTCGAGGCCTACGACGCCGATCGGCTCGATGCGGTCATCGCCAAGCGCAGCGGCGCGAGCCCGCGCGGCCGGGTGATCTGGCGGGAGCCGCTGGTCTGGCTGGCGGCCGCCGACTACCAGCCGGATTTCAGCAGACCCGCCCGTCTGGTGATGCTGCCGGCCCCCTGCAGCTATCGCGACATGATGATCGCGGCGCTCGACTCGGTCCGTTGCGAATGGGTCGCGGCCTGTACGGCAAGCAGCCTGATGGGTGTGCAGGCTGCTGTGGCCGGCGGCCTCGGGGTGACGCTGCTCGGCCGCTCCTTCCTGCAGGAGGGTTTGCAGATCCTGCGCGCGCCCGACCTCTGGCCCGCCCTGCCGATGACGGAGGTCACGGTGATCGGCGAGGACCGGGCCGGCGCCCTGATCCGGCCGCTGATCACCTTCCTGACCGAGAGCCTCGCGGGCAGCGACGGCCTCGCCCTGGTGGCCTGACGCGGAGATGGCGCCGCCGTTGCGGGGCCCTTGCCCCCTGGCGGCCCTTCCCCCCCAGCGGCCTCTGCCGCCCCTGCCGCGCGTGCTCAGAAGCCGGTCAGCACGGTCTTGCCGATGCTGCGTCCGCTCTCCTGCGCGGCGTGGGCCCGGCGCAGATTCGCGGCGTTGATCGGGCCCATCTCCTCGCGAAACGTGCTGCGCAGGAGCCCGGCATCCACGAGGCGCGACACTTCGGTCAGGATACGGTGCTGCTGGTCCATGTCCGGCGTGCCGAAGAGGCTGCGGGTGAACATCAGTTCCCAGTGCACCGACAGGCTCTTGCGCTTGAACGGCACGATGTCGAACGTCTCCGGATCGTCGATCAGCGCCAGCGCACCCTGCGGCGCCAGGGCGGCGACGAGGGCGTCCCGATGCTGGTCGCTGCCCGCCAGGCTGGCGGCATAGCGAACCTGCGGAATGCCGATCCGGGCGAGTTCCTGGTCGAGGGGCTGGCGGTGATCGATGACGTGGTGGGCGCCCATGGCGCGGCACCACGCCTCGGTCTCGGGACGCGAGGCCGTCGCGATGATGGTGAGCCCCGTCAGGCACCGGGCGATCTGGGTCAGGATCGAGCCGACGCCGCCGGCGCCGTTGACGATGAGGAGCGCGTCGGTGCCCGCCATGACGCCGTAGGGCACGCGCAGGCGATCGAACAGCAGCTCCCAGGCGGTGAGCGCGGTGAGCGGCAGGGCGGCGGCCTGTTGCGGGGTCAGGGTCTTCGGGGCGAGACCGACGAGGCGTTCGTCGACGGCGTGGAATTCCGCGTTGGTGCCCGGCCGGTCGAGGGCGCCGGCATAGAACACGGCGTCGCCCGGTTGGAACAGGCGGACCTCCGGGCCGGTCGCCGCGACGATGCCGACCGCATCGTAACCGAGGATGTGGGGCCGGCCCGGTTCGGGCGTGACGCGGCCCCGGACCTTCACGTCGACGGGATTGACCGAGATCGCCTGGATGCGGACGCGAAGATCGCGCGGGCGCAGATCCGGCTCCGGCAGGTCGAGATCGATCAGAGCCTCGGGCTCGGTGATGGGCAGGGAGGTGTGAAACCCGACGGCCTTCATGGGGATGCTCCTGATCGGCGATGCGGAAAGCTGCCGATACCTGTCGGGTCGGCTCCGCGGGAGGACCCTCGCTCGAACGCGATCATTTGAGAAACGCATAGTTCTGATGGCTGCGATCGGATTTCCGACTGCATCGCGCCCGCTCCGCTCCGCCGCGCGGGCCTGCTGTCCCGCGCCTGCGTCTGGTCCCGGCCGCCCGGCGGGTCCAGATTGGCGCTCCGGCCGGCGTCGCGCCGGCACCGGTTCGCCACGAGGTTGCCCAGGGCATGACGGTCGCCATCAAGAAGGTTGCCAGCAAGAAGGTCGCTATCGTGGGGGCGGGCTCGGTCGGATGCTATTACGGCGGCCTGCTGGCGCGGTCGGGGCTCGAAGTCGTCCTGGTCGGGCGGCGCCCGCTCGTGGACGCGGTCGAGGCGCGTGGGCTCTGGCTGGAGATCGGCGACGAGCGGATCGTGGTCCCGGTTCGGGCCACGACGGCGGTCGACGCCGTCGCCGGGGCCGAATGGGTGCTGGTCTGCGTGAAGTCCGGGGATACCGAGGCGACCGGACGGGCCATCGCCCCGCACCTGCGGCCCGATGCGACGGTGCTGAGCTTCCAGAACGGGGTCGACAATCCGGAGCGCCTGCAGGCGGTTCTCCATCGCCTGGTGGTGCCGGTGGCGGTCTACGTCGCCACCGAGATGGTGGGGCCGGGCCACGTGAAGCACCATGGGCGCGGAGACCTGGTGATCGGCGCCTCCGCGACGAGCCCGGAGATCGCCGCCGCGTTCGCCGCCGCGGGCATCCCCACGCAGGTCTCCGCCCGGGCCGTCGACGCCCTGTGGGGGAAGCTCGTCGTCAATTGCGCCTACAACGCCCTGTCGGCGATCACGCAGCTCCCGTACGGACGCCTGCTCGCGGTCCCGGGCATCGCCACCGTCATGGCCGACGTGGTGGCCGAATGCGTTGCCGTCGCCGAAGCTTCCGGCGTCGCGGTGCCGGGCGACATCCTCGACCGCGTCCTCGCACTCGCGGCCGCCATGCCGGACCAGCATTCCTCCACCGCGCAGGATCTGGCCCGGGGCCGGCCGAGCGAGATCGCGCATCTCAACGGTCTGATCGTCCGGAAGGGAGCAGAGACCGGCGTGCCCACACCGGTGAACCGGCTGCTGAGCACCCTCGTGCAGGCGGCCGAAGCCCGGGGCGGCGAAGCGCGGGGCGCCGAAGCGACGGGGTGAGCCGCTGCCCTGACGCACCGGGGACGTCGATCATCGGAGGCGCCGGTACGTGAGGGTCGCCTGCGCGGCCGACGCATCGCGTCGGCGTAGCCGACACGTCGTGGGGAGAGGAACCCTCTACCTTCGTATGGTTTCGCCCGTCGCCCGCAGCTTGTATCGCTTGGGCCGGGTCGCTTTCGCCGACGACATCGACGCTGCCGGCAAGACGATCTGCGATGATACCGTCAGACATCATCGGCGATACACGCGAAGACTGCATGATCGGGCAGATCGAATTCTCCATTTCAAAGTCGCAATTCCGAACCCTGTCGCCGGTCCACGGACGAAGCGGTTGATCGCGAAGGCCCGGGTCTGTGCCCTCAGCGTTCAGCCGGATACGCCTCCGCCTCGCGCCGGCCGGCCGGCCCCGATCCGGCACCCGTCAAACCGGGCTTCGTCGGGGCCGCGGGACAGACTTCACCCCACCACAGAGTTCACCCTCGAGGAAGGACCGAGACCATGGATTTCCTGACGACACGGGACGGCACGCGGATCGCCTACAAGGACTGGGGTCCCAAGGACGCGCAGGTCATCGCCTTCCATCATGGCTGGCCGCTCAGCGCCGACGACTGGGACAACCAGATGCTGTTCTTCGTTAACCAGGGTTATCGGGTGATCGCGCATGACCGCCGCGGCCATGGCCGCTCCTCGCAGACGGCGACCGGCAACGAGATGGACACCTACGCCGCCGACGTCATCGAACTCGCCGCGGCCCTGGACCTGAAGAACGCCGTCCATATCGGTCACTCGACCGGCGGCGGCGAGGTGGCGCGCTACGTCGCCCGCTCGGAGCCCGGTCGCGTGGCCAAGGCGGTGCTCATCGGCGCGGTGCCGCCCGTGATGGTGAAGTCCGAATCCAATCCCGGCGGCTTGCCCCTCGCCGTCTTCGACGGCTTTCGCGCCGCGCTTGCGGCCAACCGGGCGCAGTTCTACCGCGACGTGCCGGAAGGCCCGTTCTACGGCTTCAACCGGGACGGCGCGAAGGTCTCGCCCGGCGTGATCGACAATTGGTGGCGCCAGGGCATGATCGGCGGTGCCAAGGCCCAGTACGATTGCATCAAGGCGTTTTCCGAGACGGATTTCACCGAGGATCTGAAGGCGATCGCGGTGCCGGTCCTGGTGATGCACGGGACCGACGATCAGATCGTGCCGATCGCCGATTCGGCGATGCTCTCGCACCCCCTCCTGCAGCAAGGCACGCTCAAGACCTATGAGGGCTTGCCGCACGGCATGTGCACGACGCATCCCGAGATCATCAACCCGGATCTGCTGGCCTTCGTGCGCGCCTGAGGCCATCGGGCGAGCCACGCCGCGAGACCTCGCCACCTGTCAGGGGGCCTTGCCGACCTGCCAGGGGGCCTTGCCGACCTGCCAGGGGGCCTTGCGGCGTGCCGCCGCAAACCGGAACTCGCGGACTCCCGCGGCCCTTTCCTCGATATCCAACACGGAACGGTCGGGGTCAGTCACATGCGCTATGGTTTGCTCGGATTGAGCGCGCTCGCGGTCACGTCATTCGCCACGGGGGTCTTCGCGCAGAGCAAGCCGTTGCCGCCCGCCTCCTCCGATGTGATGCCGCCCGTCGAACTCACCATCCGGATGGAGGGGGGCAAGCCCGTCTGCGCGCCGGCCGAGCTGAAGCTTCCGGCCAACACCAACGTCGAACTCCACATCGTCAGTCAGGCGGCCGAGCCCGTGACGATCACGGCCCCGGGGCAGTTCGAGAACGCGAACGTGCTGCACGCCGATGGCGATCTCGTCCATGTGGCGAGTGAGAAGGGCTATCTCGTCAAGCAGAACGGCAAGGGCGTTCTGCGCATCCGCACGCTCAAGGCCGGGCAGGAAACCTATGCCTGCACCAGCAACCGCAACCAGAAGGCCCCCTTCGAGGGCAAGCTGGTCCTCACCGATCCGGCGGGATAGCGCGCGAACCGGGCCGCCTGAGACGCGCCGGCGGGATCACAGCGCTTCGACGGACATCCGGAAGCTGTCGAAGATCGCGTTCAGGTCTGTGGCATAGCGGGTCCCGCCCTGGGGCAAGGCCCAAACGCTGACCAGGAGTTGGCGCTTGTTCGGGTCCTTCGGCGAGACCGCGACGTAGCGCAGAAGGGTTGGTTTGCCTTCGTAGGTCGCGGGAACGTCCGTGATCTTGAGGAAATAGGTCGGAAAGTCCTTCTCCTCGATATTCGCTTCGCCGGTGACCGTCACGCCCCGGCGTTTGAAGTCGCTCTCGTGTTCCGCGAGGAGCTCCTTCAGCTCGGCCGGCCTGAAGCTCTCGAACCAGACGAAGACCTCCGCGTCGGACGTCTTGGCCTGGATGCCACGCTTGATCGCCGAGGATGTCCAGCCGGCCGGGAGGTCCACCGTGACCGGCGGTTGTCCGGGGACGACGGTGACGGGTTCGGCGATCGCGACGGCGCCCATCAGCAGGACGGCGAGGGCGGCCACGCTGGCGGATTTCGACAGGCTTGTTGTCACGGGCTCACTCCAGGGCAAGGTCAGGCTCTGTGTAAAGCATCGCCGAGACGGGCGCTTCTGTATTTTTGCTGAAAAAATCCTCCGGATCGGAGTCTATTCGGTTGGATGCGAACCGAGATTAATAAAAAGACTGATAAGTCTTGCGCTCGGACGAGGCTGAGCAGATTTGGTCATGGAATCAAATCGAGCGGCATTGTCGGTGGAGCACAAGGTATCGCGGCGGCCGATCCGGTCCTCGATCAGGGGACAAACCGTTCCGCACCGGAATCCTCGTCTTGACGTCCTGTCGCGCTGTCTGATGTCCTGTTCGAAACCAGCCGTTCCGCGCGTTTCAGGGGCTGGGATACGGGCCGCGAAACAGGTCGCCCAACGCCTTGCGCCGGAACAGGGTGCGCCAGCGCCGGCGTTGATGCTCCGGTCGGTCGTGGTTGATGTGGCAGCGCTGGCAGAAGGCCGCGAGGTTCTTCGCGGCGTTGTTCGCCGTATCGTGGTCGCGGTGGGCCGTCGCCAGGACCACGCGCGTCGTCCGCACGGTTCCCAGCACGTCATCGATCCCGACCGCGAGGCAGACGAACCGCCCTGCCCCATCGCGCCATGCGCTGGCATCGTCGTCCCACCAGCGCCCATCGCCGAGATGGAAGACCCGCCGGCCATGCGGCCGTCCGCAGGACTCGCACCGACCCCGCGCGCGAGTGAACCGGATGACGGCCGACAGCTCGGGCCAGTCGATCGGATAGAAGAAGCGATGCTCGCGACGGATCGGCATGGTCGGCAATGGTCACGGCACGATTGGCGCTGGCAAGCGCCGAGTTCAACCGGCGGCGCTGAATCTCAGCCGGAATGGCTGGAGGGCGCCTGCCACTGCACGCCGGCATGCTCGCGGATGTCGCCCGCCGCGCTGCCGGTGTCGGCGTCGCTGGCCCAGCCGCTCGGCTCCGCCACGTCGAGGATCTCGTCGTCCGGATAGGCGGCTTCGAGAAACAGCCTGGCTTCGCCCTCGGCGGCGGCCCGCACGGTCACCAGCGGTTTCGGTCCCTCGGCGGTCCTGATGTTGGCGATGAACAGCTTCGTCATGTCCGATGTCTCCCGGCGGTGATGACCGCTCACAGAGGGCGGTGACGGGCGAACAGCAAGAGGGCCGGCATCGATCGGCCGATCGCGGGGGCGAGCGCCCGCGCCGCCTCGGTGACCGAGACCGGGGTCCCCGCGGGATCGGGCCGGGCACTGGATCGTCAACCACGGCGTGCATTCCGCCACCGAAACTCGCGGACCGTCTCAACCAGACCGAAACCTCCGGGCGCCATGCTGTCCGGCGGATGATCGCCCCACGTCGCGCGATCGCGCTTGGATGGGGCCTGAGCCAGATTTCCAGACGTCGCTTCTTCCTCCAACGGGTTTCCTGCCGGATTTCGGGCCAAGCCCTGAGGCCGCTGGCCGTCGACGCCGAGTTCACCCGCGACAACGTCGACACGGCCTGTCAGGCCCTGTCGTTGAAGCTGGTGAACCTCGTCGAGGAGGACGACGAAGGCAGCTATGCCTTCCGCCTGACGCGGCCGGGCCTGCTTCTCCTCAACGGCCAGATCGAGGCGGCCGCTGGCTTGATCGACCAGGGCTTTGGTTTGCGCCGGATCAAGACACCGCCCCTCTGGGGCGCGCTCGGCAGCAAGCTCCGTCCGGGCGGACCCGGCATGTCCCTCAAGGGCAGCGGTCCGAGGGCCTACGCCACCCAATTGATCGTGGCGGTCGCCTCCGGACACGCGATCGTCGCCGGTGACGTCGTCCGGGGCAATGCCAATGGCCCCCGCACCTGGCTCGAGGACGAGCCGGCGCCCCGCGCCGAACGCCAGATCGGACCCTCGCCGCTGCGAAGCTGGAGCCCGGACCAGGATCGGGATCGCCCGCTCTGATCGGAGGGGCGGCCGCCCATCCAGCCTTCACCCGGCCTGTCCCCGACCCCCCGGCGCTGGGCTCGGCCCGGGCTGTCGCACAGGGAGCACAGGACGCCGATTTCCCGCGCGTTCGATTGACGCTGTCGGGCTTCCTCTGGTCTTCTGGCCTCGGACGGTTCCTCGGATCGAGGATCAAAAGGGAACGCGGTGCGGGCGAGAGCCCAACGCCGCGGCTGCCCCCGCAACTGTAAGCGGCGAGCCCATCATCAACACGTCACTGGGTGCCCCGGCACCTGGGAAGACGATGAGAGGGCGGTGACCCGCGAGCCAGGAGACCTGCCGTCCATCGTGGTCACACGCGAAACGCATCGGGCGGGGTGTCCTGGTGGGTGTCGGGGCGTTCGCACGCGGCGAACGGACCGACCTCGTCGCGGTGACGTGCCACAGACGTCGCCCGAGGTTTCATGTCGCCCGCTCCGTCACGGCCCCCCTACCGAACGCTCCTTCTGGTCTCCTGCGCCGGCCTGGTGCCTTACGGCGCGCAGATCCGGCCGGTCTTTGGCCAGGCGGCCGAGGCGAACCTGGCTGAACTCTCGGTCACGGCGGAGGCATCGGCGCCGCCCGGAACCGGACCGGTCGCGCAGGCGGGCTTCGTCGGCGGCGTCACCGGCATCGGCGGCGGTCTCAGGCCCGTCGATGCGGCGAGCGCGGGGGTGATATCGGGTGCGCAGATCAACAGCCGCCCGATCACCCGACCGGGAGAGGTGCTGGAAAGCGTGCCCGGTCTCATCGTCACCCAGCATTCCGGGGAGGGGAAGGCCAACCAGTTCTTCCTGCGCGGGTTCAATCTCGACCACGGCACCGATATCGCGCTGTCGATCGACGGCATGCCGGTCAACATGCGGACCCACGCCCACGGACAGGGCTATGCCGACCTCAACTTCCTGATCCCGGAACTCGTCGGCGCGGTGGAGTTCCACAAGGGTCCCTACTTCGTGCGCGATGGCGACTTCGCCTCGGCCGGTTCGGTGCGGATCGACTATCTCGACAAGACCGACCGCAACCTCGCCCTGACCTCCTTCGGCAGCTTCGGCTACAAGCGGGCGCTCACCATCGCGTCGGCACCGCTCGGGCAGGGCACCCTTCTGGTGGCGGGCGAGGCCCAGACCTATGACGGCCCCTGGGACGTGCCGGACCGTCTGGCCAAGCTCAACGGCGTCGTCCGCTACAGCCAGGGCACGGCCCTGGACGGCTTCGCCCTGACGGGCATGGCCTACTGGGCCCGGTGGAACGCCACCAACCAGATCCCGGAGCGCGCCGTCGCGGAGGGGATCATCGGCCGCTTCGGCGCCCTGAACCCCACGGATGGCGGCGACACCGGCCGTTTCTCGCTCTCTGGACGCTGGAGCCGGACGAGCGACGCCGGCATCACCCGGGCGAACGCCTACGTCATCCGCTATGGGATGAACCTGTTCAACGACTTCACGTATTTTCTCAACGATCCGGTCAGCGGCGACCAGTTCCGCCAGCGCGACAGCCGGGTGCTGGGCGGCGGCGAGATCAGCCACACGGTCCAGGGCGATCTCTTCGGGTTGCCGATGGAGACCGAGATAGGGCTTCAGACCCGCACGGACTCGATCCGCGTCGGCCTGTTCAACACCACCGCGCGGCAGGTCCGCTCGACGGTGCTGGACGACCGGGTGCTGGAGGCGAGCGCCGCCCTCTACGTCGAGAACCGGGTGCGCTGGACCGATTGGCTGCGCACCAGCGTCGGTGTCCGGGCCGACGGGTTCACCGCCGATGTCCGCTCGGACACGCCGGCCAATTCCGGCACGGCACGGGACGGCATCGTCAACCCGAAGCTCGGCCTCGTGCTCGGTCCGTGGTTCGAGACCGAGCTGTTCGTGAATTACGGCGGCGGCTTCCACTCCAACGACGCCCGCGGCGTAACCGCCACGGTCGATCCGACGAGCCCGCTCTTCAACATCAGCCGCTCGCCCTTCCTCGTGCCCTCGACCGGCTCGGAGATCGGCCTGCGCAACCGCAGCATCGCCGGGCTCGAGACCGCCGTCGCCCTGTTCCAACTCGATTTCGCCTCCGAGAACCTGTTCCAGGGCGACAGCGGCACCACCGAGCCGAGCCGCCCCACCCGCCGATTCGGCATCGAGTGGACCAACCGCTACGCGGTGACGCCTTGGCTCTCCCTGGAGGGCGACCTGACGGTCACCAACGCCCGCTTCTCGGACCGGGACCCGATCGGCAACCGGGTGCCGGAGGCACCGACCACCATCGCGTCGGCCGGATTCACCTTCGGTGCGGGTCCCGGCTGGTTCGGTTCGATGCGCTTTCGCTACTTCGGGCCGCGTCCGCTGATCGAGGACAATTCGGTGCGCTCGAAAGCGACGGCTCTCCTGAACGGACGGATCGGCTACGCCTTCGACGACGGAATCAGCCTGTCCCTCGACGTCTTGAACCTGACCAACGCCAGGGCGGACCAGATCGCTTACTTCTACACCTCGCGCCTGAGCGGCGAAGGCCCCGCGGGCGTGGCCGACCGGCATGTCCATCCGGTCGAGCCCACCGCGTTTCGTCTGACCCTCGCGGGGCGCTTCTGAAGCCGCGCCCGCGATGTCCCTGCCGGGATCTTTGCGATGCGACGCTGTCGCTGTCCTTCCGAAGAAACGGGAGAATGCGCGATCCCGCTGGCGCCATGAGATCGCCGCGTTGTGACGTCGTCGTGGCACCCCTGCGCCGGCCATAGGCCTCCCTGCACTGGCTCGGACCCTTGCGGCGCCCTATCAAGGATGGGGGCGGAGGCCCGTCGGCGTCAGTGGTCCGGCATCGTTTCGAGGATACTGTGATGTTCCAACGCTTCGCCTGTCTCGTCGCCGCGACGCTTGCCGGCACCGTCCTGGCGCAAGCCGGTCCGCTGCCCGGCAAGATCGATCCGGCGACCTTCGGGGCTCCGACCTTCGACGAGCGCTGGCAGACGCTCGATGCCTCGGAGATGGCGAAGAAGCCCCCTTCCCCGACCCGGTGGCGAACCGTGCTCGGCTCGGGCGGTCCGACGAAACTCGAGTACCGCTCCGGCAGCGCCGGCAGCATCTACGTCGACCCGAGCTTTACCGGCGTGAAGGACGACAAGGTCCTCGACACGCCGCTCGGTCTGAACCCGTTTAAGCTCGATCCGGGTAAACACCTCACCATCCTGGGTTCGAAGATACCCGAGAACCTGCAACCGCTCGCGCATGGAAAGCAATTCATGGGCGGCGTGCTGACCACGCGGTTCAGCTTCTCGCAGCTGTTCGGGTACTTCGAGATCAGGGCGAAGCTGCCCGTGGGCAAGGGCGTCTGGCCCGCCTTCTGGCTAATGCCGACGAAGGGCAATTGGCCGGAGAACGGCGAACTCGACATCTTCGAGGGACTGGGTGTCCCAAACGAGATCTGGTGTTCGCTCCACACCGGCGAGGCGCCGAAGCAGCGCAACCAGAAGGTCGCCCTGCCCTTCCCGGTGGGCGGACCCGGGGCGGACTGGCACACCTACGGCGCCGCTTGGACCGCCGACGAAATCGTGTGGTACGTCGACCGCAAGGAGGTCCGTCGCATTCCGACGCCGTCCGACATGAAGTCCGTTCCGATGTACATCCTGGTCAACCTCGCCATCGGCGGATCGTGGGGTGGGTATCCCGACGCCTCGACGCCCATGCCGGCCGAGTACCTGATCCAGCGCGTCACGGTCTGGCGCCTGCCGGGCTGAGGCCGCTCAGGAGGGACAGATCGGGAGATGCGACGCATGACGACCAGATTTGATGGAAAGACCCGCCGGTGCGGAAGGGCCGCTGCGATCGGCCTGACCCTGGCGCTCGTGGGGGGGACCGCAGCCGAAGCGGCCGAACGCTACGGCTCCTCGCTGTCGGCCGAGCGCAACCGGGAGCGCGATCTCGTGATCGATCAGGAGCGGGCGAAGGCCCGGGCGCGGAACGACTTCTCGGTCGGGTGCTCGCGCTATCGCTATGGCTGCGGATACGGCACCTCACAGGGATACGGGTCGCGCCGGTCTTACGGCGATCGTTAAGCACGATCGTCGCCCGGCGACCGACGCTGCCGCAATGATGACGAAATCTGCGCGGCCGGTGGAACCTCCGCTCTATGCTTACGCTTGTATAGCAAAGGTTACGGCATAGGTAAGGGACCACAGATGAAGACCTTGGCGACCGCCCTGGCTGGCATACTCGGTGTCTGCGTCCTCTCGACGAGCCCTGTTCTGGCAGCTCCCTACGATCCCTTCGGCGGCAATGCCGGCGATGACTACTATTCCGCCGATCCGGCCTATGCCAACGGCCGTCTCACCGACGATCCCTACAGCTTCCCGGGCGCCGTCGGTCAGGGCTATCAGGCCGCCCCGCAGGCGCAGGTCGCCCCGATCCCGCGCGAGATCGTCGCCTTCGACGGCAATTACAAGCCGGGAACGGTCGTGGTCTCCACCGCCGAGCGTCGGCTGTACTTCGTGATGCCGAACGGCGAAGCCATCCGGTACGGCGTCGGTGTCGGTCGTCCCGGCTTCACGTGGTCGGGCGTCAAGACCGTGACCGCCAAGAAGGAATGGCCGTCGTGGACCCCGCCCGCCGCGATGATTGCCCGTCGTCCCGACCTGCCGCGCTACATGGCCGGTGGTGTCGAGAACCCGCTCGGCGCGCGGGCCATGTATATCGGCAACACCGAATACCGCATCCACGGCTCGAACGAGCCTGACACGATCGGCCAGGCCGTGTCGTCGGGCTGCATCCGGATGACCAACGAGGACGTGACCGACCTCTACGAGCGCGTGAAGGTCGGCGCCAAGGTCGTCGTGCTGAACAACTGATCGGGACCCGCTGAGCGAGGTTGCCTCGGCAGCCACACTCGGACCGTCAGATGCGAGAAGGCCGCGCCGTCCGGGAGGATGGCGCGGCCTTCTTATTGGAGACGATCGGACGTCAGACGTGCCGACCGGTCAGGGGACGACCCGGCCGACGGCCGTCTGCGGTGCGCTCAGCGGCGCGATCGGCATGTTGCAGAAGCAGCGCGCGCCAAGCGGGCGCGGACCCGGTAGCGGGCAGGAATAGGGCTGATACCCGGTGAGGCCCGACTGGACGGCATCGCAATTCAGGCCGACCTCGCGGCGTGGCGCCCGGCGCTCGTAGCGATCGTCCCGGTCATAGGGGCGCGGCGGCAGCCGGCGTTCCTCGTACCGGCGCGGCGGCGGCTGGTCGTAGCCGTCATCGTAATACTGCGCCTGCGCGGTCTGGGTCGTGAGCAGTCCGGCCACGAGGCCGAGGATCAGACAGCGTCCGGAAATGCGTCGCATGGATGTGCACCTCTGTTGGAGTCGTGCGCCGCTGGAAGATGTCGGCGCCCCTGACCGCCACACCCGCTTCGGGCGGGAGGCGGAAGGGCCGAGCGGCCCGAAATCGGAACGCTGTCAGCGGTAGGAGACGGGTCGGCTGCGGGCAAGTCCTCTGGCCTGAGGCAAGTCCTCTGGCCTGAGGCAAGTCCTCTGGCCTGAGGCAAGCCCTCTGGCTGATGGCCGTCCGGCGCCGCCCATCGAACGAGAACAGCCCGCCGGCCAGGGGCCGAGCGGGCTGAGACTGGGCGCCGGGTGGGCGCCGTTGATCAGGACGTCACGCGCGGAGCGCGATCAGGAGTTGGTGGCGTTCCGCATGGCCTGCTCGGCGTCGCTGCCGGCCTTGCGTGCCGCCTCGGTGCCCTGCTCCATCGCCTTGCGGGCGTGCTCGGCACCCTCCTGCATGGCGCCCTTGGCCTTCTCGGCGCTCTGCTGCATCGCCGTCTGGGCGAGGCCGCCGAACTCCTTGGCCTGGGCCTGAATCGCGGCGAACTGGCTGCGCACGAATTCAGCCTGATGCTGCATGGCTTCCTGCAGATCGCGGGAGCGGACGAGCTTCTGGGCGAGATCGAAGGCGGCGGTCACGTTCTGCTCGGCGAACTCAAAGCCGCGCGCCGAAACGTCGTGGGCGTTGGTGCGCGCCATCTCGGCGGAGCCCTGAACGGTATCGGCGGTGCGGCGAGCAGCGCTGATGAAGGTGTCGAACGCTTTGCGCGCCTGATCGACACTCTTCTCGGCAAAGTCGCGCATCTCGGCGGGAACCTCGTAATTCGGGGTGCTGCTCATTATCCTCTCCTCACAGGTGATTGTTGATGGCTTGTTGTGCGCTGCACAATAGCACAGGCCCAGCCCTATGCCACCCTGCTCGGGCGCATTAAGGTTGACAACAGGTAAACGCCCGCTTGAGACGCTGGTGGCTTACGAAGAGGGCGTGACGCACTAAAAAGGACGTCACGTTGCAAAAATCGTCACGCGAAACAGGTGCGGATGTTCGAGACTGGAGCTTCACGGCCGGGCTTGGTTGACGATCCGGCGCTGCAGGCCGTCTTGCGCCGGTGCGCCCATGATTCGCGCCTCGCGACCCGCATGGCCGATCCATCGACCGCAACCTTGATCCTCGATGCGTCCGGCGCGCGGGTTCTCCATGCCTCCGCGGGCACGGACCCGCTGCTCCGCGCGATCAGCGATGCGGACAGGCGGATCTACCCGGATCTGCGGCTCGGCGAGCAGATCGCCCGTGCGCGTCTGCGCCGGGATCATCCCGTGCTGGTACGGCTCCACCTCGACCCCCGGCGCCTCGCTCCACCGGTGACGGTCAGCCTCCTGCTCACGGCACTGGCCGAAGACGGCGAGGCGGTGGTCCTCGTCGCCGGCGCGCCGCTCCCGAACCTTCGCCCCCGGCGGGCTGCGGAGAGCCGCGCGGAGCCGGTGCCGCCCTCTGCCGCGATCCCGCCCGTGCCCGACGCGATCGAGATCGCAGACCAGGACCAGGACCAGGACCAGGACCAGGACCAGGACCAGGACCCGAACCCGGACCTCGAGGGCGATGACCCCCTGGTGCTTCGCCAGCGCTTTACCTGGGAAAGCGACGCGGGCGGCGCCATCGTGCGGATCTCGCAGGAAGCCGGTTCGGCGTTTCGCCGCCGATTCCAGGGCCGGACCTGGCGCGACCTCGCGCAGGCGGAAATTCTCCGCGATGCCGGCGGGTTGCTCACCGCCCTGGAGGGGGTGCGGACGTTCCGGGCCATTCCGGTGACGCTGATCGAGCCGGACGGCGCTCTCTGCGAACTGGACCTGTCCGGCGCCCCGATCGACCGGAGCGGAAACGGCTTCCGCGGCTTCGGACAGGTCCGTTCGATCGTGCGGCCCGCCGTTTCCGTCGCATCGGCGCCTCCGGCCGTGTCAGCGATGCCCATCCCGGTGTCTGCACCGGTTCCAACGCCTGTCCCGGCTCCGGCCGAGGTGGAGGAAGCCCTTGGTGCGATCGTCCAGCCTGATTCCGGCCCCGTAGAGGCACCTCTGCCCGAGCCCGATCCGCACCTGTCGAGCCATGAACACGCGGCCTTCCGCGAGATCGCCCGCGCCCTCGGTGCCCGTTTCGCCGGCGACGACCGGGCGGAGCCCGAGTCCGAGCCGGGTCTGCCCTGCGCCGTGATGCCGTTCCCGGTCCCGCCCGCGCGTCCGGTGGACCCCGCCGCACCCGATGCCGCGATGGTGGCGACGCTGGAGCGCATTCCCTCCGGCGTCCTGGTCTACCGGGACAATGCGGTGCTGTTCGCCAACCGGCCGCTGCTCGACCTCGTCGGGTATGCGGACCGCGATGCACTGGCTGCGGCCGGCGGGGTCGGACATCTGTTCGGAGGCCTGGACCCCCACGCGCGTTCGAGTGTCGATACGCCCCTCGTCCTGGTTACCCGGGACGGCGGCCGTGCGAGCGTCCTGGTCGAGCATTCGGTCCTGGATTGGGCCGGGCAGCCGGCCGAACTGCTCCTCGCCCGCGATGCCGAGCCGAGCGAGGAGGCCCGCGCCGCCACGGCGGTGGCCATCGCGCAGGATTTCGCCGCACGGCGCGGTGCCGACGCCCTGGCGGTGCTCGAAACACTGGAGGACGGGGTCGCCCTCCTCGACGAGCGCGGCCGCATCCTGACGCTGAATCGCAGGACCGCCGAGGCTTTCGGGCTCGATTCCCGAGAGGTCGTCGGGGCGAGCTTCCTCAGCCTGTTCGCGGCCGAGCACGCCGTCGCCCTGTTGGCGCGCCTGCACGCCGACCCCGCCTCCGCCGCGATGGACGAGATCCCGGTCACCGCGCGCGGAACCGGGGTGCGCCTCCGGGTCAAGATCCTGCCCCTGGCGGGCGATGCGCAGGGCCGTCTCTGCGCCGTGATTCGGAACGACGGATCGCGTCCCGAGAAGGGTGGGTCGGACGTTCGGGACGAGGCGTCGCGCGCGCGCGCGTCGGAGGCCGGCAGCGTCCGGCAGGCGGACGTCCTGGCCCGGATCAGCCAATCCGTCCAGGCACCGATCACGTCCATGATGGGGCTGACCGACGGCCTGCTCGACGCGACGTTCGGGCCGCCGGATTCCGAACGCCACCGCGCGGCCCTGCAGGAGATCCGGGCCTCCGGAGCCCACCTCCTCGACCTCATCAACGATCTCCTCGATCTGGCGCGCATCGAGGCCGGGCGCCTCGATCTCGACATCGCGGAGGTCCCGCTGAACGACGTGGTGTCGCGCTGCGTCGCCCTGCTGCAACCCCAGGCTGCGCGGGAGCGGATCGTGCTGCGCACCAGCTTCTCCGTCGATCTGCCGCCCCTGCTGGCCGATGAGCGGTCCGTGCATCAGGCCACGCTCAACGTTCTCGCCCACGCCATCGCCCTGACCGAGGCGGGCGGCCAGGTCATCGTCTCCACCACCATGGCGGATCGCGGCGAGATCGCCCTTCGGGTCCGCGATACCGGAGCCGGGATGACGCCGGACGAGGTTGACGGCGTGCTCAATCCGTTCCGGCAAGAGCTGTCCTCCAGCGAGAGCCTGCCTTCCAGGGAGGGCCTGCCTTCCAGGGAGGGCCTGCCTTCCAGGGAGGGCCTGCAGGCGGATACGCGCAGGGGAACCGGGCTGGGCCTTCCCCTGACCAAGGCTCTGGTCGAGGCCAATCAGGGGCGGTTCCGCATCGACAGCCGGAAGCACGAGGGCACCCTGGTCGAGATGTCGTTCCCCGCTCGCCCTGCGACGATGCGGGCCTGATTCCGGTTGTACCCGCGCAACCCGCGATGTCAGCGCGCGTTATGTGGGCAGCCAGGGAGGCGGGCTCTCCTGGGATCGAGAACCTGGGATCAAGAACCTGGGATGGAGAAACCGATGCGGACGTTGCCCCTGATCGCCCTGCCCCTGATCGCCGGTCTCGGCCTCGGTGCTCCGAGCCTCGCCCTGGCTCAGCAGACCGGCACAGGACCGACCGAACAGAATCTCAATTCGGCCGGCCAGTTCCGTAACATCACCTCCACGGGGGTGACGAAGCCGCCGGGCCGGGCCGGCGCAGGTTCCGACGATGTCGGGTCGGATGCCGTGCAGAAGCAGAAGTCCCTGGATCGCAAGATCGAGACCGGGATCTGCATCGGTTGTAACTGAAGCACCGCGTAGAAACTCGTCAATCTGTCTCCCAACAGGCCGCCTGAGTGCTTGCGGCCGATATGTCGTTGAGCCTATGACGATATTCGGAAGTCCCGGCTGCGTGAACAGTCGCGATACGATCGGGCGCCGACAGGGAAAACGCGATGGACGAGAAGGTAGTCGAAGTGCGTCCGACGTGGAGCGAAGGCGCTCACGTCGATGATGCCAAGTACCTGGCCATGTATCAGGCCTCCGTCGCCGATCCAGAGGCATTCTGGAGCGAGCACGGCAAGCGCATCGATTGGATGACCCCCTTCACGACGGTGAAGGAGACCAGCTTCGAACCTGGCAAAATCTCGATCAAGTGGTTCGAAGACGGGCGTACCAACGTCGCTTACAACTGTGTCGACCGTCATCTCGAGACGCGTGGCGATCAGGTCGCCATCATCTGGGAGGGTGACGATCCGAACGAGTCCAAGCACATCACCTATCGCCAGCTTCATTCCGAAGTCGGCAAGATGGCGAACGTGCTGCGCAACCGTGGCGTGTCCAAGGGCGACCGGGTCACCATCTACCTGCCGATGATCCCCGAGGCCGCCTACGCCATGCTGGCCTGTGCGCGGCTCGGCGCGATCCATTCCATCGTCTTTGGCGGTTTCTCGCCCGATTCGCTGGCCGGCCGCATCGAGGGCTGCGCCTCCAAGATGGTCATCACCGCCGACGAGGGCCTGCGCGGCGGCCGCAAGGTGCCGTTGAAGGCCAATGTCGATGCCGCCATCGCGCGCCTGCCGAAGGACAGCGTCGACCACGTCGTCGTCGTGCGCCGCACCGGCTCGTCGATCGCCATGGAGCCCGGACGCGACGTCTATTACGACGAGGCCGCCGCCCAGGTGACCGACGAATGCCCGGCCGAGCCGATGGAGGCCGAGCACCCGCTGTTCATCCTGTACACCTCGGGCTCGACCGGTCAGCCCAAAGGCGTCGTCCACACCACCGCCGGCTATCTCGTCTACGCCTCGATGACGCATCAATACGTCTTCGATTACCGGGAGGGCGAGGTCTACTGGTGCACGGCCGATGTCGGCTGGGTCACGGGGCATTCCTACATCGTCTACGGACCGCTTGCGAACGGCGCGACGACGCTGATGTTCGAAGGCATCCCGACCTATCCGTCGAATTCCCGCTTCTGGGAGGTGGTCGACAAGCACAAGGTCAACATCTTCTACACCGCCCCGACGGCGATCCGCTCGCTCATGGGCGGCGGCGAGAACCCGGTGAAGAAGACCTCGCGGGCGTCCCTGCGCGTCCTCGGCTCGGTCGGCGAGCCGATCAATCCGGAAGCCTGGGACTGGTACTACAAGGTGGTGGGCGATTCCCGCTGCCCCATCGTGGATACCTGGTGGCAGACCGAGACCGGCGGCATCCTCATCACGCCGCTGCCGGGTGCGACCAAGCTGAAGCCGGGTTCGGCGACGCGGCCCTTCTTCGGCGTTCAGCCGATCGTGGTCGATGCCGAGGGCAAGACCCTCGAGGGGCCCTGCGAAGGCAATCTCTGCATCAAGGATTCCTGGCCGGGCCAGATGCGCACGGTCTATGGCGACCACGAGCGTTTCGAGCAGACCTACTTCTCGACCTATCCGGGCAATTACTTCACCGGTGACGGCTGCCGCCGGGATACGGACGGCTATTACTGGATCACCGGCCGGGTCGACGACGTCATCAACGTCTCCGGTCACCGCATGGGCACGGCGGAGGTCGAGTCCTCCCTTGTCGCGCATCCGAAGGTCTCCGAAGCGGCCGTGGTGGGCTATCCGCACAGCGTCAAGGGCCAGGGCATCTACGCCTACGTGACCCTGATGGAGGGCGAGGACGGCTCGGACGAGCTGCGCAAGGAGCTCGTCACCTGGGTCCGCAAGGACATCGGGCCGATCGCCTCGCCCGACCTGATCCAGTTCGCGCCCGGCCTGCCCAAGACGCGTTCGGGCAAGATCATGCGCCGGATCCTGCGCAAGATCGCCGAGGACGAGTTCTCGGCGCTCGGCGACACCTCCACTCTCGCCGAGCCGGCGGTGGTGGACGACCTGATCGAGAATCGCCAGAACCGGACGCACTGAGCGCCACGGTCCCTCCGATCGCGCGGGCACGGTGACCCCGTGTTCGCGCGTCCTGCTGTTCCCACAATCGAACGCCTGCAATCCGGACGCCGCCCTGCGAAGACGCGGATCCCTGGGAAAGACACGTCATGGCCGATCTCGAGACTGCGCGGATCGCGCAGAGCCCGCATTTCAAGGAACTCGTCCACGAGCGCACCCGCTTCGGCTGGACGCTCACCATCATCATGCTGCTGATCTATTTCGGCTTCATCGGGTTGATCGCCTTCGACAAGGCGCTGCTGGCGGTGAAGATCGGCGGCGGTACGGCCTCCCTGGGCCTGCTGCTCGGCGTCACCGTCATCGTGCTCGCCTTCATCCTCACCGGCATCTACGTCCAGCGCGCCAACGGCCGCTTCGACCAGCTGACCGCCGCCCTCAAGCGGGACCTCGCCCGATGATCCGCGCAAAGCACCCCCTCGTCCTCGGCACCGTGATGGCGGCGCTCGCCGCGACGGTCGCCTATGCGGCCGGACCGGATCTCGGCGCCGTCAAGCAGTCGGCGACGAACTGGCCGGCGATCGGCATGTTCGCGTTCTTCGTGCTCTTCACCCTCGGCATCACCTACAAAGCCGCCAAGGGCACCAAGTCGGCCGCCGACTTCTACGCCGCCGGCGGCGGCATCTCGGCCGGCACGAACTCCCTGGCGATCGCGGGCGACTACATGTCCGCCGCCTCGTTCCTCGGCATCTCGGGGCTCGTCTACACCTCGGGCTTCGACGGCCTGATCTACTCCACCGGCTTCCTGGTCGGCTGGCCGATCGTGCTGTTCCTGATTGCCGAGCGCCTGCGCAACCTCGGCAAGTTCACCTTCGCGGACGTGGCCAGCTTCCGCCTCGACCAGACCTCGATCCGCATCATCTCGGCCACCGGCACCCTGGTGGTGGTGGCGTTCTACCTGATCGCCCAGATGGTCGGCGCGGGGAAGCTGATCCAGCTGCTGTTCGGCCTGCCCTACCTCTACGCCGTCATCATCGTCGGCGTGCTGATGATCGTCTACGTGGCCTTCGGCGGCATGAAGGCGACCACCTGGGTTCAGGTGATCAAGGCCTGCCTGCTGCTGGGCGGCGCCACCTTCATGGCCGGCGCGGTGCTCTATCAGTACGGCTTCAACCCCGAGGCCCTGTTCGCCGCCGCCGTCGCCACCCACCCCAAGGGCGACGCCATCATGGCGCCGGGCGGCCTCGTCAGCAATCCGGTCGAGGCGATCTCGCTCGGCGTCGGCCTGATGTTCGGCACCGCCGGCCTGCCGCACATCCTGATGCGCTTCTTCACGGTGTCGGACGCCCAGGCCGCCCGCAAGTCGGTGTTCTACGCCACCGGCCTGATCGGCTATTTCTACATCCTCACCTTCATCATCGGCTTCGGCGGCATCGCCCTGCTGATGTCCGATCCGGCCTATTTCAACCTCGACGCGGCCGGCGCCTTCGACAAGCTCAAGGGCATGGTCGGCGGCACCAACATGGTGGCGGTGAACCTCGCCAACGCGGTCGGCGGCCCGTACTTCCTCGGGTTCATCTCGGCCGTGGCCTTCGCCACCATCCTGGCGGTGGTGGCCGGCCTCACCCTCGCGGGGGCCTCGGCGGTCAGCCACGACCTCTATGCCCAGGTGATCGCCCGGGGACGCACCAACGAGGCGGCGGAAGTCCGGCTCTCCAAGATCGCCGCCGTCGTCATCGGCATCGTGGCGATCTATCTCGGCTACGTCTTCGAGAACCAGAACGTCGCCTTCATGGTCGGCCTCGCCTTCTCGGTGGCGGCGAGCTGCAACTTCCCCGTCCTGACCATGTCGATCCTGTGGAAGGGCACCACCACCTGGGGCGCCCTCATCGGCGGCCTCGTCGGCCTCGTGGCGGCGGTCGGCATGGTGGTGCTGTCGAAGGCCGTCTGGGTCACGACCTTCGGCAACCCGGCCGCGATCTTCCCCTACGACAACCCGGCCCTGTTCTCGATGCCGCTGGCCTTCCTGACGATCATCGTCGTCTCGAAGCTCGACAACACCAAGCGGGCCCAGCGCGAGCGGGCACTGTTCGACGCGCAGTTCGTCCGCTCCGAGACGGGAATCGGTGCCGACGGAGCCCACGCGCACTGAGCCGAAGCTGCTCCGAATCGAGTGGGGATCGAGGGGGCGCGACGCAAGTCGCGCCCCTTCTCATGTCGGCTGGCCGGTCTAATCCCGGCGCGATCCAAAAAAGACTTCCTCAAGACTCAAAAAATATCTGAATTCGGTACTCCTCGGCCGCGATGGGGACTTGGGCGAAAACGTGGCATGGCCTAGCATCGCCACGCGGGTACTCAGACTAGCCGCCGGCACGCGAGGGACTGATCAGTCCGCGCGGGTCCGGCAGCAATGCTGCGGCATCCGCAGGGTCCAACACGTCACGGGCGGACTACGCCTGGGCAAAACAAGACTTGGAGAAACGTCCCATGGTTGCGTCCAGCGCAATTCCCGTCAGCGATTCGGCCACACGGCCGATGAGCGCCGGCGAGAAGAAAGTCATTCTCGCCTCATCCCTCGGTACCGTGTTCGAGTGGTACGATTTCTATCTCTACGGATCGCTCGCGACGATCATCGGGGCACAGTTCTTCTCGGCCTACCCAGAAGCGACCCGCAACATCTTCGCGCTGCTGGCCTTCGCGGCGGGCTTCCTGGTCCGGCCCTTCGGCGCCCTGGTGTTCGGTCGCCTCGGCGACATGGTCGGACGCAAGCACACCTTCCTGATCACCATCCTGATCATGGGCATCTCGACCTTCATGGTCGGCCTGCTGCCGTCCTATGACACGCTGAACGCCTACGGCATCGGCTGGGTCGCTCCCGTGACCCTGCTCGCCCTGCGCATGCTCCAGGGCCTCGCGCTCGGTGGCGAGTATGGCGGCGCCGCCGTCTACGTGGCCGAGCACGCCCCCCGCGGCCGTCGCGGCTTCTACACCGCCTTCATCCAGACCACGGCGACGCTGGGCCTGCTGCTGTCGCTGGTGATCATCCTGTCGACGCAGGGCTACGTGAACGGCGCCTACGCGCCGACCGTCACGACGGCCGCCGACGGCACCCAGACCACCATCACGGCCTTCCAGGCCTGGGGCTGGCGCATCCCGTTCCTCGTCTCCTGCGTCCTGCTCGGCATCTCGGTCTGGATCCGCATGCAGATGAACGAGAGCCCGGCCTTCAAGAAGATGAAGGAAGAGGGCACCCACTCGAAGGCGCCGCTCTCGGAGGCCTTCGGCCAGTGGCGCAACGCCAAGTGGGCGCTGCTGGCGCTGCTTGGCCTCACCGCCGGTCAGGCCGTGGTCTGGTACGCCGGGCAGTTCTACGCCCTGTTCTTCCTGCAGAGCATCCTCAAGGTCGACCAGTTCACCGCCAACGTGCTGATCGCCTGGTCGCTGCTTCTCGCCACCGGCGGCTTCCTGTTCTTCGGCGCGCTCTCCGACAAGATCGGGCGCAAGCCGGTGATCCTCGGCGGCTGCCTGATCGCGGCGCTGACCTACTTCCCGCTGTTCGAGCAGCTCACCGCCAACGCCAACCCGGCCCTCTACCAGGCGCAGTCCACGGTCCCGGTGGTGGTCAAGACCAACCCGGATGCGTGCTCGTTCCAGTTCAATCCGGTCGGCACCGCCAAGTTCACCAAGGAGTGCGACGTCGCCAAGGCGCTGCTCGCCCGCTCGGCCGTGAACTACACCACGGAGCCGGTCGCCGCCGGTGCGCCGACCATCGTGACCATCGCGGGCAAGGACTTCCCGGTGGCCGATCCGGCCTTCGCCAAGGCGGTCCCGGCCGCCCTGACGGCCGCTGGCTACCCGGCGCCCGCCGGCAACGCCACCATCGTGAAGGTGGCCAACCCGATCGACATCTTCACGGGCCAGAAGCTCATCGTCATCGGCATCCTGACGATCCTCGTCCTCTACGTGACGATGGTCTACGGCCCGATCGCGGCGGCCCTGGTGGAGCTGTTCCCCACCCGTATCCGCTACACCTCGATGTCCCTGCCCTATCACATCGGCAACGGCTGGTTCGGCGGCCTTCTGCCGGCCACCTCGTTCGCCATCGTGGCCCAGACCGGCAACATCTATAACGGCCTGTGGTACCCGATCGCGATCGCCGCGATGACCTTCGTCATCGGCCTCCTGTTCATCCCGGAGACCAAGGATCGCGACATCTTCACCTACGACGAGAACCCGGTGCGTTGATCGCCGGGTTCTGAGGAAGGCCCCGCCACCCGGCGGGGCCTTTTTTCGTTCAGGCGGCCTGCGGCGTCGGCGTCGTCAGGAAGTCGGTGATCAGGAGGGCGTGGTCCTCGACGCTCTGGCGCGCATACGCCATGGCGAAATCCGCGATCGCCTCGTCGAAGGCCGAGCCCTTGCCGAGATAGCCGGCGATCATCACGGCGTCGCCCGACCGGGCATGGGCGCGGGCGAGCGTGGTGCCGCAGAGCTGGGCGTAGGCCTTGGCCCCGCTCTCGGACAGGATCTCGCCGACGGCCGAGAGCTTCCGGTTCTTGAGCTGGCGCACGTAGTAGGAGCGTCCGCTCGCCTCGGACTGCGCGGTGCCGAGGAAGAGGTCGCTCGCCGCCTGCATGATCCGCTGGCCGTCGATCACCCGCTGGCCCTCGGAGACGATCGAGAACGGCTTCAGGGCGAGCTGCCCGATCACGGAGGGCCGGGCCTCCTTGATCTGCAGGAACAGCGGCGCGCCATCGGCATCGGCATAGATGCCGACCGCGCAGACGAGGCCGACCGAGCCGATCCCCACGACCTTGAAGGCGACGTCGCGACGGGCGTAGCGCGAGACCAGGGTCCAGCGATCGGCGCTCAGTGCGCCGGGATAGGCCTGGAGTGCCGCTTCGGCGTGCTGTACGGCCTCGGTCAGCCCGTCCGGCCCCTCGTGGAAGATCGTCCGATCCTTGTCGGCGATGCGCCAATCGGCCGGGTTCTGGCGATCCGGCTCGGAGGCCAGCTTGGGGGTGTCGCCGCGGCTCAAGCCGTCGGCATTCTCCATCGAGGCTTCCGAGAGCAGGCGCCGGCACAGGTCGCCGTCCCCAAAACGTCCGACCTCGAGGTCGATATCGATGCGGCTGTGCCAGATCGCCAGCGGCGACAGGTTGGACAGGTCGCGCATGTGCTCGCGATAGGCGCAGGCAGTGGCCTTCGCGGCCTTGCGGGCCTTCTCCACGCCGCGCGGAAGGGCCGCCAGGGCCACGCTGGCGGCGAGGCGCTTCACATCGACGGTGAAATCGACGTTCCAGAGGGTCTCGTCGAAGTCGTTGATGTCGAACAGGGTCTGCCCCTCGGGGCTGCGGTACACGCCGAAATTGCCGACATGGCAATCGCCGCAGGCCTGGACCGGAATACCCGGGACCGGCACGCCCTCGAGATCGGCGGCCATCACGGCCGCCGCCCCGCGCAGGTACGCGAAGGCATTGTCCCGCATCCGTTCGTAGCGCAGGGGGATCAGGCTCGGCAGCCGACCGGCGTCGCCCGCCCGCAGCACCGCCAGCGGATCACGCTGCGGCGTGGGCTGCCACTGGCCGTGGGATTCCCGGGACACGTGCTCGCGCAGGCGCTTGCCGGCCGCGCGGCGCTCCTCGCGGCTGGACAGGATGGGCATGTGGGTCATGGGAGGCCTCGTCGATGCGGCGGGCGTGGGCGCCCGGCCGTGTTCCGGTGGCAGGTGCGCTGCCGATCGTCAGTGCCGGAAATGGCGGTGACCCGTGAAGACCATGGCGAGGCCGGCCTCGTCGGCGGCCTTGATCACGTCGGCGTCGCGCATCGAGCCGCCGGGCTGGATGATGGCCGTGGCGCCGGCCTCGGCCGCCGCGATCAGCCCGTCCGCGAAGGGAAAGAACGCGTCGGAGGCCACCACCGAACCCTTGGCCAGGCTCTCGGCAGCGCCGATGCGACTGGCGCCCTCGGCGGCCTTCCAGGCGGCGATGCGAGAGGAATCGACCCGCGACATCTGTCCGGCGCCGATGCCGACGGTGGCGCCGTCGCGCACGTACACGATGGCGTTCGACTTCACGTGCTTGGCGACCCGGTAGGCGAAGCGCAGATCGGCATATTCCCGGTCGGTGGGTGCGCGCTTCGTGACCACCTGGAGCGGCATGTCGTCGACCACGGCGGAATCACGCGCCTGGACGAGCAGCCCGCCCGAGACCGTCTTCACGGTCTCGCCGCCGCCGCGCGGGTCGGGCAGCCCATCGGCCAGCAGCAGGCGCAGGTTCTTCTTGGCGGCCACGATCGCGACCGCCTCCTCGGTCGCGTCCGGGGCGATGATCACCTCGGTGAAGATCTCGACGATCCTGCGGGCCGCGTCGGCGTCGAGCGTCCGGTTCAGGGCGACGATGCCGCCGAAGGCCGAGGTCGGATCGCAGGCGAGCGCGCGCTCGTAGGCTTCCAGGAGGCTGGCCCCCTCGGCCACGCCGCACGGATTGGCATGCTTGATGATCGCCACCGCCGCCGACCGCGTCGGTTCGAACTCGGCCACGCATTCGTAGGCCGCATCGGTGTCGTTGAGGTTGTTGTAGGACAGTTCCTTGCCCTGAAGCTGGCGGGCGGTGGCGACGCCGGGCCGGGCCGGGCCGGGCATGCGGTAGAAGGCGGCGCTCTGGTGCGGGTTCTCGCCGTAGCGCAGCGACTGGGCCAGGGTCCCGCCGAAGGCGCGGAAGACCGGCGTCGTCTCCGTCTCGATCTGGCTGCCGAGCCAATTGGCGATGGCGGCGTCGTAGGCGGCGGTCCGCGCATAGGCCTTCTGAGCGAGGCGGCGGCGGGTGCGCGCGCTCAAGGCGCCGCCCTGCGCCGCGAGTTCGCCGAGAAGGTCGCCGTAATCGGCGACGTCGACCACGACCGCGACGTCGGCATGGTTCTTCGAGGCGGCGCGAATCATCGCCGGGCCGCCGATGTCGATGTTCTCGACGCAGGCGTCGTAGTCGGCGCCCTGCGCCACGGTGGCCTCGAAGGGGTAGAGATTGACCACCAGCAGGTCGATGGCGCGGATGCCGTGGGCGGCGAGCGCGGCCTGGTGTTCCGGGTTGTCGCGCACCGCCAGCAGTCCGCCATGGACGCCGGGATGAAGCGTCTTCACCCGCCCGTCCATCATCTCGGGAAAGCCGGTCAGTTCGGCGACTTCCGTGACGGGGAGTCCGGCCGCCCGCAGGGCCTTGTGGGTGCCGCCGGTCGAGACGAGTTCGATCCCGAGTCGGTCGAGGGCCGTGGCGAACGCGACGAGGCCGTCCTTGTCCGAGACGGAGAGAAGCGCGCGGGTAACCCGCACCTGATCGTGCGACATGGCATTTCGTCCGAGGCAATCGACGGTGGAACCTGCGCCGCGCCTACCACGGATTTGTGCGCTGCGGCCAGACGCCTCGTCAGCCTTCGCGGGCGGGCGCCCTGGCGAAGCCCCACCGGACCCGGGTGTCCTCCGTCACCGAGACATAGAGCACGATCTGGTCGGTGCGCCGTGCCCCGGTGAGACCGGCGAAGTAGACGCTCTCTTCCAGGGCGACCTGCGCGCCCTCGGCTCCGAAGTGCCAGATTTCGCCGATCGGCGAGGTGAGTTCGAGCCGGCCGTCGTCGAGGCCGCGGGCCGCGATGGCCGGGTGGAGATGGAAGCGCACCGCCACCTCCTGCGGCCGGTGCCGGGCCTTGCCTGACCGGGCCTTGCCAGACCGGACTTTGCCGCGCCGGGTCGGCTGGGGCCGCACGAAGGCGTCCTCCCCGTCGAGCAGGTGGCCGTTGCTGGTCAGGCGCCAGCGCCGCTCGTGAATGATGCCGTGGTCGCCGGCATAGCCGTCGTGGCGGGCCGCCAGGATCGTGGCGCCGGGCTCGGTCGTCCGCTCCGCCTTCACGTCGCGGGGGCCGCGCAGGATCACCGGGCCGATACGCCGCGAGAGCCAGGTCACGGCCCAGCGCTCGTACCAGGCCCCGCCCCCGACCAGAAAGCGGCAGGAGGAGGTGTCGGCCACCGTGGCGGTGGAATGGGCGGCGGTGCTGCGGGCGAGGCGGCGCAGTTCCGGGCCGCTCGCCGGCAGGCCGCAATTGACCACGATGCGCTGCGGGCCGCTCGACATCTCGAACGACAGGCAGCCGGCCCCGGCATTGATCGAATCGGGCAGCGGAGGCGGCGCGCCGACATCGGTCACGACCAGCACCCGCCCGCCTTCGAGGCGCTCGTAGCCGGAATTCGGCGCGTGCATCATCGGCTGGGCCAGGGCGCCGTCATAGACCAGGAGCGTGGCGAGGTGGTCGGCCGCCGTCGCGCCCATGCCGTTGAAGTGGCTGAGCGAGGCATCCGGGTGGCGCAGCAGGCGCAGCAGCGGCAGCATCCGGTCGATGGCGTGCAGCAGCGCCACCGGCGGGTCGACGCTGCGGGAGAGGAAGCTCTGGCGCAGGGGGAGCAGGTCCAGCAGCAGTTCCATGGCGAAGCGCGGGTCGCGGCTGCGATGGCCGCCGTCGCGCAGGATCTGCCGGTCGAGTTCGCGCACCAGGATGCGCGTGGCCCGGCGTAGGATCGGCTGGATGCCCTCGCAGCATAGGCCCGCGTAGCAGAGGGCGACGGCGGCCAGGAGCCGGGATTGCGGAGAGATGCCGCGGCGCAGATCGCCCTCGAGGTCGCGGGCGGCCTTGCCGAGGCTCTTGAGAAAAGCCTGGTAGAAGGCGTGGTCCGCACCCTCCAGGACGAGGGGTGACTGACACAGGAACGAGATCAGCCGCCGGGCCGCGACCGGGGTCGGACGGGCGAACGTCGCATCGCCGCGTCCGGCGATGAAATCGGCCACGAAGGCGCGGGCATTGGCCCGGGCCAAAGCGGTGTCGGCGGCCCTGAGGTGGCGCAGCCATCCGAAGCCGTAGAGGATGTCGGCCCATTCCGGCGAGGGCGGCGCGTAGTCGAAGGGCGAGCGGCCGCTGACCGAGAGCGAGCGACCGGCGAAGACGAAGAGGCCGGCATAGATGTCGTCGGCGAAGGTGGCGTCACTGGTGCGCAGATCGTGCGGGGCGATGACCAATCCGGTCACGCGGGCGCGGCTGAGGATATCGGGCCGGCCGGTGAGGCGCGCATAGGTGTTGCGCACCGAGCCCGCGATTTCGCGTCCGATCAGCCGATAGAACCGCCAGCGATCAGCCCCCCAACGCACGCAGTCTCCTCTTTCAACGTAACGCCTACGAACCGGCGCCCCGCCGAGTCTTGTTCAGGTCGAGTCCGATCCAGGTCGGATCTTGCCGGGTCGAGCCTTGCCAGGTCGGATCTTGCCGTTTCGGATCTTGCCGGCTTCTCTTCCGATCGAGTCCCGTCCGGTCCTGGCTAGGCCGTGCGCCTTAACCTTCGGTTAACCTCAAGTCACTGGCCCCGTCCATGCGAAGGCTCAATCGGTTGGGGTTTCCGCCAGCCGGCGGACGGGCTTCGCCGCGCGGGCATCGGCCGTCTTCAGGGCCTTCCAGCTGTTGGGCTGGGCCACGAAGGCGCGCAGGGCGGCGGTGTTGGCGGCGGCCTCGTCGGGCGAGAGGTCCTGGCGCGCCACGGCTTCCGCATCGGCGAACTTGCCTTGAAGGCCGAGCACCAAGGCGAGGTTCTGGCGAACCCGCACGTCGGCGCGCGGCTGGGCGGCGGCCCGCCGCAGGGTCGCTTCCGCCTGGGGCAGCTGACGGCCGAGCGCGTAGGAGAGCCCGAGATTGGACAGGATGACCGGGTCGTCCGGCTGGATCTTCAGGGCCGCCTCGTAGAAGGCCTGAGCGCGGGCGTTGTCGCCGAGCTGGTCGGCCACGGCGCCCTGCGCCGAGAGCACCCGCCAATCGGGCCGGGCGGGCGTATGGGCGTTCTGCAGGACGTCCGATGCCTCTTGGAAGCGGCCGACTTCCGAGAGGCTCTTGCCGTAGGCCGCCAGCACCGCGGTGTTCTTGGGGTTGCGCAGGGCCGCCTGCTGCAGCACCGCGACGGCCTGGGGCTTCTGGTCGGTGGCCCGCAGGGCCTGCGCGTAGCGCAGCGCGAGGCGCAGATCGTTCTGGTCCCCGGCGTATTTCTCGCCCAGGCTCTCGACCTCGCGGCGGCTGATCACCGCGGGGTTCTGCGCCCGGCCGAAGCCCGGCAGCGAGAGGCCCCCGATGGAGCCGGTGGTCTCGGGCGAGCGGGACTGGCATCCCGCCGCGAGGGCGGCCACCAGGACCGCCACGGCCAGCCGGGCCGGCCGGATGCGAGAGGACTTCAACAGCGGCGTGACCATGGCGCGCTCCGCGACGACCCCTCGGGTCTGAACGTGACCGGCGGAACGCTTCGCGCCGCCGTAGAGCCGGTGATAGAGCGTTAACCCTAACCCGCCGTTAATCCCCCGGCGGTCCGTTTCCTGCCTGTGCGAGAGCCATGAGCCAGACCCTGTCCCGCCTCGTCCGCGAGGCCGCCGATGCCGTGCCGATCACCTGCGTCACCCGGGAATCCTGGCCCGGGATCGAGGCGGCGCTCCCCGCCCCGCAGGCGGCCTATGCGCGCGCGACCGACTTCAGCCCGAAGGCCGGGTGCCTGGCCCTCCTCCCCGATGCGGAGGGTCGAGTGGCCGCGGTTCTCTTCGGCCTCGGTGACGATGCGGACCCACTTCTCGCAGGCAAGCTCCCCGGCCTCCTGCCCCCCGGCACCTACCGGTTCAGCCCGACGCAGAACTCCGACGTGCAGGGCTCCGAGCTGCGTGGCTCCGACGTGCAGAACTCCGACGTGCAGGCCTCCGACGTGCAGAACTCCGACGGGCAGGGCTCCGAGCTGCGTGGCTTCGACGTGCAGGGTGCGACCCTGGCCTGGCTGCTCGGGAGCTACCGCTTCGGACGCTACCGGGCTGCGAGTGCCGAGCGCCCTGCCCTCGCGGTGTCCGAGGGCGTCGACGCCGAGGCGGTGACACGCATCGCCGAGGCCGTGGCCCGTGGCCGCGACCTCGTGAACACTCCCGCCAACGACCTCGGCCCGGCCGAGATCGAGGCCGCGATCCGCGCCGTCGCGGACCGGCACGGCGCCGCCGTTACGGTGGTGACGGGAGAGGATCTGGCGCGGGACTTCCCCCTCGTGCACGTCGTCGGCGCCTCGTCGCCGCGCGCGCCGCGCCTGATCGACCTGACCTGGGGGCCGGTCGATGCGCCTCGGGTCACCCTGGTGGGCAAGGGCGTCGCCTTCGACACCGGCGGCCTCGACATCAAGCCGTCGAGCGCCATGCTGCTGATGAAGAAGGACATGGGCGGCAGTGCCGCCGCGCTCGCGGCCGCCGAGATGGTGATGGGGTCCGGGCTGAACCTGCGCCTGCGCCTGATCATCCCGGCCGTCGAGAATGCCGTGTCGGGAACCGCGTTTCGACCGGGGGACGTGATCCGCAGCCGCGCCGGCCTCACGGTCGAGATCGGCAACACCGACGCCGAGGGCCGCCTCATCCTGGCCGATGCGCTGGCGCTGGCCGATGCGGAGAAGCCCGACCTGCTGATCGACTTCGCGACCCTGACGGGGGCGGCCCGGACGGCGCTCGGCCCCGACCTGCCCGCCTTCTTCACTGAGGACGAGGCGTTGGCGCAATCCGTAGCCGAGGCTGGAGCGGCGGTGGCCGATCCGGTCTGGCGCCTGCCGCTGCACAAGCCCTACGCGAGCCTGCTCGATTCCAAGATCGCGGACTTGAACAACGTGTCCGGCGGCCCCTTCGCCGGGGCGATCACCGCCGCTCTCTTCCTGCGCCGCTTCGCGCCCGCGACGCGGGCGCATGTCCATTTCGATCTCTACGGCTGGAATCCGTCGACCAAGCCGGGACGCCCGGAGGGGGGCGAGGTCCAGACGGCGCGTCTGGTCCACGCCCTGCTGACACGGCGCTACCCCCGGGCGTAAGCCCGGGTCACACCCCCAGCATCGCCTTCTCCGACTCGTAGGCGGCGCGCACCGGAGCGGCTCCGTAGATCCGCTCCAGGCGCCGCACGGTGAAGTGGGCGCGGGCGGTGGACTGGAAATGGTCCATGAATGCGGCGTTCACGGCTGCGCCGCCGAAGGCCCCCAGGATCGGCACGGCCTGGGCCGCCACCTTCTGCGAGACGACGAGGCCGAAGCGCGCGGCGATCTGGGTTGAGAACCGGATCAGGGCCGGGGCCGCCTCGTCGAGCAGCGCACGGTTGCCGGCGTAGCGGGCGGCTTCCACCATGGTCTTGGCGAGCGCGGCGCGGACCGCGAAGTAGCCGCTCTCGGTGAGCGCGCTTCCGGCGGCCTCGCGTCCGCCGAGGGCGAAGACCTGCACGCAGGCGAGCGCGTTTTCCGGGTCGCTCAGGTCCTCGCCCTCCTCCTGGGCGATCTGGGCGATCGACCGCAGCATCAGGGTGGTCGAGAGGGGCAGTTCCACCGCCAGGGTGGCGAGGCCGAAGGCGCCGCCGACCGCACCCGAGGCCGCCGCCATGGCCTTGTGGCCGAACGTGCTCGACGGAAGGTACTTGGCGAGACGCGTCACCGTGCGCATCGCGACGGACGGCTCGGCGACCGGACCTTCGAGAAGGGCTTCGGCGCTCGCCGCCAGCGGACCCTCCCGGCCCGCCGCAACGTGCGCCGGAAGCGTCGCCAGCGCGACCTTGAGGGAGGCCCGCATCGCACTCTCGGTCGCCTGCGACACCGCGTCGGTCACCGGTGCGGGCAGCGCCCGTCCGATGAAGTCGAGGGGCGCGCCGGCGATCCCCGAGAGGCGGGCGGCGAGGCCGGGTTTCTCCAGGGCCTCGACCGCCCGGCGCAGGGCTGCGCGGTCGGCGTCGCTGAGCGGCGGTGCGCCGGGGGCGATGGCGGGTGCGGTGGTGTTGTCGTCGACGAGTTTGATGTTGCTCACGTCTGCGGTCTCATCCGTGTGCCGGGCGGGGACGTTCGGGACGACCCGTCCCAGGTTGGTCGGTGCCGGTGGAAGCAAGCTCGGGGCCTCGGAGTTGGTTCCCGCCGATCTCGTCGCCGGCCGCGGCCTCCGGGCGGACGGGATCGCGAGCCGTGGCGGCCGCGGCGGCGGCTTTGCGCTCGCCGGCGCGACCGACGAGGAGGCATAGGATCACCACAGGAATGCCGACGGCGGCCGTGAAGGCGAAGAACACCGGGTAGCCGTAGGCCGAGACGATGAAACCGGAGCTTCCGGCGATGAGCTTGCCCGGCAGCGCGTAGAGCGAGGAGAACAGGGCGTATTGCGTGGCGGCGAAGCCCGGCGCGGTCAGGCTCGACATGTAGGCGATCAGCGCCATGCCGGCGAAGGAGCCGCAGAAATTGTCGATCGAGATCGCCGCCGTCAGGCGCCATACCTCGGGGCCGCCGAAGGAGAGCCACGAGAAGGCGAGGTTGGAGGCTGCGCCCAGGAAAGCCCCGACCACGAGGGTGGGAAACAGCCCGAACCGGGTCATCGCCCACCCGCCCACGAAGGCGCCGGCGATGCCGATCCAGATGCCGTAGAGCTTCGAGACGGCGCCGATCTCCACCAGACTGAACCCCACCTCCCGGTACAGGGGGCTCGCCATCACGCCGGAGATGAAGTCCGGCAGGCGATAGAAGGCGACGAGCAGCAGGACGGCCCACAGACTGGCGCCGAACCGGGTGTGCAGCTCCGTCAGCGGTTCGAGGACCGCGCCCCGGAAGGTCCAGACCTTGAGGGGAGCCGCCGTGGTCGTGACGGCGCGGTCGTAGGCCGGTGCCAGCAGGGCCGCGATCATGCCAACGCCCATCAGGGCCGCCATCGACAGGTAGGCCACGGGCCAGCCGTAGGCGCTGGCGATGAACAGGGCGCCGGCTCCGGCCGACATCAGGGCAAGGCGGTAGCCGAGGTTCGAGGTCGCGGCCATCACGCCCTGCAGGTCGGTGCCGGCGGCGTCGATGCGCCAGCCGTCGATCACCACGTCCTGCGTCGCGGCACAGAAGGCGACGAGGAATGCCCCGAGGCCGAGCAGCGCGAGGCTGGTGCCCGGATCGGCGAAGGCCATCAGCGTCAGCGCCAGGGCCACGGCACACTGACTCGCGATCATCCAGGCACGCCGCCGCCCGAGGGCGCGGCTCAGGACGGGAACGTCGAACCGGTCGATGATCGGCGCCCAGAAGAACTTCAGGGTGTAGGGAAGCGCCAGGTAGCTGAACAGGCCGATGGCCTTGATGTCCACGTTGGAATAGGCGAGCCGTGTCGAGAAGGTGCCGAGCACCAGCAGCAGCGGCAACCCCGAGGAGAAGCCCAGGGCCAGCATCAGCAGGATGCGCGGGTCCTCGATGATGTCCTTCAGGCGAAGGCGGCTCCGAGCACCCCGCACGTCGCTTTGAGCCATGACATGGAACTCCTGAGGTCCGAACGGCTTGATGCCCGCATACTGAGCAGGCCTCGTCGCCGGCCCGATCGTCGGGCCGGCGACGAGGATGTCGGCCGTTTACGGCCGATTACCGTCCACAACATGCCTTCCGAATTCTTAACGCGAGGTCTCGCATCTTCCTGTTAGCGGTCTGCCAGCCCTCCGGGGGTTCAGCGATCCAGGTGTTGACGGCGGGGCATCCCGGCAGTTCAAGTCTGGGTTCGTCTGCGTGGGGACGTGCGACGGATCGGCGTCCAGGTCTACAACGGGTGTTTCGTCTTGGCTGAAGCCGATCATGACGCATAGGGAAACGCCGGTCACCAGGGCACGCGGTCTCGGAGTCAATGCGGGCGCGTTCGTGGCGGCCTTCACCGCGAGTCCGACGCCCATGGTCCTCACCGATCCGCGACAGGCGGATAATCCCATCGTCTGGGCGAACGACGCGTTCCTGGCCCTGACCGGGTACGAGTGGGACGAGATCGATGGCCGGAACTGCCGGATGCTGCAGGGGCCCGAAACCGATCCGCGTGCGATCAGGCGCTTGCGCGAGGCCGTGACGGCCGGTCGCCCGCTCGAGGTCGAACTCGTCAATTACCGCAAGGACGGGTCCTCGTTCTGGAACGGGATGACCGTCGCGCCGGTCCATGACGAGACCGGCCGGATCGTGCATTTCTATTCGGCCCAGGCCGACATGACGGGCAAGCACCGTCACGAAGTCGCGATGAGGGATGCCCACGACGAACTCGAGCGGCGCGTCGGCGAGCAGACGGCCGACCTCAGGGCCGCGTTGGAACAGAAGACGGCGCTGCTCCACGAGGTCGACCATCGCGTCAAGAACAACCTCCAGGTGATCTCGTCGCTGATGCTGCTGAAGGCACGGCGCACGCCGCAGGGCGAAGCCCGCGACGCGCTGCAGGGGATGGCCGAGCGCATCGGCGCCCTGTCGACGGTCCACCGGATGCTCTACTCCACCGGCGACGTGACGAAGTTCGACCTTCGGGAATTCGCGGAGGATTTCGTCTCGGAACTCGTCGCCGGTCTCGACACCGACCGCACCGCCGTGAGTGCGGAGATCGACTCGATCGCGGTCTCGGCCGCCATGGCGGCGCCCCTCGCGCTGATGATGCACGAGCTTGCGACCAACGCCGTGCGCCACGCCTTTCCGGGTAGCCGGCCGGGTCGGATCATGATCACGGCGCAGCGCAGCGCGGGCGGCCTGCGCATGCTGATCGAGGACGATGGGATCGGCATGGCCAGTGGGACGCCGAATCCCGCCGGCTTCGGCCGGTCCCTGGTGGAGATGGTGGTGCGCCAGCTGCGCGGGGTGATTGCCTGGAGCGACGTCTCGCCCGGCACCCGTGTGGAGATCACCGTGCCCCTGGATGCCATCTCGCTGCAGAGCGTGATGTCCGATCGCGCCGCCGAGCCGGATTGGGCCTCCCGATGACCGATATCCCCCTCCGCATCCTCGTCGTCGAGGACGAGGCGCTGATCGCCCTCGAACTCGAGTGCCTTCTCGACGATCTCGGTCATGTCATCGTCGGGGTGGCGGGGAGTTCGGTGGAGGCGATCGCGCTGGGGCAGTCGACGGCTCCCGACGTGGCCTTCGTCGACATCCATCTCGTCGATGGCCCGACCGGAGTGGACGTCGCCCGGGCTCTCAGCGCCGATCCCCACACGACGGTGGTGTTCATGACGGCGAACGCCAAGCGCATCCCGGACGACTTCGCCGGCGCGGTCGGCGTGATCGCCAAGCCCTATTCGGAACGGGTGGTTGCCGGCGCTCTGCGGTATGTGGCCGACCGGCGCGCCGGCCTCGAGGCCACGGTCGAAGGGTTGGACGGGTTTCGC
Source organism: Methylobacterium sp. Leaf113 (assembly GCF_001423325.1). Classification (NCBI taxonomy): domain Bacteria; kingdom Pseudomonadati; phylum Pseudomonadota; class Alphaproteobacteria; order Hyphomicrobiales; family Methylobacteriaceae; genus Methylobacterium; species Methylobacterium sp. Leaf113. The sequence goes on from NZ_LMNJ01000023.1 coordinate 50,773, forward strand.
CTAGCGGCGCGCGAGGCGCTCGGTCGGCATCCGCTCATCCGCTGAGCGGCCGCCTACCGGCTTCCGGCTGCGGCCGCGCCCGTGGCCATGTTGCGGCGCGACTCGGCCTGACTGCTGACTTCCCCGTAGAACTTGGTGGCGTCCCCGAGCTGGATCGAGGGCTGACAGTTCGGGGTGCAGGAATAGGATTCGCGCTCCAGACCCCGCTGCACCGTGATCACGGAGGCCTGCGGCGCCTGAACGCTGATCGTGGATTCGGCCAGCATGGTCCCGGCGGCATCGAGGGCGATCAGGTTGGTGCTGCCGAAGCTCTTGCCGGTCAGGATGAGGACGCCGTTCTTCTGGAGTGCCACGTCGGCGACCATCGGGTTCCCGACGATCACCATCTGGGTCTTCTCCGGAAGACGCATGACCTTGGCGTTGTCGACCGAGACTGCCACCACGGTCGGAACCGCGACCGCGTCCTGGGCTCGGGCGTCGCCGCAGACGAAGATCCCGTAAGCCGCGACCAGTAGCGCGGTGATGCACCGGACAGGGATCTGGGTGGGGTTCATGGACAGCGGCATCGGATGCTCACTCGGACCTGATGGCACGACGCATGTCGTGATCGTTCTCCGCGTCCGAGGACGGACCCCATCGCCGCGAGTGAGCCGATATCAACCACGGACACGGTAAACAAACCCATAAATTACCGTTCGACAGCAATGTCGAAAGCTCAGGGTGTCCAAGGTGGATTTGTCTCGATTTTGTGAAGCACTGGCGGGTTGTAGTCGAGGTGTATTCGAACAAAGCAAATGTCGAAAGGCCACCCTATTGCCTTAAGGATTGTTTCACCATGGTGAGAACCGCCCAGCCGGGTGCCAGTTTCACCGGCCGATTTAACGCTATCGCAAGAGGGTCTGGGCATAGTGAGTCCGTGGCCGAGGATGACGCTGAGAGCGTGACCGGCACAGCTACTTCCAGGGGAACTTTGCCATGTCGTCCATCCTCAAGCGTTTCGCAGCCGACGAGTCCGGCGCCACCGCCATCGAGTACGGCCTGATCGCCTCGCTGATCGCCGTTGCGATCATCACCGTGCTGACCTCCGTCGGTACCAAGCTGACCACGACCCTGCAGAAGGTCGCGGACAACCTGAAGACATCTTAATCGCCGAGCACAGGCCGGACGTGTCCGGCAGCGATAAGTCGCCGAACTCCTCAGAGATACCTGATATCTTGCACGCCGGTGGTTTCGAGGAGCATTGCGGACAACCCGCAATGCTCCTCGCTCCGTTGAGGAACGGCTAAAGGTTTCGGGGCCATGATCGTGCCGGGCCGGTCGATGCCGGAGGCCTCCGGCGATCTGTGCCGCACCTCGATCGAACTGCCCGGGATGCCAACATGATGACCAGCATCAGTCTCCTCGTCGTCTTCCCGTTTCTGATGGCCTATGCCGCTGTCAGGGACCTGCTGACGATGCTGATCCCCAACACCGTCTCGATCGCCCTGGTCGTCGCCTTCGCGGCCTTCGCCGTTTCCGGTGGATTGGGGTGGGACGTCGTCGCGTGGCACCTCGGCGCCGGATTGGCAGCGCTCGCGGTCACCTTCACGCTGTTTGCCCTCGGCTATATCGGCGGTGGCGATGCCAAGCTCGTCGCCGCCACGGCGCTGTGGATCGGCTTCGATCAGCTTGGCGACTATCTCATCATCGCGTCGCTGGCCGGGGGGGCACTGACGCTGGGCCTACTGGCGATCCGGGCGCATCCGCTTCCGTTTGCGGTCGCCCGGCTGCCTTTCGCGCTGCATCTGCACGACGCCAAAACCGGTGTCCCCTACGGCATCGCCCTGGCGCTGTCGGCCCTGATCGTGCTGCCCGATACCGCGATCTGGCTGCGGATGCTGCCGGCCTGATCGGTCCCAATAGGCCAAGCAAAAGGCTTAGCTGAAATTACCACTTGTTAACCGTAATTTGAGGAATGGCGGGCCATTCTCGACCAATACGGCGTCCTGCCGTTCCGGGGTCGAGTTCGGCGATGAAACCAGCCAGACTAGCCGTCCTTGCCATTGCCCTCTTGGCAGGTGGCGGAGCGGCATTGTTGATCAGTGGGGACGATCAACCGGCGGTGCAGCCGGCGGCCGTCGTTCCGCCTCCCGTCGTCGCCATGACCGACGTGCTCGTCGCGGCCGCCGAGCTTCCCATGGGCCAGAATATCCAGGCGCCTGACCTGCGCTGGCAGCCCTGGCCGAGCGAGGCCGTCACCACGGGCTACATCACCCGCGAGAACGCCCCGAAGGGCATGGAGGAGATCGTCGGCTCCATCGCCCGGTCGAGTTTCCTCGCCGGCGAACCGATCCGGCCGCAGAAGCTCGCCCGCTCCGATGGCGGGTTCATGGCGGCGATCCTGCCGACCGGGATGCGCGCGGTGGCGATCAACATCGACACAGCGGGCAGCAACACCGCCGGCGGGTTCATCCTGCCGAACGATCACGTGGACATCATCCGGACCTATCGCGACGAGGATTCCGCGCGCGGGACCACCGACACGCAGCTGTCCGAAACCCTGCTCCAGGATGTCCGCGTCCTCGCCATCGGGCAGGTGGTGCAGGAAAAGAACGGCAACACCGTCGTCACCGGCCAGACCGCGACCCTGGCGCTGACCCCGGGCCAGGCCGAGACCGTGACCCTGGCGCAGAAGGTCGGGCAATTGTCGCTGTCCCTCCGCAGCCTCGTGGATAGCGGCCGCTCCGCCGACGCGAACGTCGATGGACGCCCCGAGACGGCCCTGACCGTGGTGCGGTTCGGCGTCGCGAAGCAGCAGTCGCGACGCTGAGATCGGCGCCCGCACCATGATCGAGGAAGCGTCGATGACCCTCATTCCCCAGCCAGCCGCGGGCCGTTCCCGAATTCAGGCTGGAATCCTGGCCGGGCTTCTCGCCCTGTCGGTGCCGACGCCGAGCGTCGCTCAACCATCGGGCGGTCTGACGGCCGCCCCCGTTCTGGCGGTCGGCGGCAACGAGACGGCGACCTCGCGCCGGGTCGATCTCACCATGGGCCGCTCGCTGGTCGTCGACCTCCCGCGCGACGCCAAGGAGGTCTTCGTCGCCAATCCGAAGGTCGCCAACGCGGTCGTCCGCTCGACCCGCAAGGTGTTCATCATCGGGATGGAGAACGGCGCGACCTCGATCTTCATCATGGACGCCGAGGGCCGGCAGATCACCGCCCTTGACGTCACGGTCGCGCGCGACCTCAACGTCCTGCGTCAGACGCTGAACCAGAGCATCGCCGGGGGACGCTTCGATGTCCGGGCCGCGGGCGATTCGGTCGTCCTGACCGGCACGGTCAACTCGGCCTCGGAGGCGGCGCAGGCCCTCGACATCGCCAATGCCTTCGTGGGCATCTCGGGTACCGGACCAGCCGCACGCGGGGCCGTCATCAACAACCTGACGATCCGCGGCAAGGATCAGGTGATGCTGCGCGTCACGGTGGTCGAGGTCTCGCGGACGGTGCTGAAGCAGTTCGGCGTCAACCTGAGCGGCGGATGGTCCGGTCTCAACCTCGCCAACACGACACCCCTCGCCATCAACGGCGGCCAGTTCCCCAACGGCAACCTGCTGTCCGGCACGATCAACGGCGCCGGCGGCGCGAACCTGACCGCCACCCTGCGGGCCTTCGAGCAGGCCGGCGTCTCCCGCGTCCTGGCCGAGCCCACGCTGACGGCGATTTCCGGCGAATCCGCCACCTTCACCGCCGGCGGGCAGATCCCGGTGCCGTCCAACCTGAGCTGCACCACCATCGGGACCAGCACGATCCAGTCCTGCGTCCCCAGCCTGTCCTACAAGGATTACGGCGTCAGCCTGAACTTCACCCCCGTCGTCCTGGCGGAGAACAAGATCTCGGTGCGGGTCGGAACCCAGGTGACCGAGATCGACCAGCAGAACGCCCTGAACCTCAACTTCACCGGTACAACGACGGCGGTGCCGGGCTTCACCGTCCGCAAGTCGGAAACCACCATCGAGCTCGCCTCCGGCGCCACCATGATGACCGCCGGCCTGATCCAGCAGCGCAATAAGGCCGCGATCACCGGCCTGCCGGGCTTGGTCAACCTCCCCATCATCGGCGCCCTGTTCCGCTCGCGCGATTACCAGCGCCAGGAGACGGAACTGATGATCATGGTCACCCCCTACATCGCCAAGCCGATGGAGCCGCGCCAGATCGCCCGCCCGGATGACGGCTTCGTCGATGCGCAGGACGCGCAGGCGATCCTGCTCGGGCGCTTCAACCGGCTCTACGGCGTCGCGGGCGCGAAGCCCCTCGGCACCGCCTATCGCGGCCGCGTCGGCTTCATCACCGACTAGGCCCGCGCCGCACGGGCTCACAGTCCCGCTTCGAGATCTTCTCAGAATCTCCGCGTCCGAAACCCACAGCGCCGCGGCCCCGGCATCAGCAGGATCCGACCCCGATGTCCCACTCGTCCCCCCGTACCCCGATGGCTCTCGCGGCGATCGCGGGTCTTGCCGCGCTGCTCGGAGCCTGCCGCGCCAATCCGGTGGCGACCACGGGCTCGCTCTATCCGGTCGATTACCGCGCCCGGCACCCCATCGCCCTCACCGAGGGGGTCCGCACCCTCGACGTCTTCGTCACCGGAACCGGCCATCTCGATCCGCGCCAGGCCGCCGACGTCGATGCGTTCTTGCTCGAGTTTCGGCGCTACGGCCGGGGGACTCTGGTGCTCGACCTGCCGGGCGGCATCGCCCCGGCCCAGGGGGCGGCGGTCGAGCGGACGGCAGCGGCCCTGCGCCGGATGGGCGCGGATGGCGGCGTCCCGGGCCGGCAGATCGTGATCTCCCACTACGCCGTGGCCAACCCGAACCTCGCCTCGCCCCTGCGTCTCAGCTTCCAGCGCATGGAGGCGAAGGTTGCCAGCCAATGCGGGACCTGGCCGCAGGATCTCGGCGTCGGCGATGCGCCCTTCAACGGACGCAACGAAACCTACTGGAATTTCGGGTGCGCCTCGCAGTCGAACTTCGCCGCCCAGGTCGCAGACCCCGTCGACCTCGTCCGGGCCCGGCCCGAGGGGCGCATCGACACCATCCGGCGGACCAACGACATCGGCAAGATCCGGGACGGCAAGGATCCGTCAATCGAATGGCGTCAGGATGGGAAGACCTCGGTCAAGTCGCAGGTCTCGCAATAACCGCAAGGGGCGGGTGGCCCGGCGCCACCCTCTAAGTTACCCGCCACGTCGCTCATCACGTCATCCGCCTTCGCTCCCGCCTCTGCACCAACCTGAACCGGAACCACCCTCATGACGGATCTGAACGAGACGTCCGAGCGCATCATCGCCCCCGTGCCCCGCATCACGATCCAGGCGTTCTGCGAGACGCAGGAGAGTGCGACCCTGGTCGAATCGGTCGGCTTGGATCGACGCATGAACAAGGCGCACATCAAGGTTCAGATGGGGGGCGGCGCCGCCGCCGTCGAAGCCTACCGCCACGCGCCGACGCCGAACGTCATCGTCATCGAAACCCAGGGCATGAAATCGCGCCCGCTCGAGTACCTCGATTCACTGGCGGAGGTCTGTGACGAGGGAACGAAGGTCGTGGTCATCGGCCACGTCAACGACGTGGCGCTCTATCGGCAGTTCATCCAGCGCGGCGTCAGCGAATACCTGATGGCGCCCGTGCGCCCGATCGATCTGATCCAGGCCATCTCGGACCTCTTCACCGCTCCGGGTGCCAAGCCGGTGGGGCGGACGGTCGCCGTCGTCGGCGCCAAGGGTGGCGTCGGCGTGTCCACCCTCGCCCACAACCTCGCCTGGACGATCGCCCGCGAGCAGGACACCGCCACCGTCATCGCCGATCTGGACATCGCCTTCGGCACGGCGAGCCTGAACTTCAACCAGGACCCGCCCCAGGGCATCGCCGAGGCGGTGTTCGCCCCGGACCGTCTCGATTCGATTCTTCTCGACCGCCTCCTCTCGAAGTGCAGCGACCGGCTGTCCCTGCTGGCAGCGCCGGCCACCCTCGACCGGACCACCGATCTGGGCGAGCCGGCGTTCGACCACCTGCTCGACCTTCTGCGGGCCGCGGTGCCGTGCGTCGTCCTCGACGTGCCGCATCAATGGACCGCCTGGTCGCGGCGCCTGATGATCAGCGCCGACGAGATCATCATCGTCGCCAGCCCGGAACTCGCGGCCCTGCGCAACACCAAGAACCTGCTCACCCTGCTTAAGCAGAACCGGCCGAACGACCGCAAGCCCCGGGTCATCCTCAACGGCGTCGGCGTTCCGAAGCGCCCGGAGATCGCCCTGGCGGAGTTCGCCAAGTCCCTCGATACGACGATCGGCGCCGCGATCCCGTTCGACGCGGCCCTCTTCGGAACGGCCGCGAATAACGGCCAGATGATCGGCGAGGTGCAGGCCGGCTCGAAGGCGGCGGAAATCTTCTCTTCCCTCGCCGCCTCGATCACCGGCCGGGCGGAGCTGAAGCGCGCGCGTCCGAACCTGTTCGAGCCCCTGCTGTCCCGGCTCGCCCGGCGCAAGGCCTCCTGATGCGCCATCTGTCGTCCAAGGACCCGATCCTTAAGGACCCGATCCCCAAGGACCCGATACCCAGGAGCCCGCGCCATGTTCGGTAGACGATCGGGCAGTGCTGCGGTGCCGGCCCCGCGGCCGATGACGGACCTTGCGAAGGCGCCGGTCTCCCTGCCGATCCACGATGATTCGATCCTGCGCCCGAAAGCCGAGGCGCCCCGCCGGCCCGAGCCGGTGCAGATCCAGGAGACCTCGAAGTCCGAGGACTATTTCCGCACGAAAAGCATGATCTTCGGGGCGCTGATCGAGGCCATCGATCTGTCCCAGCTCTCGCGCCTGGATGCCGAATCGGCGCGCGAGGAAATCCGCGACATCGTCTCGGAGATCATCGGCCTCAAGAACATCGTCCTGTCGATCGCCGAGCAGGAAGAACTGCTCGACGATATCTGCAACGACGTGCTGGGCTATGGACCGCTCGAGCCGTTGCTGGCGCGCGACGACATCGCCGACATCATGGTCAACGGGGCGACCCGGGCCTTCATCGAAGTCGGCGGCAAGATCCAGCTCACCAACGTGCGCTTTCGCGACAACCAGCAGCTGATGAACATCTGTCAGCGGATCGTGAGTCAGGTCGGCCGCCGCGTCGACGAAGCCTCCCCAATCTGCGACGCGCGCCTCCCCGACGGGTCGCGCGTCAACATCATCGCGCCGCCGCTCGCCATCGACGGGCCGGTGCTGACGATCCGAAAGTTCAAGAAGGACAAGCTGACCCTCGATCAGCTCGTCTCCTTCGGGGCGATCTCGCCCGAGGGCGCCCGCATCCTGCAGATCATCGGGCGCGTCCGCTGCAACGTCGTGATCTCGGGCGGTACCGGCTCGGGCAAGACCACGCTGCTGAACTGCCTGACCCGCTACATCGACGCCGATGAGCGCATCATCACCTGTGAGGACGCGGCGGAGCTGCAATTGCAGCAGGCCCACGTCGTCCGCCTGGAAACCCGGCCGCCCAACATGGAGGGGTCGGGTCAGGTCACCATGCGCGATCTGGTCAAGAACTGCCTGCGCATGCGCCCCGAGCGGATCATCGTCGGCGAGGTCCGCGGACCGGAGGCCTTCGACCTCCTCCAGGCCATGAATACCGGCCATGACGGCTCGATGGGCACCCTGCACGCCAACTCGCCGCGCGAGGCCCTGGCGCGCATCGAATCGATGATCACCATGGGCGGGTTCAGCCTGCCGTCGCGAACTCTGCGCGAGATGATCTGCGGGTCCATCGACGTGATCGTGCAGGCGACGCGCCTGCGGGACGGCTCACGCCGGATCACCCACATCACCGAGGTGTTGGGCCTGGAGGGTGACGTCATCATCACCCAGGACCTCTTCCTCTACGACGTGCTGGGCGAGGACGCGAACGGCAAGCTGATCGGCCGCCATCGCTCCACCGGCATCGGCCGCCCGCGCTTCTGGGAGCGCGCGCGCTATTACGGTGAGGACGAGGCGCTGGCGGCCGCGCTGGACGCGGCCGGAGAGGACGGGAGCGGATCGTGAACGCCAGCGGCCTCGTCCTCGCCTCCGGTCTCCTGGCCCTGACGGCCGGCGGACTGGCCTATGTCTTCGTGTCCCCCTACCTCTCGGGCGAGCGGCGCTCCGCCGAGCGGCGCCGGACCGTGAGCGTCGTCGCGGCCCCGGGCGCCCGTGCGGCGACGGTCAGCCGGCGGGATCAGGTCGCGAAGAGCCTGAAGGAGGTCGAGGCCAAGCGCGAGGGCACCAAGGTGACCCTGGAGCTGAAGATCGCCCGCGCGGGCCTGTCCTGGTCCCGCAACCAGTATTACCTGATCTCGGCCGGGATCGCGCTCGTCTTCGGCGCGACCATCTTCATCACGACCGGCAACCCCCTGGCCGGTCTCGGCGCCGTGTTCGCCGGTGGCTTCGGTCTGCCGCTCTGGCTTCTGACCTTTCTGCGCAAGCGCCGGATCGCCGCCTTCATCAAGGAACTTCCGACCGCGATCGACATCATCACCCGCGGCGTGCGCGCCGGCATCCCGGTGGGCGACTGCTTCCGGATCATCTCGCGCGAGGCCGAGGAACCGATCCGCAGCGAGTTCCGGCAGGTGGTGGAATCCCAGACCCTCGGGGTTTCGCTCGGGGAGGCCCTCCTGAAGATGTATGAGCGCGTGCCGGTCTCCGACGTGAACTTCTTCGCGATCGTGATCAGCATCCAGGCCAAGTCCGGCGGCAACCTCTCGGAGGCCCTGGCCAACCTGTCCCGCGTCCTGCGCGAGCGGAAGAAGATGGCCGGCAAGATCCAGGCGATGAGCATGGAGGCCAAGGCCTCCGGCGGCATCATCGCGGCCCTCCCCTTCATCGTGGCCACCCTGACCTACCTGTCGAGCCCGGACTACATCTCGCTGCTGTGGCGGACCGATATCGGCAAGCTCGCGCTGGTGGGCTCCGCGATCTGGATGTCGATCGGGGTCTTCACGATGAAGAAGATGATCAACTTCGACGTCTGATGAGGCCGCCGACCCGCTCTCTCCGCCGTCCGCGCTCCACGCGCGGGCTCCCCGCTCACCCCCATCCGCGCCCGGCGGGATCGTACGGAGACACCGCATGCTGGACCTGATCGCCGCCAAGGTCACCGAGCCGCGCTTCCTCGGCACGGTCCTGGCCGGCGTCGCCGCCGCGGCGACCGCCTTCGCGCTGCTCCAGCCGATGATCGAGCCCGACCGCCTGGGCAAGCGCATGAAGCTGATCGGCGAGGAGCGGGAGGAGATTCGCCGCCGCGAACGCGAGCGGATGTCCTCGAAGGTCACCCTGCGGGTCGCGCCCAAAGCCTACATGAAGCGGGTGGTGGAGCGGTTCAGCCTCGATCGCTGGCTCGGGACCGAGACGGCCCGCAAGCAGCTGATGATGGCGGGCTACCGCTCGCCGGGCGCCGAAACCGCCTTCCTGTTCTTCCGCCTCGTGACGCCGGTCGTTCTGGCGGTGGTGGCGATCTTCTACCTGTTTGTGCTCGGGGTTCTGGACCAGCCCTTCGCGATCCGGGCGATGATCGTGATCGCGGTCCTTCTCTTCGGGATCAAGGCGCCGGAACTCTACCTTCACAACGCGTCGAGCAAGCGCCAGACGGAAATTCGCTCGGCCTGGCCGGATGCGCTCGACCTCACGTTGATCTGCGTCGAATCCGGCATGTCGGTGGAGCACGCCTTTCGCCGCGTCAGCGCCGAGGTCTCCGGGCAGTCCATCGTTCTGGCCGAGGAACTCGCGGTGCTGACCGCCGAGCTGTCCTACCTTCCGGACCGGCGCATGGCCTTCGAGAACCTCGCCAGCCGCATCGGCCTCGACCAGATCAAGGCGGTCACGACGGCGCTGATCCAGGCCGAGCGCTACGGCACCCCGGTCGGCCAGGCCCTGCGCGTGCTGTCGCAGGAAAGCCGGGACATGCGCATGAACGAGGCCGAGAAGAAGGCGGCGGCCCTGCCGCCGAAGCTGACCGTGCCGATGATCCTGTTCTTCCTGCCCGTGCTCTTCGTCGTCATCCTGACGCCCGCCATGATCCAGGTCTTTCGCTGACCCACGCCGGAGCCCGATCCGACCCGTGCGCGGCCGTGACCCGGCATTCCCCGCTCACGGTGGCGGGTCAAACCCCTGAGGAGCCCCGACCGGGCGAGCGGTGCGGCGGCAGCCCGGGCGCGTCGAGGATTTTCGTGGCGCCGAATTCCTGCCATGCGGGTGCGATGCTCAGTCCAGCCACTCCGCACGCCCCGCGCCCCGACACCCCCATGAACGACCTGACTTACGCGATCGGCGACATTCACGGATGCGCCGATGCCCTGATGCGGCTGCTCGAACGGATCAACGCCCATCGGGGCGACCGCAGCGCCCGCATCGTCTGCCTCGGCGACTACGTCGATCGCGGCCCCGACAGCGCACGGGTCGTCGCGATGCTGAGCCACCTGCAGGCCTCGGCACCGAACGCCGTCGTCTGCCTCATGGGAAACCACGAGCGGATGATGATCGATGCGTATCGCGATGCGGCGGACGCGGCGGTCTGGCTCGCCAATGGCGGCGATGCCACGCTCCGCTCGTTCGGCGTCACGGAGCCGGACGCGCTTCCGTCGGAGGTGGTGCGCTGGATGGCGTCGCTCCCCACCTTCCACGAGGATGCCCTGCGCTACTACGTTCACGCCGGCTTCCGTCCGGGGCGCACCGGACCGGATCCCGATGTCGCCAACCACCTCTGGATTCGCCAGCCCTTTCTTGGCGCCGGTTTCGACTTCGGCAAGCACGTGGTCCATGGGCATACGCCGCAGCGGACCGGAATTCCCGATCAGAAGCGCTACCGGACCAATCTCGACACCGCCTGCGTCTATGGCCGGCAGCTCACGGCCGGCATCTTCGACCAAGGGCAGGCCGGCCCGATCGGGTTTCTCCACGTCGATCGCGACGGATCGGCTTGAGGTGACTGCGCCCGCGCTCCGCTTGCCCCGGCCTGAAGGCCGCGACGAGGCGAGGAACGAAGAGCGAGGCTCATTCGAGGCGGCCCGATGCAGGCCGCCGCGACATCGGATCAGGCGAACAGGAAGTCGTTCAGCGTCAGCAACGGGCCCAGGGCTCCACCCGCGCTGACCTGAAGCTGCCCCTGGGACCCGCCCGCGGCGTCGTGAACCTCGTAGACGCGCGCGTTGCCGGACGTTCCGATGAGGTCCAGGGTCGAGGCGACGGCGAACCCGCTGAACTGGATCACATCGCCGCCCGATTGCCCCGCGCCCTGGAAATCGACGATCAGGTCGCGAATGCCCTTCGTCTCCAGATCGCCGAAGGTGATGACGAAGGTGTCATCCCCGGCTCCGCCGGCAACCCGGTCGCCGCCGCGACCGCCCATGATGAGATCGGCGCCGGCGCCACCGTTCAGGATGTCGGTGCCGTCGCCACCTTCCAGGACGTCATCCCCCGCGTCGCCACGCAGGTTGTCGTCGCCGAGACCGGCATAGAGGCGATCGGCGCCGGTGCCGCCCTCGAGCAGGTCATCGCCCTCGCCGCCATCGAGCCCGTCGGCGCCCGCACCCCCGAGAAGGGTGTCGTTGCCGACGCCGCCATAGAGCCAATCCTTGCCGGCCCCACCGTCGATGTGATCGTCGCCCCGTCCGCCCTCGACGTAATCGTCGCCGCCGAAGGCCGAGAAGGTGTCGGATTTGCTGCCGAGCCAGATCTGGTCCTTGCGATCCGTTGCGATCGGAAGGCCCTTGTCCTGAAGGAGAGCGAGATCGAGATCCGAGATCTGCGGGCGCCATCCCCAGGGCGAATAGGGGTCCATCAGATCTTCGACGCCCGAGACATGCGCCCGCGCATCGTCGAGCTTGGCAGGGCCACCCAGGACCGTGGTTGTATTCTCGTCGTAATACACCATCGATCCGTTTTCATACCAGGCCGGCTGGAAATCGATGAACCCGATGGCATGGGCGATCTCATGCTGGAACAGCCCGAACGCGTCGATCTTGTTGGACGGGACACCGGCTTGTCCCTGCGGATCGAAGAAGAGATCGCCGAGCTTGTCCTGGCCCAGGGTGACCTTGCCGTCCGCCTCGCCTCCATTGCCATCCCAACCCTCGCGCGCTTCGAGGATCGGGGCGAAGGTCCATCCCTGGCCGTCCCAGGCATAGCTGGGACCGGCATTGGCCAGGACATTTCCGCCGGCGAAATTGCCCATCGCGATGGCGATCTCGATTACGGCGTCGCCCTGGATGTGTTTCGCCCAGCCATCCGCCGCGCCTTGCGCCGTCGCCAGGATGAGGTCTGCTTGGCCGCCAGCGGCATTGCGGGAACTTTCACTGTCCCAATACGCAATGATTTTCGACATTTTTGCTTGGCCTTGTCGTTGTTCTGGCGTTTTTCTATAAGGGTAATCTCTATCTATAGGCAGTAAAGGACACAACGACGGGGTTTTCTCTTGGTTAAGGAGAGATGAGAGGCAAGGCTTGCAGTGTATGATGCTTCGTAACGCGAACCGTCCATCGCATCGCGCCGTGCCTTTGCGGAATGCGGAGAACGGCCGATCCGGGTGCGACAGAGTCGAGAAACGCGCGCCTTCCCGGTTCGCGCCTTCCCGGTTCGCGCCTTCCCGGTTCGCGCCTTCCCGGTTCGCGCCTTCCCGGTTCGCGCCTTCCCGGTTCGCGCCTTCCCGGTTCATGCCTTCCCGGTTCATGCCTTCCCGATTCATGCCTGCCCGACGCGCACGAAACCTGAGCGCCCTCGATCGCGGGGCAAGGTCTGCGCTCTGGCGGCCTTTCCGCCCGATCCGGATATTGCCAGAGTTGCGTCCGGGTGCTCTGGTGACCGGTGACCGGACCAACCCGACCGGCCCTGAATTGGGATCGGACGCGCGCCACCGCGCACGAATGTCGCCTTTTTTAAGGAACTCTTGCAGAACACTTGCGGAACGTTTAACGTGTTCGTGGTTTGTTTCTGTGGTCGTCCGCCGCAGCCAATGTCTCCAACGAAGAGTGTTCCGCATGTTGACGCGTAAGCAACTGGATTTGCTCCAGTTCATCCAGCTTCGGATGCGCGAGAGCGGCGTTCCCCCGTCCTTCGACGAAATGAAGGACGCCCTCGATCTGAAGTCGAAATCGGGCATCCACCGCCTGATCACGGCCTTGGAGGAGCGGGGCTTTCTGCGGCGTCTGCCGAACCGGGCCCGCGCCATCGAGGTGATCCGGATGCCCGAGAGCCTCGGCGGTCAATCCGCCTCGGCGCGGACCGCGCCTGCGGCGGAAGTCCGTCGCTTCACCCCGAGCGTGGTCGAGGGCGGCAAGGGCAAGGGCGTGCCGGCCGGCGCCTCCATCTCACGCCTGCCGACCACCCAGGCGACCGACGAGAGCGGCCGGGCCGTAACGATCCCGGTGATGGGGCGGATCGCGGCCGGTACGCCGATCTCGGCCATCCAGGAGCAGAGCCATTCGGTGACGATGTCGCCGGACTTTCTCGCGGGTGGCGAGCACTATGCCCTGGAGGTGCGCGGCGATTCGATGATCGAGGCCGGCATTCTCGACGGCGATCTCGTGGTGATCCGCAAGCAGGACACGGCGAATACCGGGGACATCATCGTGGCCCTGATCGATGACGAGGAAGCGACCCTCAAGCGCCTGCGCCGACGGGGATCGTCCATCGCTCTCGAGGCCGCCAATCCGGCTTACGAGACCCGCGTGCTCGGCCCTGATCGGGTGCAGATCCAGGGGCGCCTCGTCAGTCTCGTGCGTCGTTACTGAGGCTCTTCGCCGGTCCCTTCGCCAATTCCTTCGCCCGGCCCTTCGCCGGGCGAACCTGGTGCGTCCTTTGCTCGCCCGATCGGCGCTGCCGGCACGATGTCCGGTGCGGCACGCGCCGGTGCGTCCGTGTTGGCAGGTGCCACGGGTCGCCAGGGAACGGCTTCTCCCGGGCGCCGGGTCGTAACGACGCGGGCGCCCTCGCGCGTGAGGCGCAAGGCCGCCGCGCCGTGTGCCGCCAGGAAGGTCCGGTCGAGGACGAACGCCGCGGCGCAGCCCGGCGGGGCCGATTGGCGGCTGATCAGGATATCGGCCCGGGCGCAATCCTCCGGGAAGGCGCGCTTGTCGGTGACGAGGGCGACCCTGCGCCCATCCGGCAGGGTCAGGGTACAGCCGAGGCCATCGCACCGGGCGTCCGGAAAGGCCGGGACGGCGCCGGCCTTCCGGGCATCGCCATCCGCTTTCAGCCATTGTTCGAGCACGAAGGCCGGCGGACGCCCCAGAGTGGCGAGGTGTCCGCTGCGATCCCGGATCGCCGCCCCGGTGCCTTCCCGATCGACGTAGATGTCGAAGGGATCGGGCGACGCCGCGAAGGCGATGCCGATCGCTGCCGGGATCAACCCGAGCCAACGCAGGGACGAAGCCGGAAGGGTGAGCAGGAGGAGGCCGGCCGCCAGCAGCCCCAACGCCCCCGCCCCGAAGGCCGGCACCACCACGACGGCGTGTCCGAAGCCCGCGATCCAGGTCGAGATCGACAGCATTCCGCGCACCGCCAGACCCATCGCCCACCACACCGGCTGATCCAGGGCGAACGGATAGGCGAGGATGCCGAGCACCGCCGCGGGCATCACCGCCAGGGAGACCAGCGGGAGGGTGAGCGCATTGCCGACGAGGCCGAAGGGCTGCACCGTCTGGAAATGATAGGTCGCGAAGGGCGCGGTGGCGATCTGCGCCACGAGGGTCGTGGCCAGCGTTCCGACGATCGCGGCGATCAGGAACGCGACGGCGCGGGTGACGGGACCGGCGCCCTCGCGCCGGCCGCCCTGTCCGGCGATCAGCGGTGCGCAGGCGATGAGCCCGGCAACGGCGCCGAAGGACATCTGGAAGCTGGGGCCGAGGAGCCCGTCCGGTTCCCGCGCCAGGGCGATCAGCGCGGCGAGCGCGAGGTTGCGCATGCTGAGGGCCGGCCGATCGACCAGAATCGCGCCGAGCATCACCAGGGTCATGATCAGCGAGCGTTCGGCCGCGATGTCCCACCCGGAGAACACGCAATAGGCGGTGACCCCCACCATGGCGATGCCGGCGGCGATCTTCTTGATGGGCCAGTGCAGGGCGGTGAACGGCACGATCGCCAGCCCGGCCCGCACCAGCCAGAACACCACGCCGGCGGCCAGCACCATGTGGAGCCCGGAGATCGACACAACATGGTTGCGAGTTGGCCGGCAAACCATGAGGCCTGCGGGCGACCAAAAGCCTGGACCCAGCTCGATGGCAAGCCCGGCGGGCAGGCACGTCCCATGCGAACAGGCCAATGCGACCGTCTTGCGAGGGGCAAGCGACATGGCGGTCGCCCAACCCTCCGCATCGGAGCGGCGGGCAGGCCCCCCGGGGTCTCCCGAGTGCCATCCCACATCCAGGAACAGCTACGGCAATCCCTACCGGGTGGGGACGAGCCCTACCGCCTCCACGACATCCGTCGCGCAGGGTGTGCCCGAGCTAGGCCCTCCCGTCGCGCCAATGGGGTTAGATGCCTACCCGCTGGCGATGGTTAACAGATTCCTTCCGACCCGGTAGCGATAGCAGGTAGCGCTACCCGCTATCGCTACAGGGTCGGAGTCGCATTCCCTGGCCGGAGAATGCTCTTCAGCCCCAGCGCGCGCATCGGAATTCCAGCGGGCCAGGGCCCCCATGCTGACACCTCGAAAACGTTGCGCCCACGGATGCCGTCGCGCCTGTGGACGCCGAAATTCGCGTGCTTGCCCGATGCCGACCGAGCTGCGATCCATCGCTCATCGAGGAGAACCGACGATGAAAACCGAGACGCCGCACCTTTACCGTTAATCACGGAGTGCCGTGTCGCGTGCCGTGCCTCCGTACCGCCGGAGGCGATCATGCCGAGAACGTTCTTCACTGCGGACGGCCACGTCGGACACAAGGGTATTCTCTCCCCGAGGTTCGCAAACCGGCGCCCGTTTTCCTCCATCGAGGAGCATGACGAGGCAATCGTCGCGGCCTGGAACGCCGTGGTGCGCCCGGATGACATCGTCTGGCACCTCGGCGATTTCGCCTACAAGTGCAGTCTCGACCATGCCGCCGGCATCTTCGCTCGCCTCAAGGGAAGAAAGTACCTCTGCAGGGGCAACCACGACCACGGCCTCGGTGACCGCCTCGAATGGGCCGGCCCCGTCGTCGACGTCCAGAGGATCTTCGTCCAGGATCCGGGCATGCCGAAGCGCGTCGCCCTTTGGGCAAGCCACTATGCGCACGTGACGTGGCCCCATGCATGGCACGGCGACCTGCACGTCTACGGGCACTCCCACGGCGGCATTCCGGCCACCCGGACGAGCCTCGACGTCGGCGTCGATTGCTGGGATTGGCGGCCGGTCACGCTGGGCCGGATCATGGCGAGGATGGCGGCGTCCCCTGCCATCGCCCCGCCATGCTGACGATGGGTCGGTGCCCACTCCGGTCGGGTCACGAAGGTCATTTGACGAACCCTATGTCGACCGCCACGGCCTTCAGGCGCTCAGGCTCGCGCTCCTTGCGCTCGGAGTACCGGTCGACGAGATGGTCGGCTCGCTCCCGGGTCAGGAGCGTGAACCTCACCAGCTCCTCGCAGACGTCGACGACCCGGTCGTAGAGCGGCCCCGGCTTCATCCGGCCGGCGTCGTCGAACTCCTTGTAGGCCATCGGCACCGAGGATTGGTTCGGGATGGTGATCATCCGCATCCAGCGCCCAAGCACGCGCAGGCCGTTGACCGCGTTGAATGACTGGGAGCCGCCGGAGACCTGCATCACGGCCAGGGTCCGCCCCTGCGTCGGGCGCACCGACCCTTCCGACAGGGGGAGCCAGTCGATCTGGCTCTTGATCACCCCGGTCATAGCGCCGTGGCGTTCGGGGCTGACCCAGACGTGCCCCTCCGACCAGATCGAGAGGTTCCGGAGTTCCTGGACCTTCGGGTGATCGGCCGTGGCGTCGTCTGGCAACGGCAGCCCGTGCGCGTCGTAGATCCGCACCTCGCCGCCCATCGCCTCTAGAAGGCGTGCCGCCTCGTACGCGAGGAAGCGGCTGAAGGAACGCTCCCGGAGCGAGCCGTACAGGATCAGGAAGCGTGGGGAGTGGGTGAACGGTGCCTGCACCTGCAGGTCGGTCGCCGTCGGCACCACGAAGTGCCCCTCGCTGAGGTTGGGCAATCCATCGGCGAAAGGCTGTTGGGGCTTGTCCAAGACGCTTCGTTCCTCTACGTTTCAATGATGATTGAGATATTGACATCATGATGGACGAACGGCAAGCCGTGGCTGCCTTTGCAGCCCTTGGCCAGGAGCACCGCCTGCGCATCGTGCGCCAACTCGTGACCGCCGGCCCCGAAGGGATGGCGGCCGGCATGCTGGCCGAGGCGGTCGGCGTGTCAGGGACCAACCTGTCGTTCCACCTCAAGGAGCTCTCGCATTCCGGGCTGATCACCTCCCGGCGAGAGGGCCGGTCGATCATCTACAGCGCCGCCTACCCGGACCTGTCGGACCTGATCCAGTTCCTGATGCGCGATTGCTGCCAGGGCCGACCCGAGGTCTGCGCCCCCGCCGTCGCGGCCCTGTCCGCCTGTTGCCTACCCACGGGAAACACCAGCCATGCCTGACCGCGTCTACAACGTCCTGTTCCTCTGCACCGGCAACTCGGCCCGCTCGATCCTCGCCGAGGCGATGCTGGCCAAGGACGGCCACGGACGCTTCCGGGCGTTCTCGGCCGGCAGCCAGCCCAAGCCCGACGTCAACCCGATGGCGATCCAAGTTCTGGGCGAGTCCGAGTACCCTACCGAGGGCCTTCGCTCGAAGTCGTGGGACGCATTCGCCGGCGCAGACGCGCCGGTCATGGATTTCGTCTTCACGGTCTGTGACAACGCCGCCGGCGAGGCCTGCCCGTTCTGGCCCGGCCAGCCGGTGACGGCGCACTGGGGCATCGAGGACCCCGCCGCGGTCGAGGGTAGCGAGATTGAGCGCAAGACCGCCTTCGTGACCGCCCAACGCTACCTAAAGAACAGGATCTCGGCCTTCCTTGCGCTGCCCGTGGCGAGCCTCGACCAGGTCGCATTGACGTCCAAGGTTCGCGAGATCGGCCAGCAGGCCGGCGCCACCTCGCCCCGTCCGGAGGTCGCGTGATGGACGTCGTCATCTACCACAACCCGGATTGCGGCACGTCCCGCAACACCCTGGCCCTCATCCGCAATGCCGGCATCGAGCCGCACGTCATCGAGTACCTGAAGACACCGCCGAACAGCATCCTGGTTCGCCAGCTCGCGGAGCGCGCCGGCATCACCGTGCGCGACCTCCTGCGGGAGAAGGGGACGCCCTACGCCGAGCTCGGGCTCTCGGACCCGAGCCTGACGGATGACCAGCTTCTGGACGCCATCTCCGAGCACCCGATCCTATTGAACCGGCCCCTGGTGGTCAGCCGGAAGGGCGTCGCACTCTGCCGTCCGTCGGAAGCGGTGCTGGACCTCCTGCCGGCCCAGCAGGGCGAGTTCGTCAAGGAGGACGGCGAGCGCGTCGTCGACGAGCACGGGCGCCGCGTCGCCACCGCCTGAGCCTCTTCACGCAATCAAGAACAAGAAACGGTCCCGATGCTCGCGCTCGCCATCTTCGTGGTCACCCTCGTCTTCGTCATCTGGCAGCCGAAGGGGTTCGGGATCGGGTGGAGCGCCCTCATCGGGGCCGCCGTGGCCCTTGCCACGGGGGTCATCCACCTGGGGGACATCCCGGTGGTCTGGCACATCGTCTGGGACGCCACCTTCACCTTCGTCGCCCTCATCATCATCTCGCTGCTCCTCGACGAGGCCGGCTTCTTCCACTGGGCGGCGCTCCACATCGCCCGCTGGGGCGGCGGGCGGGGGCGCCTGCTGTTCCCGCTGGTGATGCTCCTCGGCGCGGCCATCGCGGCGGTGTTCGCCAACGACGGGGCGGCCCTGCTGCTCACCCCCATCGTGCTGGCCATCCTGCTCCGGCTGGACTTCAAGCCGGCCGCCGCCCTGGCCTTCATCGTCGCCTGCGGGTTCGTTGCGGACTCGACCAGCCTGCCGCTGGTGATCTCGAACCTGGTCAACATCGTCTCGGCGAACTTCTTCGACATCTCGTTCAGCCGCTACGCCGCCGTGATGGTGCCGGTGAACCTCGTCTCGCTGGCCGCGACCCTGGTGGTGCTGTGGCTGTTCTACCGGCGCGACCTGCCCGCCACCTACCCGGTGGCCGAACTGGAGGCGCCGCGCCAGGCGATCCGGGACCCGCTGGTCTTCAAGGCGGCCTTCCCGCTCCTCGGCCTGCTGCTGGTGGCCTATTTCGTCACCGCGTCGTTCGGCGTGCCGGTCTCGGTGGTCACCTGTGCGGGGGCGCTCGTCCTCTTGGCGTTGGCGAACCGCAGCCGCGTCATCCCCATTCGCAAGGTCCTGACCGGGGCTCCCTGGCAGATCGTCCTGTTCAGCCTCGGCATGTACCTCGTGGTATACGGCCTGAAGAACGCCGGCTTGACCGACTACCTGGCGCAGGGGCTCGTCTGGCTCTCGGGCTTTGGCCCGTTCGTCGCCACCATCGGGACCGGGTTCGCCGCCGCCATCCTCTCCTCGGTGATGAACAACATGCCGAGCGTGCTCGTAGGTGCGCTTTCGATCCAGCAGGCCCCGGACCTGTCGCCGCTGATGCGCGAGCTCATGGTCTACGCCAACGTCATCGGCTGCGACCTCGGCCCGAAGTTCACGCCCATCGGGAGTCTGGCGACCCTGCTCTGGCTCCACGTCCTCGACACCAAGGGCCAGCGCATCACCTGGGGCCACTACATGCGGGTCGGCCTGGTCATCACCCCGCCGGTGCTGCTCGTCACCCTGGCGGCCCTGGCGTTGTGGCTACCCATCCTTGGGGCCCGGTAGCGCGCCGATGGCCCCGGCGCGCCGATGGCCCGTGATCTCGGCCCTGGGCGTGGTCCAGATCCTGACCTGGGGCTCGTCGTTCTACCTGCTGTCGGTGTTGGCCGCCCCGATGTCGGCGGACACGGGGTGGCCCTTGGGATGGGTCATCGGCGGCCTGTCCCTCGGCCTCCTCGTCGCGGGTTTGGCCTCGCCGCGGGTGGGGGCCTTCATCGGCGAACATGGCGGGCGCCCCGTCCTTGCCTTCGCGTCCGTCGCCCTCGCCGTCGGCCTTGCCATCCTCGGTCTGGCGCCGAACCTACCGACATACCTCGGAGGCTGGCTCCTGATCGGCCTCGGCATGGGCACCGGACTGTACGACCCCGCCTTCGCCACCCTCGGACGTCTCTACGGGGCCGAGGCAAGGCCCGCCATCACCACGCTGACCCTGTGGGGCGGCTTCGCGAGCACGGTCTGCTGGCCCCTCTCGGCGTTCCTCGTGGAGCGGATCGGATTGCGCTGGACCTGTCTCACCTACGCCGGACTCCATCTCTTGATCACGCTTCCCCTCGTCCTCATCGTGATCCCCCGGCCGCCCGTACGTCCCGTCGCGCGATCCGCAGACGCGGCCCCGAGCGTTCGGCTCGATGGTCGGGAACGCCGTGCCTTCCTCCTCATGGCGGGGGTGCTGACCCTCGGGGGCACGGTGATGGCCATGGTCTCGGTTCACCTCATCACCTTGCTCCAGGCTCGTGGGGTGGCGCTCTCCTCGGCGGTTGCCTACGGCGCCCTGATCGGCCCCTCCCAGGTCGGCGCCCGCATCGTCGAGATGGCTGGCAAGGGACGGCATCACCCCCTCTGGACCCTTACGGCCGCGATGGTGCTGGTCGCCATCGGGGTCGCGACGCTGGCGGCCGGCCTGCCCATGGTCGGGCTGGCGTTGGTCCTCTACGGGGCGGGCAACGGGATCTACTCGATTGCCCGGGGGACGGTGCCGCTGGCGCTGTTCGGACCGGAGCGCTACGCCCCGCTCGTCGGAAGGCTGGCAAGGCCGGGCCTGGTGGCCCAGGCGTTCGCCCCATCGCTGGGCGCGCTCGTCCTCACCTTCTGGGGGGCCGATGCGACCTACCTGCTGCTCATGGGATTGTCCGTTGCCAATGTCGGATTGGCGCTGGCGCTCTGGCGGGTCAGGTAGCCGCAACCCTTTGGGGGCGATAGGACCGACGACATGCCGGCAGCGAGCCTTCCCTCAAGCCACGATGCAGGTGGCCGAACAACGGGATCATATGACTGACAAGGCCGATGGCGACGGAACGGATGGGGGCGTCGTCCGGCTTCGGGTCGACCTCGGCCGAGGCACGCTTCTCGGGCCAGGCAAGGCGGACCTCCTCCAGGGCATCCGCGAGACCGGGTCGATTGCGGCGGCCGGGCGCCGGATGGGGATGAGCTACAAGCGCGCCTGGTACCTCATCGACACCCTGAACGCCGGTTTCCTGAACCCTCTCGTCATCACGGCGAAGGGCGGCCGGACGGGCGGTGGCGCCCGCCTCAGCGAGACCGGGGATGCCGTCCTGGATGGGTTTCGCAGCATGGAGCGCGCCGCCGCGGTGGCCACCGCGTCCGACCTGACCGGATTGCTTGCGCTCCTGAAGCCCGTCGACGAGCCCGAGGCCAACGAGACGTCCTTGCCGATATAGCCGGGCCGCTATATCGGGTTGGACATGAGATCGCCTCTTCCATCCCTCGCCCTGGCCGTCGCCATCACCTTGACGCTCACGGGTGCCGCCCTCGCGGAGACCGCCCCCCGCGTTGCCGCCGCCGCGGACCTCAAGTTCGCGCTCGATGCCGTCGTCACCCAATTCCGCGCCGACACGGGCAAGGACCTGAGCGTCACCTACGGTTCGTCCGGTAACTTCGCCCGGCAGCTCCAGCAGGACGCGCCGTTCGAGATCTTCCTCTCGGCGGACGAGGGCTTCGTGTTCAAGCTCGCCGATGCCGGCCGGACGCAGGACCGGGGCACCCTCTACGCCGAGGGGCGGATCGTCTTGTTCGCTCCGTTGGGCTCCCCGCTGAAACCCGACCCGTCCTTCTCGGACTTGAAGGCAGCCCTGGACGACGGGCGCATCCAGAAGTTCGCCATCGCCAATCCCGAGCATGCCCCCTACGGGCGGGCCGCCGAGCAGGCCCTGACGCACCAGGGGTTGTGGGACGCCGCCAAGCCCAGGCTTGTGCTCGGCGAGAACGTCGCCCAGGCCGCGCAGTTCGCTACCGGCGGGTCCGCACAGGGCGGGATCTTCGCCTACTCGCTCGCGCTCTCGCCGGAGGTCGCCAAGCTCGGCACGTATGCCCTGGTGCCGGTCGAGTGGCACCTGCCCCTGCGCCAGCGGATGGTGCTGATGGCGAATGCCGGGGAGACCGCGAAGGCGTTCTACGGCTACATGCAGACACCGCCGGCCCGGGCCGTGCTGAAGAAATTCGGGTTCGTCCTCCCGGGCGAGACGCCGTGATCCGATGGACTGGACCGCGCTCTCGGTCTCGCTGCGCCTCGCGGCCCTGACCGTTCTCGTCCTGCTGCCCATCGGCGTGCTCGTCGGGCGCCGGCTGGCGTTCCGCCGCTTCCGGGGCCGCTCGGTCGTCGAGGCCCTGCTGGCGCTGCCCCTCGTGCTCCCGCCGACCGTGCTCGGGTACTATCTCTTGGTTACGTTCGGGGGCGGGTCGCATCTCGGGCAGGCGTGGAAGTCCGTGTTCGGTCACCCTCTCGCCTTCAGTTTCGAGGGACTCCTGCTGGCCTCGGTGATCGCGAACCTGCCCTTCGCCATCCAGCCGATGCAGCGCGGGTTCGAGGCCATCCCCGCAGACGTCCGCGAGGCCGCCTCGGTGTCCGGGTTCTCCCCGTGGCGGGTGCTCTGGGCCATCGACCTGCCGCTGGCATGGCCGGGCATCGTCACCGGCCTGGTGATCACCTTCGCGCATACGGTGGGTGAGTTCGGCGTGGTGCTGATGGTCGGCGGGTCGATCCCCGGTGAGACCCGCACCGTCGCCATCGCCCTCTACGACCGGGTGCAGGCCTTCGACATGCAGGCCGCCGGCGTGATGGCGGCCTTCCTCCTCGTGCTGAGCCTGATCGCGCTCGCCGTGACCTACGCCCTGTCGAACCGCGTCACCCTCCGTGGCTGACGCCCCCGGCCTCACGGTTCGCCTCCGGCAGGGAGGCCCGATCCCGCTCGACGTCGACCTCGATTGCGGGCCGGGGGAGATGCTCGCCCTGGTGGGGCCGTCCGGCAGCGGGAAGACGACCGTCCTGAGGACCGTGGCCGGGCTCTACCGTCCGGTGTCCGGGGCGGTGCGATGCGGCGGCGCCGTCTGGCTCGACACGGATGCCGGCATTGACGTGCCGCCCCACCGCCGGCGGGCCGGGTTGGTGTTCCAGTCCTACGCCCTGTTCCCGCACATGACGGCGCTGGGCAACGTCACGGCCGCCATGGGACACCGGCCGCGTGGCGAACGCGATGCCAAGGCCCAGGCGCTGTTGCGCATGGTCCACCTCGATGGCCTGGAACACCGAATGCCCTCGGCCCTGTCCGGGGGGCAGCAGCAGCGCGTGGCCGTCGCGCGCGCCCTTGCCCGGGACCCGGGGGTCCTGCTCCTCGACGAGCCGTTCTCGGCGGTGGACCGGCGGACGCGCCGACGCATGCAGGACGAGCTCGCCTCGCTGCGGTCCGAGATCCGCATTCCCATCGTCATGGTCACCCACGACCTGTCGGAGGCGGAGACGCTGGCCGACCGGATCTGCGTCCTCGACGCCGGGGAGACACTAGGGACCGGGACGCCGGCCGAGATCCTGCGCGGCAGCGTCGACGCCCGGATGCGCGAGGCCCTGGACCTCCGGGAGGTGACATGAGCGGACGCATCGTCGGGGCGTTCGGCGCCGGCACGTTGATCGGAGTCCTCGGGGGTATGATCGGCCTGGGCGGAGCCGAGTTCCGGCTGCCCCTGCTGATCGGGGCGTTCGGGTTCCCTGCCCTGGAGGCGGTGATCCTCAACAAGCTGCTGTCGCTGATCGTGGTCGCGACCGCGCTGCCGTTCCGAGCCGAAACGGTACCCTTCGCAGAGGTCGGCGCGCATTGGGCCGTGATCGCGAACCTTTTGGCAGGCAGCCTGGCGGGGGCTTGGATCGGCGCGGGCTGGGCCACGCGCCTGCGCTCGGAGACCCTCTACCGGGTGATCGCGATCATGCTGGTCGGCATCGCGGGCGTGCTGCTGCTCGGACACGGCTCGGAGGGCGCCATGCCTCTCCTGACGGGGTCGGCGCAGGTCGTGGCGGGGGTGCTGGCCGGGTTCCTGATCGGCGTTGTGGCGGCCGTGCTCGGGGTCGCGGGCGGGGAGCTCCTGATCCCGACGTTGATCATCCTGTACGGCGTGGACATCAAGCTGGCCGGGAGCCTGTCGCTCGCCGTGTCGCTCCCGACCATGCTGATGGCGTTCGCCCGCTACAGCCGTGACGGCAGCTTCGCCGTGATCGGACGCAATCGTACCTTCGTGCTGGTGATGGCGGCGGGATCGATCCTCGGGACCTTCGTCGGCGGGCGGCTGCTCGGCATGGTTCCAGGTGCGATCCTGCTTCCGGCGCTGGCCGGTATCCTTCTCGTCTCGGCCTGGAAGGTGGGGCGGCACCGGTGATGAACGCTCCCTTCCTCGCCGTCGCGCATTGTGGCATCGTCCGACGGTGACCTTCTGGCTCGCCCTTCGCAGGCTGCTCCCGCTCCTGGCGGTGATCGGCCTCGCCCTTGCGCCGGTGACCGCATCCGCGGCCGCCGCAGGCATGCGCGTGCCGATGGCCGTTCAGGGGCACGCCATGGCGATGCCCGACGAAGCCATGGCCGACATGGCCGGGATGGCCATGGACGAGATGCCGTGTTGCCCCAAGGAGCGGCCGGACATGCCCGATTGCTCGAAGGGCTGTCCCCTGATGGCGCTTTGCCTGGCGAAGGTCGCCACCGGCCTGCCGGTCGCCGTCGGACTTCCGGGCCGCGTTGCCGTCATGGAGGGGCCCGCCCGGGCCGTCACCGCCTCCTTCGACAGCCTGTCGCAAGGGCCGCCCACCGAGCCTCCCCGAGCCTGAACCCGATGCCGCCGGCGCCTGCGCCGGCCGATCCCGAGCGCCTGAAGGCCCGGGTCCCATCGTTTTCAGGAGATCATCGACCGTGTCCAAGACATCGTTTTCGCGCGCCCTGACGGCTGCGCTGCTCGGCCTCGCCCTGACCACCGCGGCCCGGGCCGACACCAAGGACTACGAGTTCCAACTGGTGAAGGACGAGGCCAGGCAGGGCGAGGCCATCCTCGACGTGCGCCTCGTCGACAAGCGCACGTCCAAGCCCGTGCCGAACGCCGTCATCTTTGCCAAGCGGATCGACATGGCGCCCGACAGCATGGAGGAGATGACCTCGAAGATCGAGCAGCTGCCCTCGCCGGAGCCGGGCCTCTACCGGTTCAAGGCTAAGCTGACGATGGCCGGCGGCTGGCGCCTCTCGCTCGGGGCTAAGGTCCAAGGCGAGGCCGGCACCGTCGAGAACAAGCTGGTGTTCAAGGCCACCAAGTGAGCCGGTCGGCTTGGGCAGCCGGGACCCTCGCCGCGCTCGCGGCGGGGGTTTTGGGGTACGGCGCGGGGCATGAGGGTAGCCCCGTGCCGGCGCTCGTCCAGCAGGCGCGGACCGGGTTCGCCAACTGGCTGCCGGGAACCCGGCAACCCTCTTCGGTGCCCGCTCGGGTCCCGGCCAAGGCGACGGGACCCGTCGTCTACTACCAGGACCCGGACGGGAAGCCGGACTACGCGTCCGAGCCGACGCGCATGGCGGACGGTCGAGACTATCGCGCCGTCCGCGCCAGCGAGGACGTGCGCTTCGACGAACCCGACGAGGCGGAGGCGATGCCCGACCCTGGGCACGGCGACATGGCCAAGGGTCTGACCACGATGCCTGCGAGCGCCCGCAAGGTGCGCTTCTACCGCAACCCGATGGGCCTTCCGGACACCTCGCCGATTCCGAAGAAGGACGCGATGGGGATGGACTACCTCCCCGTCTACGAGGGCGAGGACACCGACGACGGCACCGTAAAAATCTCTCCGGGCAAGCTCCAGCGCACCGGGGTCCGGACGGCGGTGGCCGAGCGACGGGTCCTGTCGATGCCGGTGAGGGCCCCCGGCGCCATCGAGGAGGACGAGCGCCGGATCTCGGTCATCGCCATGCGCACCGACGCCTTCATCGAGAAGGTCGAGGCCGTCACCACCGGCGACCACGTGCACAAGGGCCAGCCGCTCCTGCGCCTGTTCTCGCCTGAGATGAACGCGGCCGCCGCGCAGTACCTCACCGGCATCGGCTACGAGGGAGCCCGCCGACGGCTGGAGAACCTCGGCATCCCGCCCGAGGTCATCGACGAGATCGAGCGATCCCGAAAGGTGCCGGCGACCATCACGTGGTCGGCCCCGCGCGACGGCGTCGTGGTCGAGCGCAACGTCTCCGACGGCATGCGCGCCAAGTCCGGCGACACGCTGTTCAAGCTCGTCGACCATTCCAAGGTCTGGGTCCTGGCCGACGTGACCGAACGCGACCTGGCGGCCGTGGCGGAGGGCCAGACGGCGACCGTGCGCGCCCGGACGTTCCCGGATCGCGTCTTCACCGGCGCGGTGACCCGGATCTACCCGCACCTCGCCATGGCGACCCGGACAGCCCGCTTGCGCATCGAGCTGCCGAACCCGAACGGGGACCTGCGCCCGGGCATGTTCGCCGACGTGACGATCGCCACCGGCAGCGCCAAGCCGGTGGTGGCGGTGCCCGATGACGCGGTCATCGACACCGGCACGAAACAGGTCGTCCTGCTCGACAGGGGCGAGGGCCGCTTCGAGCCGAGACCGGTCAGGCTTGGCACCCGCGGCGACGGCTACGTCGAGATCCGCGACGGCATCGCCGCGGGCGACCGGGTGGTGACCTCGGCGAACTTCCTCATCGATGCCGAGAGCAACCTGAAGGCGGCGCTGCAGGGGCTTTCCGAACCCAAGCCCGATCCCAGGCCGCAGGCCGCCGCCGAGGGGAAGGCGCCATGATCTCCCGCCTGATCGCCTGGTCGGCGAGGAATCTGATGCTGGTCCTGATCGGGACGGTGTTCGCGGTGGGAGCCGGGCTCTACGCCCTGAGGACCCTGCCGCTCGATGCCATCCCGGACCTCTCGGACGTCCAGACCATCGTCTACACCGAGTACCCCGGGCAGGCGCCCCAGGTCATCGAGGACCAGGTCACCTACCCACTGACCACCGCCATGCTGACGGTGCCCCGGTCGAAGGTCGTACGCGGCTTCTCCTTCTTCGGGGTGTCGTTCGTCTACGTGATCTTCGAGGACGGCACCGACCCGTACTGGGCCCGGAGCCGGGTGCTCGAATACCTGAACACCGTGGCCAAACGCCTGCCGGCCGGCGTGACCCCGACCCTGGGACCCGACGCGACCGGGGTCGGCTGGGTCTACCAGTACGTCGTGGTCGCCAAGGAACGGAGCCTCGCCGAGCTCCGCTCGCTCCAGGACTGGGTCGTGCGCTTCGGGGCGTCCCGCACCGAGGGCGTGGCGGAGGTCGCCGGCGTCGGCGGCTTTGTGAAGCAGTATAACGTCGTGGTCGATCCGAACCGGCTGCGGGCGCAGGGCATCACCCTGTCCAAGCTCCGGGAAGCGATCCGGTCGAGCAACGCCGATGTGGGCGGTCGCACCGTCGAGCTCTCCGAGTTCGAGTTCGTCGTCCGTGGCCGTGGGTACCTCAAGAGCGTCGCCGACATCGAGAGCATCGTCCTGAAGACCGAGGCGGGTACGCCGCTGCGGGTGAAGGACGTCGCCAAGGTCGAGCTCGGCCCCGACGAGCGCCGCGGCATCACCGAGATGAACGGCGACGGCGAGGTCGCCGGCGGGATCGTCCTGCAGCGGTTCGGGGCGAACGCCCTGAACGTCATCGAGAACGTGAAGGCCCGCCTTGCCGAGGTCGCCGCCAGCCTGCCCAAGGGCACGGAGATCCTGCCGGTCTACGACCGCTCGCACCTGATCGAGGCGGCCATCGAGACCCTCAAGGGCACGCTGATCGAGGAGAGCGCCATCGTCGCCCTCGTCTGCGTCGTGTTCCTGCTCCACGTCCGCAGCGCGCTGGTCGCGATCCTGATGCTGCCGGTCGGCATCCTGATGGCGTTCGCGGGCATGAAGGCCTTGGGGCTCGGGGCGAACATCATGAGCCTCGGTGGCATCGCCATCGCGGTGGGCGCCATGATCGACGCCGCCATCGTGATGATCGAGAACGCCCATAAGCACCTGGAGCGGGCGGACCCAGGCAAGCCCCGGGTCGAGATCCTGATCGAGGCCGCGGACGAGGTCGGGCCGTCGCTGTTCTTCTCGCTCCTCATCATCACGGTCAGC
The DNA here is from genome assembly GCF_001423325.1 of Methylobacterium sp. Leaf113. Lineage (NCBI taxonomy): Bacteria > Pseudomonadati > Pseudomonadota > Alphaproteobacteria > Hyphomicrobiales > Methylobacteriaceae > Methylobacterium > Methylobacterium sp. Leaf113. Next base: position 79,098 of record NZ_LMNJ01000023.1, read on the forward strand.
TTCCTGCCGATCTTCACACTGGAGAGCCAGGAGGGCCGCCTGTTCGGTCCGCTGGCCTTCACCAAGACGTTCGCCATGGCGGCGGCGGCGGTGCTGTCCCTGACCCTCGTCCCGGCGCTGATGGTCCTCTTCGTCCGAGGCCGGATCATCCCCGAGCACCGCAACCCTGTGAACAGGCTCCTGATCTGGGTCTACCGCCCCCTCATCGCCGGCGTCCTGCGGGCGCGTGTCCTCACGATCCTGCTGGCCGTGGTCGTCCTGGCGGCGACGGCGTGGCCTGCGAGCCGACTTGGGTCGGAGTTCATGCCCGACCTCGACGAGGGCACCCTGATGTACATGCCCACCACCCTGCCGGGCATCTCGGTGACCAAGGCCGGGGACCTGCTCGCCACCCAGGACAGGATCATAAAATCCTTCCCCGAGGTGGCCTCGGTCTACGGCAAGGCCGGACGGGCCAACACCGCGACCGACCCGGCGCCGAGCGAGATGTTCGAGACCATCGTCAACCTGAAGCCGAAGGCCGAGTGGCGCCCCGGGGTCACGACGGCGAGCCTTAGGGCCGAGATGGACGCCGCGCTCCAGTTCCCCGGGGTCTCGAACGCCTGGACCCAGCCGATCCGCGCCCGCATCGACATGCTCTCGACCGGCATCCGCACGCCGGTCGGGATCAAGGTGCTGGGGACGGACCTGACGGAAATGGAGAAGGTCGCCCGCCAGGTCGAGGCGGTGGTGAAGGCGGTCCCGGGCACGTCGAGCGCCTACGCCGAGCGCGTCCAGGGCGGCTACTTCCTCGACATCACACCCGAGCGCGAGGCGCTGGGCCGGTACGGGCTGACGGTCGGCGAGGTGCAGGACGTGATCGCCATGGCGCTCGGAGGAGAGAGCGTCACCAACACCGTCGAGGGCCGCGAGCGCTATACCGTCAACGTACGCTACCCGCGCGCCTTCCGGTCCGACCCGCGATCCATCGCCTCCGAGGTCCAGGTGCCGATCGCCGGCGGGGGTACGGTGCCGCTCGGCGAGGTCGCCAAGGTGCAGTTGAACCGCGGCCCAACCCAGATCCGGACCGAGAACGGCCAGCTCGCGGTCTTCATCTACGTCGACGTCGCCGGTCGCGACCTCGGGGGTTACGTCGCCGAGGCCAGGGCGGCGGTCGCCAACGAGGTGAGCCTGCCGCAGGGAACCCTCGTGCAGTGGAGCGGGCAGGTCGAATACCTCGACCGCGCGACCGCCCGGCTGAAGGTCGTGGTGCCGCTGACGCTGCTGATCGTGTTCCTGCTGCTCTACCTCAACTTCCGGAGGCTCACGGAGACGCTCATCGTCATGCTGTCGCTGCCCTTCGCCCTCGTCGGCGGGGTCTGGCTGATGTGGTGGATGGGCTTCAACCTGTCGGTGGCGGTCGTGGTCGGCTTCATCGCGTTGGCCGGCGTCGCCGCGGAGACCGGCGTGATCATGCTGGTCTACCTCGACCACGCGCTCGCCGAGGTGCGCGCCGATTGCGAACGCGACGGGCGGACGTTCAACCGCGACGACCTGCGGCGGGCGATCATGGTCGGCGCGGTCGAGCGGGTCCGGCCGAAGATGATGACGGTGGTGGCCATCATGGCCGGGCTCCTGCCGATCCTGTGGAGCACGGGCTCCGGCTCGGAGGTCATGCAGCGGATCGCGGTGCCGATGATCGGCGGCATGGTCTCCTCGACCGTCCTGACCCTCGTGGTGATCCCGGCGGTCTACGGCCTGGTGAAGGGCTGGGGACTGCCGAAGCCCGGAGCCCTGGGAGAATCCGGCGAAAAAACGAAAACGACCTTGGCCGCCTAGCGGGAACGGGAGATCGACCATGAACGAGACGACGAGGACGAACCGGCGTGCCGTGGTCCTGGGCATGACGGCATCGGTGGCCTTCGGTCGGCATGCCCTCGCGCAGGGCCTGCCCACGCTCGCCGTGACCAAGGACCCCAGCTGCGGTTGCTGCGAGAAATGGATCGCCCATCTCCGCGAGAACGGGTTTACGGCCGCCGTGACCGAGGGACCCGTGAACCCGCTGAAGATCCGCCTCGGCGTGCCACGCGACCTCGCCTCATGCCACACGGCCCAGGTCGACGGCTACGTCGTCGAGGGCCATGTCCCGGCCGGGGCGATCAAGCGCCTCCTGACGGAGAAACCCATAGGGACGGGCCTAGCCGTTCCGGGCATGCCCGCGGTGTCGCCCGGCATGGAGGTCGAGGGCATGGAGCCGGACACCTACGACGTCATCCTGTTCGCGCCTGGCGGTCGCCGCTCGTTCGCGCGCTACCACGGCGCCACGGTGACTTAGGGTACCACCTTGGCCTTTCGGGCCGGCCATGCGACGGGGCGGGGGATGCAGACCTTCCTCGCCTATGCCGGTGCCGCCCTGGCGGAGATCGCCGGATGCTTCGCGTTCTGGGCGTGGCTCCGGCTCGGCAGGACCATGTGGTGGGTGGCCCCGGGCATGGTCTCGCTCGGGCTCTTCGCTTATCTCCTGACCCTGGTGGACAGCGAGGCCGCCGGCCGCACCTACGCGGCCTACGGCGGCGTCTACATCGCCGCCTCGATCCTATGGCTGTGGCTGGCAGAAGGGCACCAGCCCGACCGATGGGACCTGTCCGGTGCCGCCATCTGCCTGGCGGGCATGGGCGTGATCCTCTTCGGGCCTCGTGGCTGATCCAACAAGTCGTGGAAATCCGATGCTTAATGTTGGCCTCAACCGTCCGCACCGGGTGGGAAGCAGCTTGGCTGCTTTCGGTCGCAAGACGTTCTTAAGCGGACCTAAGATGACCTGCCGACTCCGGATGGACGGTCCAACCCATCGCAGGGTCGAAGTTCGTTGAAGTCGGATGCCGACATCATCAGAGGCGATGCGACCGGCACGAAAGCGCTCTGCCTCGGGAGACAGCGTGATTCACGATTGCAAAGCCCCGGTCACGCGACATCTCGTGCTGGTCCGGCATGGCCAGAGCGTAGCCAACCGATCCGGCCTGTTCACGGGATTGCTGGACTCGCCCTTGACCGAGCAGGGCCGGATGGAAGCCGAGGCAGCCGGGCGGCGTTTGGCCGAGCGCAGCTGGCGCTTTTCCGCAGCCTTCACCTCGACGCTGACGCGGGCCGTCGTGAGCGGCCGGCTTATTCTCGATGCGCTCGGGCAACCCGGATTGGTCCCCCAACGCTTCGCCGCGCTCGACGAGCGAGACTACGGCGACCTCAGCGGGCTCGACAAGATCGCCGCCGATGCGCGCTGGGGGGCGGAGCGGATCGAGACCTGGCGCCGCTCCTACGCCGAGGCGCCGCCGAACGGTGAGAGCCTTCGCGATACCGTCGCCCGCATCGTGCCATGCTACCTCCGAACCATCCAGCCGGCGGTCATGGGCGGAGACGTGCTCGTCGTTGCCCACGGCAATTGCCTGCGGGCGCTTGTCATGGCGCTTGAAGACCTGAGCCCCGCGGAGGTCGAGCACCTCGAACTCGCGACGGGCTCCGTCAGGATCTATGAGCTTGCTGCGGACACGGCGATCAAGGCCCGTTGGATCGACGGGTGAATCCGCCTGTCGGCCCCACAAAATGGGTCTCCGCAAACTCTGAAGGGGTCATCATTCCATCTATTTCAGTGATGGGAAACATCTAATCATTCCGTTGGAGTGAATGAACGGGACCTGGGATCCTCCGGCATCACATCGGAGCCATCCATGTCCGCGCCCAGACTTTTCTCCCACTCTCGTTCGACGCGTGCCTTAGCCGGCACGAGAGCCATCCTTCCGGGACTGGGCCTCTGTGTGGCGGTCACCGCCGCAGCGATCGGCTTCGAAGCCGTCGAGACGCACCTGTTCGGTCGCGCTTGGCTCGAAGCCTTGGTGCTGGCGATCCTGCTCGGGAGCGCGATCCGCACCGCCTGGACCCCGTCGCAGCGTTTCTTTCCCGGCATCGCTTTCGGGGCCAAGACCGTGCTGGAGATCGCGGTCGTACTGCTCGGCGCGTCGCTCAGCCTCGCGACGATCCTCGCCGCCGGACCGGGCCTGCTCTTCGGCATCGCGGGCGTCGTCGTCGTGGCGATCCTGTCGAGTTACGGCATCGGCCGAGCGCTCGGGCTGCATCCGCGCATGGCGATCCTCGTGGCCTGCGGGAACTCGATCTGCGGCAACTCGGCGATCGCGGCCACGGCACCGGTGATCGGCGCCGATGGCGAGGACGTCGCCGCCTCCATCGCCTTCACCGCGGTGCTGGGCGTGCTGGTGGTGCTCGGCCTGCCGCTGCTGGTGCCGCTGCTCGGTCTGTCGCCGATGCAGTACGGCGTGCTCGCCGGCCTCACCGTCTACGCTGTTCCGCAGGTCCTCGCCGCCACCGCGCCGGTCGCGGCGCTCAGCGTCCAGGTCGGAACCCTGGTGAAGCTCGTCCGGGTGCTGATGCTAGGCCCGGTCGTCCTGATGCTCTCGCTCGGCGCAAGCCGGCTGCGCGAGGAGACCGACGAGGCCGCCCCCGGCGTCACCGCCGGCGACCGCCCTGCTCGCGCCGGCCTCGCGATCCACCGCCTGGTGCCGTGGTTCATCCTCGCCTTCCTGGCGCTCGCGGGCCTTCGCTCGGCCGGGCTGGTCCCGCAGGTCGCGCTCGCGCCGATGTCGGAGACTGCCAACGTGATGACCGTGGTTTCGATGGCGGCGCTCGGTCTCGGGGTCGATGTGCGCAGCGTCGCTAAGGCCGGAGCACGGGTGACCCTGGCGGTGGTCGCCTCGCTCGTCGCACTCGGCGCCGTCAGCCTCGGTCTGATCCGCGTGCTGGGCCTCGCTTGAACCGATCGGATGCGCCCGAGGCCCGGTCAGGCCCCGGCGAGGCAGGGCGAGACGAAGAGCTCCCCGCGATAGGCCCCGCGCAACGTGCGCACGGACACGATCAGCCAGAGTAGGGTCAGCAGGCCGACGAGGCCCGCTCCGAGCCAGGCGAACCCGCTGAGTGCCGTCACTTCGCCGATCCGCAGGGTGGCCAGGGCATAGACGCCGAGCGGGAAGATGTAGCCCCACCAGCCGAGGTTGAACGGAACGCCGGCGCGTAGGTAGCGCACGGTGACGGCGAGCGAGAGCAGAAACCACCAGGCGCCGTAGCCCCAGAGGATCAGCGCGCCGATCAGGCCCGTGATCCTGAGGATCTCGGGCGCGCCGGCAAAACCGCCTGCCGCGAGGATCGGGCCACCGGCCTGCCCCAGCACGAGCAGGCCGAGCGCCCCGGTTCCGAGCGGACCGAGGGAGAGCCAGCTCGATGCGGCCATCTCACGCGGTGGCAAGTTGTGCAGCGCCATGCGCAGCACCAGGATCGCCAGGATGCTCAGCGCCAGCGGGACCGAGACGCCCCAGAGTACGAAGCTCGTGACGATGACGGCGAGTTGTTGGCTCTCGCCGCTCAAGGCTGGAGCGAGCAGGCCACCGGAGACGGCGACGACCTCGGCTGTCACCACTGGCAGCAGCCATACGGCCGTCATCTGGTCGATGCGGTGCTCCTGACGGGTGAACATCAGGTAGGGGATCGCGACAGCACAGATCAGAGCGAGCGCCACGTCGAACCACCACAGCGGCAGTGCGATTCGGACGGTCTCTGCGCCGAGATAGGGCGGACCGAATATCAGCAGCCCGTTCAGAAGCGTCGCCAGTGCCATCGGGATCGCCCCGAAGAACATCGACACCGTCGAGTGTCCGAAGATCCGTCGGGCGCCGTCGAAGTAGAAGATCCAGCGCGCGCCGTAGACCAAGCAGAAGGTGGCGAAGAGCACGACGGAGGCGAGCCAGAGCCCGAGCGGCACAGGGGCCAGCAGGGCATGCGTCGCTGGCAGACGGTCGAGGGTCAAGGCGACCACGCCAGTGCCCATCACCACGGTGAACCAGTTCGGCGTGAATTGTCGGACCACGTCCCGCGGATGCTGGAGGCGCGAGAGCGGCTTTAGGCCTGTGCTGATCGCCAGCAGACTGGATTCGGACACGGGGCGCTCTTGGGCTTCGGAGGGTCAACGCACCGGCTCTAGCACGACCCCGCATCGCGCGCCGCCGCGATAGACAGCAACTCGCAAGCGGCGCTTAATCATCAAAACAATCGATTAAAACTAGCTAATCAAACCATTAGTACGAATGGTTTCCGGCCGCTACCTTCTTGTCATCACGAACCGGCGTGACGACCCCACCAGAAGGATATCGACCATGACCCGTACGATCGCCGCCGTCGCCCTCGCCGCCTCCGCGCTTGTCGGCATGACGGGCCTCTCGCAGGCCCAGGGCCTCCGCGCTCCGCAGGTCCGCTTCATCACCAGCCCATCCGCACCGATCTACGGCGACGCCGATGGCGCCAACGCCAAGAACCCGGCACTCCCGGCCTACGCCCGTGGCCGAGGCCAGGAGACCGGCGGCCCGGCGCGGGAACTGATCGGACGCTGACAGCGCCCCCTTGGCCGCCGGGCATCCGTCCGGCGGCGCGTGAAGCCTTCGACCACCCGAATGGCAGGGAGATCCGTCATGACCCGACCCACCATCGAGACCACCGACGAGGCCTAGCAGGGCGAGACCAGCGGTCATATGCGCTGGGTCCTATTCTGGACGGTCGCCCTGACTGTCGCCGCCGTCGGCACCGCTTGGCTGACGATCATCTGATCCGGCCGCCCGCCATTGATCGGAGATCGGAGATCTTCGGATGATCGCAATCGGAGATCGTTGAGATCTCGAACGATCATTGGATGGAATAATCGTCTCGCCGTAGCATCTCCTTCACGGAGAAGACGCCTCTTTGCCGGGATGCCTTGGATCGATGACCCGAGTTTCCGGCGGCGAGACCGAACCGTCTCGACCGACGCCAATGCCGTCCGCCGACGGCGACACCGAGATCTAGCGACCGGCCGACGCGGCCCAACAAACGATTCCAGGGAGACATCATGCGCCATCTGCACGAACCGTTGAACCGCCGCCTCGTCCTGGGTGGCCTAGGGGTCGGCAGCCTCGCCGCCGCCATGCCGGCCTGGGCCGCGGGCTCGGTGAAGCTTCCGCTGCCCGGCGGCCCGGACGAGCGGGCGCTGACCACCGCCTTTCCGGGCAAAGGCGAGATGATCCTCCAGCGCACCCATCCGCCGCTGCTGGAGACGCCGTTCTCGGTGTTCGACGAGGGCGTGTTCACGCCCAACGACCGCTTCTACGTGCGCTGGCACTGGGCCTCGATCCCGACCGAAGTCGATGCCGGCACCTTCCGGCTCAAGGTCCACGGCCACGTCGATAAGGAACTCTCGCTCTCGCTCGACGCCATCGCCGGCCTGCCGCGCTTCGAGATCGCCGCGGTGAACCAGTGCTCGGGCAATTCACGCGGGCTGTTCGAGCCGCGGGTGCCCGGGGCGCAATGGGCCAACGGCTCGATGGGCAACGCCCGCTGGACCGGGGTGCGCCTCAAGGACGTGCTCGAAAAGGCCGGGGTGAAGGCCGGTGCCGTGCAGGTGCGCTTCAACGGCCTCGACGAGCCGGTCGTCGACGACGCGCCGGACTTCAAGAAGTCCCTCGATCTCGACCACGCCAACAATGGTGAGGTGATGATCGCCTACGCGATGAACGGCGAGCAGCTCCCGTTGCTCAACGGTTTCCCGCTCCGCCTCGTGGTGCCGGGCTGGTACTCGACCTACTGGGTCAAGATGCTGTCCGACATCGAGGTGCTGGACAAGCCCGACGAGCAATACTGGATGAAGACCGCCTACCGCATTCCGGACGTGCCGGGCGCCAACATCAAACCAGGCCAGACCGGCTTCAAGACGGTGCCGATCAACAGGATGGTGCCGCGCTCGTTCATCACCAATTTGCAGGACGACGCCAAGGTGGCAGCCGGAACGCCGGTGGCCATCCGCGGCATCGCTTTCGGCGGCGATTGCGGGGTAAAGGCGGTCGAGTTCTCCAGAGACGGCGGGGCGACGTGGTTTCCGGCGCAACTCGGCGCGGACGAGGGCCCCTACAGCTTCCGCCGCTTCGACGGCAGCCTGCCGGCGCTGGCCGCCGGCACCCACACGGTCAGGGTCCGCTGCACCAACACCAACGGCGTCGCGCAGGGCATGGACCGGATCTGGAACGGGGCCGGCTTCATGCAGAACGGCATCGAGGCCGTATCCTTCCAGGCCGCTTGAGGAGACCAGCCATGAACCCGATCCATCCGGCGGCCCTGATCGCCGCGCTCGCCTTGTCTCCTCTGGTGGCGCTTGCCGCCCCGGCCCCCGAGCCGATGCGCTTCACCTCACAATCCATCGCGATGCCGACCTCCGACCGGACCTTCCCCGACGGACAGGGGGCCGAGGCGGTCAACAACAACTGCCTCGCCTGCCACTCGGCCGGGATGGTGCTAACCCAACCCAAGCTCACGAAGGCGCAGTGGACCGAGACCGTGAACAAGATGGTCCACGTCTACAATGCGCCCGTTGATCAGGCCGACGTGCAGACCATCGTCGACTACCTGACGGCGTTGAAGCCGGCACCCTGAACCCCCGAATACCGAGGCCGCCGCGCTTTTTTCGCCGGCCTCGGGGAATAGACCGCGCCTTCCGGCGTCTCCCCAGGGCGATGCACGGCCGGCCCGGCCTTAGACCACGGATTTCCGATTTCGAACCAGCCCTCACGGTAGGCCCCGGCCGCCGAACGAGCGCGCATGCCCGAGAGACCCGCTTCATGACCCATATCCGCACCAGCCTCCGCACCCTCCTCGCCGGAGCCGCCTTGCTCCTAGCGCAGGCCCAGCCCGGGTTCGCCGCCGGCTTCGACGGCGCGATCAAGAACAACGCACTGGCGCTGAACGCCGCCGGGACCGTCGCCGCTGTGTCGAACAGCGAGGAGAGCGCCGTCGTCGTCTACGACGTCGCCAAGGGCACGGTGCTGCGCCGCCTCGACGGCTTCGTCACGCCGCGAAACATCGTGTTCGCGCCGGACGGCGCCCGTTTCTACGTCTCCGACAGCGGCACCGGCCGGATCACGGTCTACGAGACCGCCACCGGCAAGGAGGCCGGCGTTCTCGCCGCGGGCCCCGGCTCGTTCGGTACGGTGCTCTCGGCCGACGGGGGCAAGCTCTACGTCAATAACGAGGCCGCAAGCACGCTGACCGTGTTCGACACCAGGACCATGCTCGCCGAGGCTGTGATCCCCGGCTTCGCGCAGCCGCGCCAGGGCGTGAAGCTGTCGCCGGACGGCAAGACCGTGTTCGTGACGAACTTCCTCGGCGACAAGATCACGTTGGTCGATACCGCCACCAACAAGATCACCGGCGAGATCGCCGGGTTCGACAAGCTGCGCGCCATCTCGATCACCAAGGACGGAAAGACGCTGTTTGCAGCCAACAGCGGCCGCAACACCATCGGCGTGGTCGATGTCGCCGCCCGTAAGGTCACCTCCGAGGTGGCAGTGGGCAAGGACCCCTACGGCGCCGCGCTGACCCCGGACGGGCACTTCGTCTATTCGGGCAACCTCAAGGACAACTCGCTCTCGGTGATCGATACCGGCACCCTCAAGGTCGTCGCCACGGTGACCGGCCTGAACGAGCCGCGCCAGGCGATCGCGTTCTCGGCCGACAACGCCCACGCCTACGTCCTCAACCGCGACCTTAGCGTCGCCGTGGTGGACCGGGCGAAGAACGCGGTCATCTCGACCATGAAGCCCTGAGGCGTCGCGCGTTGGGTGCCTTCTCGGCTCCCGGCGCGTTCTCGTCGTCGACACGTCACGAACGCAGGACAAAGACCCCATGCTCGGCCTGTTCCAGCGCAAGGACCGCCTCATCGTCCACGGAAAGGCGCCCTACAACGCCGAGCCACCGCTCGATCGCCTACGCGCCGCCTTCCTCACCGAGCAGGCCGACTTCTACGTCCGCAGCCACGGGAATATCCCGGATCTCGACGCCGACAGCTACCGCCTGACCGTCGACGGGATGGTTGCGACGCCGCTCGAACTGTCCATTGCCGATCTGAAGACGCGGTTCGCGCCCGTCACCGTCACGGCGGTAATGCAATGCGCCGGCAACCGCCGGGCCGACATGCTAGCGGTGGCCCCGGTCTCCGGCGACCCGTGGGCGCCCGGCGCCATCGGCAACGCGAAATGGACTGGGGTGCGCCTCGCCGACGTGCTGCGCGCGGCCGGCATCGATGCGGGCGATACGCGCCACGTGGCCTTCGAGAGCCACGACCGGATCGCGGACACGGACACGCGTTTCGGCGCCTCGATCCCGCTCGCCAAGGCGCTGGCCCCCGATACGTTGGTCGCCTTCGCAATGAACGGCGAGCATCTCTCCCCCGAGCATGGCCACCCCCTGCGCGTGGTGGTGCCGGGATTTGCCGGTATCCGCAGCCCGAAGTGGCTCGCCCGCATCACGGTGCAGGACCGGCCCTCCGACAATCCGATGCAGGCCGACGACTACAAGCTGTTTCCGCCCGACGTGACCGCCGAGACCGCCGACCCCACCCACGGCATCACCATCGAGGCGATGCCGCTCAACAGCGCGATCTGCGAGCCCGCCCGCGGCGCAGCGTTGAAGGCCGGCCGGCACGCGATCCGCGGCTACGCCATCGCCAGCGACCGCGCGGTCGCCCGCGTCGACGTCTCGACGGATGGCGGTCGCAGCTGGGCACAGGCCCGGATCGACCGCGATGCGGACGCACCCTACGCCTGGACGTTCTGGGAGATCGACTGCGAGCTGACCGCGGGCGAACACGAACTCGCGGTGCGGGCCTGGGACTCAGCCGGCCAGACCCAGCCTGCGGCGCCGGACGACACCTGGAACTACAAGGGTTACCTCAGCGCCGCCTGGCACCGGGTACGGGTCACGGTGGCCTGACCTCACGCCCAGAGTAGGGCGGTGGCCGCAAGGCCCGAGATCGCGATCAGCAGGGCCGCGATCCCGACGGTGAGGATGCGCGGCATCATCGGGATCTCGGTATGGGCAAGACGCGCTCGAATCGCCCGATCCCGCCATGCGGCGCCGGCGAACGAGGCGAGCGCACAGGCGATCAGCGTGAGCGACAGCACCTTCAGCGGCCAAACCGCCAGCACCTCCCGCAGGAAGCGCTGCGCAGCCAGGCCGACGCCGAGGAAGGCGAGCCCGGTGCGAAGCCACGCCACGAACGTACGCTCGGCTGCCAGCACCGTCCGGTCCTCGGCGAGCCTCACCCGGGGATCGTCGGGGGGCACGGGTTTCGCGGGCTCACTCATTTGATGTTCGCCGTCGCGATCAGGTCGAGAAGCGCGTCGGCGGCCCGGCTGCAGTAGCGCTCCTTGTGGCGCAGCACCCGGAAAGGACGGCTCGGCAGGGCGAACGCCGCCCGTACCAGGGTCCCGGCTCGAAGCGCTGCGGCGACCACGGTCTCGGACAGCACGGCGGCCCCGCCCCCGGCCTCGACGGCGGCGCGGACCGCCTCGTTCGAGGGCAATTCGAGTGTGACTTGGAGTTGAGCCGCAGCGAGGCCGGCGTCCGTCAGCGCCGCCTCGAAAGCCGAGCGGGTTCCCGATCCCGCCTCGCGCAGCACCCAATTGGCCGTTGCGAGCTCCTTGGGTTCGAGGGCAGTAGCCCCGGCGAAGGGATGGCCAGGAGCGACTACGAGGACAAGCTGGTCTCGCGCGATGGTCGTGCTCGCGAGCGTCGGGTCGTCCAGCGCTCCCTCAACGAAGCCGAGTTCGGCCTGCCCCGCGCGCACCGCGTCGGCGGCGTCGGTGGTGTTGCCCACCGCCAGCCGGATAGCGATCTCGGGGTAGGCCCGGCGGAAGGCAACGAGATGGCGCGGCAGCCAGTCGCTGGCGATGGTCTGGCTGGCGTAAAGCGCCAACGTCCCTCGTCGCATGCCGCTGAGGTCTGCGAGCACCAGTTCGGCGGCCTCCGCCCGGGCGAGCACGGCACGGGCCTCGACAAGGAACGTGCGCCCCGCCTCGGTCAGCTCGATCCCGCGGCCGACCCGGTGGAACAACTTGGTGGCGTGACGCCCCTCGATATTGGCGATCGCCGCGCTGACCGCCGACTGAACGAGGTTCAGTGCCTCGGCGGCCCGCGTCACGTGCTGCCGCTCGGCCACCGCCACGAAGATGCGGAGCTGGTCGAGGGTCATGGCTGCTGCCGATCCGGCGCGAGGCCGCGGACCTGCGCATCAACCGCCTGCGCGACGGTGAGCAGCCGGGCCTCGTCGGTCCGACCGGTGACGACGTAGGACATGCCGCCATCGACCCAGGAGAAAGCGGCGACGTCGCCCTCGCGGGCGAAGCGGAACACTGTGCGGCCATCCGCATCGCCCACGCGGCTGTAGAGCGTCAGCCGGGTGCCGTGGTCGTCGTCGTACATCAGCATCGCTGCGGATTCGGACCCAGCGGGCAACAACCGCCCGCCCATCAGGCGGAAGCCGTAGGCCGTGAGGTCGGGGGTGGTCACCGCCCGGCCGAGGCGCTTCGAGAGCCACGTAACAAGGTGCGGCTTCTCGTCGGCGCGCACCTCCACCGGATGCACCGCCTCGACCACGTAGGTGCGGAAGGCCGCCACTGCGTCGTCGGTCGCCGGCTCGGTTCGCGCAAGCGTGACCGTGGGTACCTGCCGCGCGGCATGGCCGAACCAGCCGGCGGCACCGCCGACCGCGAGGCAGAACACGGCCGCAGCCGCGACCGGAAGCCAGCGCCCGGTTATTGGGCTATGTCGCGAGCGGATGTTGGCCACCCGGAGCCGCGCCGGGATCGCCTCCTCGGCAATCGGCGCGAGGCGGGTACGCAAGCGCTCGCGCAGGGCGCGATCCGCCGAGACCTCGGCCGCCCGCGCGGGGTTTCCCCTGAGCCATGCCTCGACCAGCGCCTGCCGCTCCGGTTCAAGATGACCGTCGATCAGGCCGTGCAGGTCGTCCTCGCCGACCGGGCGCGGATCCCCGCTCATTTCACCCTCCTCAACAAGCCGGTTCGACCCGTTTCCAGAAAACTTCGCATCCGCTCCCGGGCTCGGCTTAACCGCGACATCACCGTGCCCAGCGGTACTCCGAGCACCTGCGCCGCTTCCGCATAAGACAGATCCTCGACCGCGACGAGCAGTAGCACTGAGCGCTGCTCCTCGGGCAGGGCGTCGAGTCCGGTGAGCACGTCGCGTGCCCCCATAACGGCCTCGGGGTCGGCACCCGGATCGGGCACCTGCTCCAAAGCCTCAGCGCCGACATCGATGCCGCGCCGGCCCCGGCGTCGAACAGTGCCGAGGAACAGGTTGCGCTCGATCGTGAACAGCCAGGCTCGCAGGTCGCCGTCGCGGCGACGTCCGGACCAGCCGGACAACGCCCGCTCCAGGGTGTCCTGGACGAGGTCATCCGCCGCTTCGCGGTCCCGCAACAGTGCGACTGCGTAGCGCCGCAACGCTGGGATCTGCGGTTCGATGAGGGCGGCGATCTCGTCCACGAGGCTTTACCGATCAGGGCTTGGCGATGTGCCACGCGTCGTTGAGGAATCCGTCGCCGGTGATGTCGCCGGGCTTCGTATCCTTGGCGAAGGTGTAGAGCGGCTTGCCCTTGTAGGCCCACTGCATCGTCCCGTCGTCCCGCGTCACCATCGTCCAGTCGCCACTAGCAGCCGAGCCGGAGGCGGCCATCAGTGCCGGCCAGTTGGCGGCGCAGGGGCCGTTGCACATCGACTTGCCGCCCATGTCCTTGTCGAAGGTGTAGAGGGTCATGCTCTTGGAATCGACGAGCGCCGGCCCCTTGGCAGTCTCGGCCGTCATCGCAGGCGCAGCGGCCTGGGCGGCGACGGCGGAGAAGGCGAAGGCCGCAAAGGCAGCGCGGATCAGCATGGTGTGCATGAGTGAGGTCTCCGGCGGTCGACCATGACCGCATCGGGAGAGATGCCGAACGGGCGCGTCTATTCCACTGACACACGAAAAAGATTGGTGACGTCAGCGTGACCGCCGACTCGTCCTCAACCACGGCATACGGCCGTCACCCAGGAGCAGTCAGAGGAATGATGCGGCGGCGTCACCACTCTGAAAGGCGGAGATCCGAGATCATGCCCTCGCACGGCGAGATCGACTGCAACGTCTGCTTTCAAGAGATACGTTGGCTTGCTCTTACGGCGTAGTTGGGTCGGATGCCGAACGTCCGCTTCGAGGCGAGTGGCTGACTTCCGGTACACCCCGAGTGGAAGTTGCCGTATGGCCGACGAACGACCGCTTATGGGAAGCGTCCACGACGATTCAGGCGGCCGGGTTAGGTCCGGTGCAGTCGGCACCGAGCGTTAGATCCTAACCGCTAGCCGACAACTTGGGGTAACGTAGCGCGACCAAAGGCTCGTGCTATCGCCGTTTCGAGCGGTCTCCATTTCGACTTACGGCCCCACCGGGCGGATGCGACCTTCCTCGCAAATGCTATCGTGAGGCATGTCCGATCACGCCCATCGTCACGCGCACCTCTGGCCCGGAGTCCCTCTGGCGCTTGCGTCCGCCGTCCTGTTCGGCGCATCGGCCCCCTTCGCCAAGCTCCTGTTGGGATCGGTCGACCCGCAGGCGCTGGCTGGCCTCCTGTATCTCGGTGCGGGCGTCGGCCTCGCCGCCGTCCACGGCAGCCGGTCCGCCCTCCGGATCGAGGCGCCGGAGGCCCCCCTACGCAGGTCGGACGCACCGTGGCTGCTCGCGGTGGTGCTGTTCGGAGGCGTGGCGGGTCCCCTGTTGCTGATGCTGGGGCTGGCACGGACGTCAGCGGCCTCGGGCTCGCTCCTGCTCAACCTAGAAGGGCTGGCGACCATGGGCATCGCCTGGGTGGTGTTCCGCGAGAACGTGGACCGCCGCCTCCTGCTCGGCGCGGCGGCCATCCTCGCCGGCGCCGTCGCGCTGTCGTGGCAGGGCCAGGGCGTCCATCTCGACGCGGGCGGCGGCCTGATCGCGCTGGCCTGCCTCGCCTGGGGCGTCGACAACAACCTGACCCGCAAGCTGTCCTCCGCCGATCCGGTCGTGATCGCGTTGACCAAGGGGCTCGTCGCCGGGGGCGCCAACCTCGCCATTGCCCTCGCACGCGGTGCGAGCCTGCCGCCGCCCGGCATGATCGGCTTCGCGGCCGTCGTCGGGTTCCTCGGGGTCGGCGTCAGCCTGGTGCTGTTCGTGTTCGCGCTGCGCCATCTCGGCAGCGCGCGGACTGGGGCCTACTTCTCGCTCGCCCCGTTCATCGGGGCCGTCGTCGCCTTGGTCCTGTTGCCGGAACCCGTGACCCCGCAACTCGTCGTCGCCGCGCTCCTGATGGGGGTCGGCCTCTGGCTGCACCTCGCGGAACGGCACGACCACGAGCATTCGCACGAGGCGATGGGCCATGAGCATGGGCACGTGCACGACGAACATCACCACCACGACCACGATGGTCCCGTGACCGAGCCCCACTCCCACTGGCATCGCCACCAGCCGATGCGCCACAAGCACGTGCACTACCCCGACCTTCACCATCGCCACGGACATGGTTGAGCCGGCCCGAAGGCAATCGGCCCCGCGGTCGAGCTTCGTCACCGCGGGACGTGGAACCAGCAGTACAGCGCGCACACGACGGCGATGGCCATCGCCGACATCAGAAATGACCGTCGCGCCGCCCTCAGGACATGCGGCCTGACCTTGCGTCGGCGCCTGCTTCCGCCGCCGAATTCCCCGATCTGCCGGGCGAGCTTCTTGCCGGTCATCGCCCCCTGATCCCCCGCCGATGGGTTCCATGGGTCGAGGAGGGGCGCTGCAGGCCGTGACGGATCGGCACGATCACGGGACCATCCCGCCGATCAGGTCCGCCATGTGGGAACCGGCGGGGTGGCCCGTGGCGGTGCGGTGGCTCTCCGAGCAGGCCGCGTCATCCGGGCCGGATACGGACATCACCAACCCGCGGGTGCCGTCCGGCAAGGTGCGCGTCGCCAGGACAGCCCGGCCCGAGAGCCATACCAGCGACCCCGAGGCGATGCCCGGGCGCGGCTCGCCGTAGCGGCGCACCCCCTCGCGCCGGATGGCCTCGCGTGCGGTGACATGAGCTGGTCCGTCGAGCGGCCGACCGACCCAGACGACCTGCTGGAGGCCCTGCTCCCTGCACACCACCAGGACCACCTCGACGGTGTCGGGTCCCGAGGCGAGCGGACGGTCGTGGAAATAGTACAGCCCGGTCAGGTTCGCCTCGCGGTCGACCATCGAGGGTGCATCGACACGGTCCACGGGACCCCAAGCCAATCCGAACGGCGCCTCGCCCGCCGTCGGTTCCGCCGCCATGGCCGCCCCTGTCCACGCCACCACCGTCAGTGCGAGCGCGGGGCGGCGAGACATCGTCCTACTCCGCGGCCTGGGGCAGGACGGGGCGTGCATGGGGACCCTCCTTCTCGACGGTGGCCTTCCTCGGGGCGACGGCACCGGCGAAGCGCGCGTAGAGGGCCGGCAGGACGACGAGGGTCAGCAGGGTTGCCGAGATGAGGCCGCCGATGACCACGGTCGCCAACGGACGCTGGACCTCGGCGCCCGTCTCGGTGGCCAGCGCCATCGGCACGAAGCCGAGCGACGCCACCAGGGCGGTCATCGCCACCGGACGGAGCCGGGTCATCGCACCCTCCAGGATGGCCTCGCGCCGTGGCCGCCCTTCCGCGATGAGCTGCTTGATGTAGGTCAGCATCACCAGGCCGTTGAGGACGGCCACCCCGGACAGGGCGATGAACCCGACCGCCGCCGGGACCGAGAACGGCATGCCCCGCAGCCACAGGGCCGCGATACCGCCGGTCAGTGCCAGCGGGACTGCGCTGAACACCAGGAGCGCGTCACGCGCCGAGTTCAGGGCCGAGAACAGCAGCAGGAAGATCAGGAAGAAGCACACCGGCACCACCACCATCAGGCGCTGCCGGGCGGAGGCCAGGTTCTCGAACTGCCCGCCCCAGGTCACGTAATAGCCGGCCGGAAGCTGGACGCCCGACGCGACCTTGGACTGCGCCTCGGCGACGAGCGAGCCGATGTCGCGGCCGCGCACGTTGGCGGTGACCACGACCCGGCGGCGCCCGTTCTCGCGCGAGATCTGGTTCGGCCCCTCGGTGACGGAGAAGCTCGCCACCTGCTTCAGGAGCACCGAGGCGGCGCGTCCGTTGAGGCCGGGAGGCAGCGGCACCGGGATGTTCTCCAGGGCCTCGCGGTCCTCGCGGACCTTGTCGTTCAGGCGCACGACGATGGGGAAGCGACGGTCGCCCTCGAACACCATGCCGGCCTCGCGGCCGCCGATGGCCGCGCCGATGACGTCCTGGATCGAGGACGTGCTCAGGCCGAGGCGGGCCGCCTCGGTCTTGTTGATCTTGATCTCCAGGAACGGCAGGCCCGCCGTCTGCTCGACCTTGACGTCGTCGGCGCCCTCGACGCCGCGCAGGATCGCGGCGACCTGGTTGGCGGCCTTCAGCATCGGCTCGAACTCCTCGCCGAACACCTTCACGGCGAGGTCGCCGCGGGTGCCGGCCAACAACTCGTTGAAGCGAAGCTGGATCGGCTGGGAGAACTCGTAGACGTTGCCGGCGAGCGCCCCGAGGGCCTTCTCGATCTGCTCCTGCAGGTCGGCCTTGGACAGGTCCGGATCGGGCCATTCCTCCTGCGGCTTCAGGATGACGAAGGTGTCGGACGAGCTCGGCGGCATCGGATCGGAAGCGACCTCCGCCGTGCCGGTCTTCGAGAAGACGTAGGCGACCTGGGGGAATCGGCTGATCGCCTGCTCGACCTTCAACTGCATCGCCTGCGACTGCGTCAGGGACGTCGACGGGATGCGCTGGGCGTTGAGCGCGATGCTCTTCTCGTCGAGTTGCGGGATGAACTCCTGTCCCAGCCCCCTGAACAGGAAGCCGGCACCGACGAGCAGCACCAGGGCGACCGCGACGAAAGTCATCGGGACCCGCAGGGCGGCGCCGAGGACCGGACGGTAGGCGGCCTTGATCCCGCGGATGATAATGTTGTCGGTCTCCGTGACCTTGCCGGTGATGACGATGGCGATCATCGCCGGCACGAAGGTGAGCGACAGCACGAAGGCCGAGACGAGGGCGATGATCACGGTGAGCGCCATCGGCTCGAACATCTTGCCCTCGACCCCGGTGAAGGTGAGCAGCGGCACGTAGACGAGGATGATGATGGCCTGCCCGTAGAGGGACGGCTTGATCATCTCCTCGGCCGAGACGCGCACGGTGACGAGGCGCTCCTCCAGGTCGAGCTTGCGACCGAGCTCGGTTTGCCGCTCGGCGAGATGGCGCAGGGCGTTCTCGGTGATGATGACGGCCCCGTCGACGATGAGGCCGAAGTCGAGCGCCCCGAGGCTCATCAGGTTGGCGCTGATGCGGCCCTGGACCATGCCCGTCATGGTCATCAGCATCGCCACCGGGATCACCAGCGCCGTGACGATGGCCGCCCGGATGTTGCCCAGCAGCAGGAACAGGATGACGATGACGAGGGCGGCGCCCTCGGCCAGGTTCTTCGCGACCGTCCGGATGGTGGCCTCGACCAGCAGGGTCCGGTTGAGGACGGTCTGGACCTCGACGCCGGGGGGGAGCGTGCGCCGGATCTCGGTCATGCGCGCGTCGACGGCGGCCGAGACCGTCCGGCTGTTCTCGCCGATCAGCATCAGGGCGGTGCCGATGACGACCTCGCGCCCGTCCTCGCTACCCGACCCGGTGCGCAGGTCGCGCCCGATCCGGACCTCGGCGATGTCCGAGATGCGGACCGGCACGCCGCCGCGCGTGGTCACGACCACGGAGCCGATGTCCTCCATGGTCTCCAGGCGACCGGCGGCGCGCACGACGTAGCCCTCGCCGTTGTCCTCCAGGTAGCGGGCGCCCTGGTTCGCGTTGTTGGCCTCCAGCGCCCGGCCGATGTCGGCGAAGGACAGGTCGAGGGCGGTCAGCTTCATCGGGTCCGGCTGGACATGGTACTGCTTGTCGAAGCCGCCGATGCTGTCGACCCCGGCGACCCCCGGCACGGTCTTCACCTGGGGGCGGATGATCCAGTCCTGGACCGTGCGCAGGTACGCCGTCCGTTCGAGTTCCGTCGCGAGTCGTTGGCCCTCGGGGGTCAGGTAGCTGCCATCCGATTGCCAGCCGGCCTTGCCGTCCGGGGATACCTTGCGCTCCTTCGGTTGGGCGTAATGGATCGACCACATGTAGATCTCGCCAAGGCCCGTCGAGATCGGTCCCATGTGGGGCTCGGCCCCCGGCGGCAGGGTCGACTTCGCCTCGCCGATCCGCTCCGCGACCTGCTGCCGTGCGAAGTAGATATCGAGTTTTTCGGAGAAGACGGCCGTGACCTGCGAGAAGCCGTTCCGCGAGAGCGAGCGGGTGTATTCGAGGCCCTTGATCCCGGCGAGCGCGGTCTCGACCGGGTAGGTCACCTGCTTCTCGATATCGACCGGCGAGAGCGACGGCGCCGTGGTGTTGATCTGCACCTGGTTGTTGGTGATGTCCGGCACCGCGTCGATGGGAAGCTTGGTCAGCGAGAACACGCCGAAGCCCGCCGCCAGCATTGACAAGAGCACCACGAGCCAACGCTGGTGGACGGAGAAGTCGAGGATCTTCGAGATCATGGCCGGTCCCCGCTCAGTGGTCGTGGTCGGCTTCGGCCTTGCCGAGCTCGGCCTTCAGGACGAAGGAGTTGGCCACCGCGACCTCGTCCCCGGGCTTCAGTCCGGAGAGTATCTCGAACGCATCGTCGTCGGCCTTGCCGATGGTCACGTCCTTCCGCTCGAAGCCGTCCGGGGTCCGGACGAACACGACCTTCTCGCCGCCGATGGTCTGGATGGCGGACTTCGGCAGCCGGACCGCGACCTTGTCCTGGGCGATCTCGACCTCGGTGGTGACGAAGGTCCCGGGTCGCCAGGTCATCTCCTTGTTCGGCAGGGCGACGATGACCCGGGCCGAGCGCGTCTCGGGGTTGAGGATCGGGCTGACGAAGACGACCTTGCCCACGCCGCGGGAGGCATCGTCGCCTCCGACGATGGTGACCTTGGCGCCTTCGCGGACCTTCGACAGCTCCGTGGTCGGGATCGCGAGCTCAATCCACACGGAGGAGAGGTCGGCGACGGTGTAGACGTCGGCCGGGTCGCCCTCCTTGCCGACGGCGGTTCCGACATCGACCTTACGCTCGACCACACGGCCGGCGAGCGGGGACTTGAGCTCGTAGCGGCGCAGCGACGACAGGTTCGGGGTGGTCTCGTCCTTCTTAGCGGAGGTCGCGACCTCGGCCGCGTTGAGGCCCAGGGCCGATAGTTTTTGGCGGGCGAGATCGACGCGCAGGGTCGCCTCCGAGTAGGCGGCCTTGGCGTTCAGGAATGCGGACTCGGCCGAAATCCGCTTGTCCCAGAGGGCCTGCTGGCGGTCGAAGTTGGTCTTCTCCAGGTCCGCCTTGACCGTCGCGGTGAGGAAGTCGCTCTTGGCCTCGGCGACCTCGCGGCTGTCGAGGACGGCCACGACCTCGCCCTTGGCGACTTCCTCGCCGAGGCGCTTGCGCATCTCGGCCACGGTGCCGACGACCCGTACGGGGACGCGAGCGATCCGGTCGGCGTCCTGGGCGATGGTGCCGGGGACCAGGAGATGGCGCGAGAGGATGCCGCCCTCGACCGTGGCGAGCTTGATGTCCTGCTCGGCGGCCTGCTCGGCCGTCATCTTGATCTTGCCCTCGCCTTCCTCGTCGTGGCCGTGCGCCTCGCCCTCGGAATGCTTGTGCTCGCCGGCAGGCTTGGGCTCGGCGTCGGCATGCTCGTGGCCATGCTCGCCATGACCGTGGCCATCGTCGGCTGTGGGTGTCGACGGCGTCGTCACGGCCGCGTTGGTCGGTGGTGCCGCGCGGGCGTTCGTCAGCCCGGCGGCGGCGAGCGCGCCCTGCACGACCTCGGACACACGGGGGAAGGCACCGCCGACGGCGATGCCGATGGCCAGGAAGGCCACGGAGAGGAATGCACGCATGGGAATAGGCCGGGGTCCGCCAGGGACGTCGCCTCGCCGCACGTGCGGCCGGGGACGGTCCTTACTGAATGATCGCGATGGTGAGGGGCCGGGACCCGCGAGGGGCCGGCCGTGACGCGCCACAAACGTGACGACGTCGCCTCAAGCGCGAGGCGGCCTGGGAAGGCGGTCGGGCGAGACCGATCCGATGGCGGTGGTCACGGTCGCGTAGGAGGCGCGCGCCGTCCCGCGGGACGGCAGGGCGGGCGTCGCGTCGACGTTCAGGGCCTGGTGGCAGCCGCAATTGGCGTGGCAGGCCGGACAGGTATCGGCGTGGTCCGGCCTGGAGCCGTCCGCCGGGGCCGACATGGAGAGTTCGTGGCTGACGGACCGGTGAGCCTCGGCGGAATGGATCGCGCCGGGGACGACGAGAGCCATGACCAGGACGAGCGAGAGCGCGCGGACGGTGGACGCCCACCAGCCGCGCATCGTCTCGTAGGCCCTGATCCGGGGTCCCGTGGTCATGGTCGCCTTATGAACGATTCAAGGCCACCCGTACATGCCGGGTGACCCGAGACGTGGCTCGCGCCTCAATAGTCGTCGTGATGATGATGGTGGTGCCTGCGCTCGCCGTAGAACCCACGCTCCCCGTAGAAGGCCCGGTCGCCGTAATCCCGATGCGGCCGGTGGATGACGACATCGTCGTGGTCGCCGTGGTGGTAGCGGTCGACATGGACGTCTCCGCGCCTGTCGAAGTCGCCGCCGTAGTATTGGGCGGACGCCGCGGCCGGGGCGAGGATCAGGCTGATGGCGACCAGGATTGGGATGCGGACACGCATGGCTCGTTCCTCAAGGGATGATGCCGTCAGGATCGGCTTCGACGGTTGAACGAGGCATGAAACCGCCGTTCATCCATCGGTGGCCGGAAGCACCGGACCGATGTCTCGCGACGCGGATGCAGGGCTCCTCCGGTCGCACAGGTTGGAGGCATCCCCTTCGGATCGGGCATGTTTCCGATGGCTCAGACGACGTTGGCGGGAGCGAGGGCGCAGGCGGTGTCGGCGCTCGTCTCGACCTGAAGGGTGGTGTGGCCGATGCCGAACCGGTGCTTGATCCCGGCGGCCGCGTCCATGAGGAAGGCGTCGTCGGGACGTCCTCCGGGCATCAGGAGATGGGCGGTCAGGCAGGTCTCGGTGGTGCTCATCGCCCAGACGTGGAGGTCGTGCAGGGCGGTGACGCCGGGCAATCCTTCGAGATGGCTGCGGACGGCGGCCGGGTCGATGCCCGGCGGGACGGCGGCGAGGGACAGCGTGAGGCTGTCGCGCAGGAGTCCCCAGGTGCTCCAGACGATGACCGCGACGATGGCGAGGCTGACGACCGGATCGAGCCAGGTCCACCCGGTGTAGAGGATCACGAGGCCGGCGATGACCACGCCCGCCGAGACGGCGGCGTCCGCGGCCATGTGCAGGAAGGCGCCCTTGATGTTGATGTCGCCCTTGGCCCCGGAGGCGAACAGCCAGGCGGTGATGCCGTTCACCAGGATGCCGACCGCCGCGACGACCATCACGGTCTTGCCGGCGACCGGGACGGGCTCGCCGAAGCGCTGGATCGCCTCCCAGGCGATGGCGCCGACCGCGACCAGCAGGAACACCGCGTTGAACAGCGCCGCCAGGATCGACGACCCCTTCATCCCGTAGGTGTAGCGGGCGCTCGGGGCGCGCTTGGCCAGCACCATGGCGACCCAGGCCACCACGAGGCCGAGCACGTCCGAGAGGTTGTGGCCGGCATCGGCCAGCAGGGCCATCGAGTTCCCCAGCACCCCGTAGGTGGCCTCGACGGCGACGAAGCCGACGTTCAGGGCGATGCCGATGGCGAACGCCTTGCCGAAGCTCGCGGGGGCATGGGAATGGCCCGGCCCGTGTGAATGGCCGACATGGCCCTCGGCCGAATGGGCCTCGTGGTCATGCGATCCATGATCGTGGCCGGCATGTGCGTCGTGCGTCGTCATGGCGTCCTGTAGGGGGCGGTGTCGGTCGATGGATTGCGGAGGGGGGTTATTCGGCCGGCGCGGGATGGGTCGCGACGGTGCCTTCCCGATGCTCGGCCCAGGCCTGCCGCAGGATCTGGAGGGACGAGGTCAGGAAGATGCCGGCCATCACCGCCGCCACGGCAAGGTCGGGCCAAGCGCTGGAGGAGCCCCACACTCCGAGCGCGGCCACCATCACGACGACGTTGCCGATGGCGTCGTTGCGCGAGCACAGCCAGACCGAGCGCACGTTGGCGTCGCCATCCTTGTAGCGGCGCAGCAGCAGGACCGATCCGAGGTTCGCGGCCAGCGCCATGACGCCGATGACGCCCATGACCTCCGCCCTGGGCACGCCGAGGACCATCGTCTGGTAGACGGTGCTGCCGAAGACCCAGAGCGCCATCAGGAACAGCGAAGCGCCCTTGAACAGGGCCGCCTTCGAGCGGACGGCGAGCGATGCGCCGATCACGGCGAGGCTCAGCCCGTAGGTGACGGTGTCGGCGAGGAAGTCGAGGGCGTCGGCCTTGAGCGCCTGCGAGCCGGAAAGTTGGCCCGCCGCCATCTCGGTCACGAACATCGCGCCGTTGATGCCGATCACCGTCCAGAGGACGGCCTTGTAGCGTGGGTCGACGCCGTCGAAGACCGGCACGCCTCCCGAGCAGCATGAGCCGCCGGCCTTGTCGTGCACCGGCGTTTGCGTGGGGGTCCCGGGGAGCGCGAGCTCGGGAGGGGAACAGCAGGCGTCGGCCTTGGTCGTCCCGCAGCAATGCTCGCTCATCACGTCTCCTTCCCATCGGTCGGAGGCGACGCTACAACCTCTAGCGGCTAGAGGTGCAAGCGGAAAATCATGGACATCGCAATCGGGGAGCTATCCCGGCGGACCGGCGTGAAGGTACCCACGATCCGGTACTACGAGCAGGTCGGGCTCATGCCGGTACCGCCCCGGTCGGCCGGGTCGCAGCGCCGCTACGGCGAGGCCGATGTCGCGCGGCTGAACTTCATTCGCCACTCCCGCGAGCTCGGCTTCGAGGTCGACGCCATCCGGGAGTTGCTGACGATGAACGCGCACCCCGACCGATCATGCGCCGACGTCGACCTGATCGCCCGCCGCCACCTTTCCGAGGTCGACCGGCGGATCGAACGGCTCATGGCGCTGCGGGGCGAGCTCGACCGGATGATCTCGGAATGCGGCCAGGGCCGCGTCGGCGAATGCCGGGTGATCGAGACGTTGTCCGATCACGAAAAGTGCTCGCACGCGAGCCACTGAGGCCAAGGCAACCTGCGTTCCGGTGCATGGGGTGATGCGTGTCGGCTCGGGCGGAGCCTTCAGTCGGAAGGCGGAACACCGCCACGAAGCCGCACCGTTGCCTGCAGGGCCTGGCACTGGGCAAAACGAAGGTTGCCAACCACCTTCAGGCCATCGGAAAGCGCGAAGGATCGAGCGATGAGCAATCAAAGGGCCGTGCTGGCCGGCGGGTGCTTCTGGGGCATGCAGGACCTGATCCGGCGCCAGGAGGGGGTCGTGGCGACACGCGTCGGGTACTCCGGCGGCGACGTTCCCGATGCGACCTATCGCAATCATGGCACCCACGCCGAGGCCATCGAAATCACCTTCGATCCGTCACGGACGAGCTTTCGACGGATGCTGGAGTTCTTCTTCCAGATCCACGATCCGACGACCCCGAACCGCCAGGGCAACGACCGCGGCCCGGGCTATCGTTCGGCGATCTTCTACGTCGACGAAGACCAGCGTCGCGTCGCCGAGGACACCATCGCGGACGTCGACGCGTCCGGGCTCTGGCCCGGGAAGGTGGTCACCGAGGTTGCGCCGGTGGGACCGTTCTGGGAGGCCGAGCCGGAGCACCAGGATTATCTGGAGCGCCGGCCCGACGGGTACACCTGCCACTTCGTCAGGCCGAACTGGACGCTGCCGGTCCGGGTCGACGCCTGAGGTCGCCTGAGTTGGCCCTCGGGAGGCCATGCCATGTCGCATGGCCTCCCTCATTCACGCCGAGCGGCCGGTGAGGCCGACGACCGCGATACGGCATCGATCAGAGGACGGGCATTCCACCGGCCACGGTGACCAGGGCCCCCGAGGTGTAGCTGCTCTCGTCGGAGGCCAGCATCACGTAGGCCGAGGCGAGCTCGGCAGGCTGTCCCGGGCGTCCGAACGGCACCTTCGAACCGAACGACTTGACCGACTCCTGGTCCATCCCGGATGGGATGAAAGGCGTCCAGATCGGCCCCGGCAGCACGCCGTTCACCCGGATGCCCTTCTCGGAAAGCAACTGGGCAAGGCTCAGCACCATGTTGCTCAGGGCGCCCTTGGTTGCGCTGTAGGCGAGCAGCGACGGCATCGGGTGCTTGGAGTTCACAGACGAGGTGAAGATCACGGAGGCGCCGGGCTTCATGTGGGCCATGGCCGCCTTCGTCACGTAGAACGGGCCGAAGACGTTCGTGCGGAAGTGGTCCTCGAAGACCGTGTCCTCAATACCGTCGAGCCCCTCGTTCGGCTGCTGGAAGGCACCGTTGTTCACGAGGAGGTCCAGGCGCCCGAAGGTCTCGGCGGTGCGTGCCACGATCTCGCGCCCGTAGGCCGGGTCCTTGAGATCGCCTGGCAGGAGCAGCGCACGCCGGCCCGCCTTCTCGATCCAGGCCTGCACCGCCTCCGCGTCCGCCTGCTCCTCGGGCAGGTAGGAGATGGCCACGTCGGCCCCCTCGCGGGCGAAGGCGATGGCGACCGCCCGTCCGATGCCGCTGTCGCCTCCGGTGATCAGCGCGGCCTTACCCGAGAGCTTGCCCGAGCCCTTGTAGCTCTCCTCGCCGTGATCGGGCTCGGGGGTCATCTTGCCGGTCTTACCGGGAAAGCCCTGGGGCTGGGCCTCGAACGGCGGCCGGGGGTACTTCTGAAGGGGATCGGTTGTCATGGCATATCTCCGAAGGGGATGCCGACCCAACAGGATGCCCCCGAGGGTGTTCCTGTCGCCGTCGCATGCCAGTCCGGCCTTTCGACATGGGGCACGAGCCGGAACCGGGCCCCCGGCCCGGTCCAGATGGTTAACGGATTCCTTCCAACGAGGTAGCGATAGCAGGTAGCGCTACCCGCTATCGCTACGCCCTCAGAGTCGAGAATCCGGGTCGTTTTTTCGCGCGGAACCGCAGACAGGCGGCGGAACATTCACCGGCCTGGGCAAGGAAGTGCCCACCAAGTGGCGCGTGTCCGCCCCCCCTCAGCCGGCTGCCCGAGCCAGTTTCGCTAGCCCTTACGTGGCTCGTATCCGGGCCACTGCCTCCCCCCTGCGCCGGCGACGCCGACCCGGGGGGCGTCAACGTGGGCTCTGCGCCTATCATATTGGCCGTCCACACCTTTCTAGGGAACAAAACGAGGCCGAAGCGCCTATTCCCCTGAACTTGGCCGTCACGCTCTGGAGGCTCCATGGCCGCGCGAAAACGCCCCCGGGCCGCCACCGCGAAACCGAAGGCGCCGGCGACGAGCCCCACAGCCGTCAGTGGCAAGACTCCCGCCGGCCAGGCCGCCGCCAAGACGAATGCAAGGACCCCGGCCGGCAAGCCCGAGGTCAGGATCTTCGTTTCCTACTCGCACTTCGACGCCGCCGCCCGGACCAAGCTCGAAACCCATCTCGCCCCCCTCGTCAGGGACGGGGTCCGAACCTGGTTCGACGGCAACATGGACCCCGGCGATCCGCTCGACGCCAGCATCTCCAAGGCGCTCAAGCAGGCCCACGTCCTCGTCGCGCTCCTCAGCCCGGAATACATCTCCAGCCGGTACTGCCAGATCGAATACGAGCGTGCGATGGCCCGGAGGGCGCGCGGGACCATGCGCGTGGTGGCCGTCGTCGTTCGCCCCTGCGGCTGGAAGGAGACCAAGGCCGCCGGCTTCAAGCTCCTCCCCGAGGATGGCCGGAACGTCCTCGAATGGCGCAGCGCCGACGCCGCCTTCCTCAACGTCGCCCAGGGCATCGGCAAGCTCGTGAAGACCATCCGCTCCGAGATGGCCGAGGCCCCCGTCAAGATCACGCCCGCTCCCCCGAAGGCGAAGCCGCCAGCCAAGCCGCCCGCGAAGGCGGGAACGACCGTCGCGAAGCCGAAAGCCGGGAAACCCAAGGCGCCGCCGGCGAAAACCCCCTCCCCCAAGATCAAGCCATCGACCAAGGCGGGGCCGCGCAGCCGGTCGACGCCGAAGGCCCCCCGAGGCAATCGGCCAGCGGCCCGGACCCAACCTTAGAGGGACATCGCCGGATATGACCCGGAACCCGCCCATGGACGTCGAAACGGGCCGCGAGCCCTTGGATGGCGCGTGCCGGGGAGACCCGGACGCTCGTCCGCGCCGGCGCCTGCGTCCGTCCGGAGAATGGCGGCAACCGGCCCCTCGCTCGGTCCCCTCACCGTAATCACGCATACCGGGAGAAGGCATGGCAAAGGCGAAGACCTACAGCGACAATCAGGTCACCGGTCGGGAGGGAGAGGCGCTGGTGAAGGCGCGCATCCATTCCATGGGCTTCGCCTTCAATCCGGCAGACAGCATGGAGGCGGGGATCGACGGCACCCTGGAGATCCGGGACCCGGTCACCCACGCCGCCACCGGTAAGACCATCGCCGTCCAGGTCAAGACCACGAAGTCCGGCTCCTACACGCGGGAGACCGGAACGTCCCTTGAGTACCTCTGCGAGCCGGAGGATGTCGACTACTGGCGCAACTGGACCATCCCCGTCATCGTGGTGATGGTCCGGCTCAGCGACGGGAGCATGTACTGGAAAAGCGTCCGGGAGGCCGGCGATCCGGACGGACGCCGCCTCACGGTCGACAAGACCCTCGACGCGTTCGACGCCACGGCGGTCAATGCGCTCGCCGACCTCGCCGTGGACACCGACCGCTTCGGCGTCTGGATGCCTCCCCTGCGCGGGGGCGAACCGCTCCACCTGAACCTGCTTCGCATCGAGCTGCCCACGACCGTCTTCATGGCGGCGTCGCCCTTCCGGAACGGGCGCGAGGCCCGCGCCGAGCTCCTCAGGCACGACCCGAGCCCGCCCGACGAGTGGGTCCTGCGCAACGACACCCTCGTCGCCTTCCGCGATCCCCGCGCCTCCTCGCTCAGGCACATCGTCGACGCCGACACGGTGGAGGAGATGCCGACGGAGACCTTCGCGTTCCCGGACGACGAGGCCGAGGAACACCAGTTCATCAAGCTCCTCGGGCGCACCATGCGCACCCAACTCGACGGCAGCCTCTGCTTCGACAAGGACCAGCGCGCCTACTACTTCCCCCCGGCGCCGATGGGCATCGCCGTCACCTACACCTACCAAAGCCTCAAGCAGGGGGCCTCCTCGGGCGTCGTCGCCGTCTACAAGGACAAGAAGGACGACACCAAGATCCACTTCGTGCGCCACCACGCCTTCGTGCCGAGGTTCTGGCGCATCGGGGACGCCTGGTACCTGTCCGTGCAGCCGACCTTCGTCTTCACCCGCGACGGTACCAGGCCGGATCGCTTCGGGTCCGAACGCCTCGCCAAGAAACGGCAACTGGAGAAGAACGGCGCCATCCTGGGCCAATTCCTGATGTGGCGGCACTTTTTCTGCGGGCTCGGCGCCAAGCCGTTCGACGACCTTTTCGAGGCGACGCCCGCCGCCGGTGCGATCCGCTTCCGGCCCGTCGAGGCCGTCCAGGCGCCCCGTGCCGTCCCGGAGCGGCAGTGGAAGACCCGCGACCCGGCGTCGAGGACCAGCGGGCAGGAGGAGTTCCAGGTATGACGTTCCAACTCGACGTCCTCGACGAACCGCTGCTTGAGTTCGGGGGCGGCGGACGCTCCATCGACCCGCGGATGGGCCTCATGGAGTTCGGGCCGCTGCAGCCCGGCACCGGCGACAAGGTCAGGCTCGCCGTGATCGGCACCGCCGAGACCGTCGAGGGCTTCGAGCGCTTCGTGGACCGTTGCCGGACCGGCATCGCCGCGGACTCCGGCAGGCTGACGAACCTCCGCCCGCACTTCCCCGGCCTCGGCAACGCCAACCCCTTCCGTTGCGCCTTCGAGGTCGAGGCCGGAGCCAGGACGGTGCTGCCGCGCCGGGACATCGAGCGCATCCTCAAGGAACGGGACAACGACGCCGCCGTCCGCGCCGCCGTCGACCTGTTCGCCGAGCATGCCCTCGCCATCCACGAGACCTCCGCCCGCCCCGACGTCATCGTCTTCGCCCTGCCGACCGACCTGATCGAGCGCGTCGTGAACGACACCGTCACCGGGGACGCCGACGAGGACCCCCTCCCGGAGAACGTGCCCGCCGGCCTGCCCCTCGACTTTCGCGATCTCCTCAAGGCGCGCACGATCCACATGCGCTGCCCGAGCCAGATCATCTGGCCGAGCACCTGGGACGACGCCCAGAAGGTGAACCGCAAGCTGAACGGACGGCCCCGCCGCACCCAGGACCCGGCGACCCGGGCGTGGAATCTGTTCAACGCCCTCTTCTACAAGGCCGGGCGGGTGCCATGGCGCCTCCACAGCCCCGAGGACGGGCTCAAGACGAGCTATTGCGGGATCAGCTTCTACCGGGACGAGACCGGGCAGCATCTCCTCACCAGCTCCGCCCAGATGTTCGACGAGCGCGGCAAGGGCCTTATCCTCAAGGGCGGCCGCGCCCGGACCGAACGGAACCAGCGCCACCCCTACCTGTCGCGCGAGGATGCCTACGACCTGCTGCGGCGGGCGCTCGACGCCTACCGCCGGCATCACAAGCACTACCCGGCGCGGCTGGTCCTCTACAAAACCTCGCGCTTCAACCCAGCGGAGGTCGAGGGCTTCGAGGCCGCCATCGACGAGGCCCTCATCGAGGTCCGGGACTTCGTCTGGGTCTACGAGGGGTCGCCCCTCCTGGCCATGCGCGAAGGGGACTACCCTCCCCTGCGCGGCAGCGTGATGGAAATGGGCCGGGACACCATGCTCTACACCCGGGGCAGCGTGCCGTTCTTCAAGACCTATCCCGGCATGCGGGTCCCCCGCCCGATCATGCTCCGCCCCCATCGCCAGGACACGACCAGCCAGGAACTCGCGGCGGAGACCCTCGCCCTGACCAAGATGAACTGGAACTCGACCCAGTTCGACGGCGCCTCGCCCATCACCCTGCAGGCCGCCCGGCGGGTCGGCCGCATCCTCAAGCACGTTCCCCAGGGTTTCGATGCCCAGGGGGATTATCGCTACTACATCTGACCATGCGCCAGCCCGTGGCCCGGTTCCCGGGTCAGGCGATCCGTGCGAACCGATAGCCGTCCGGGATGAACGCGAAGTAGTTCTGCTGGTCGGATCGGCCCTTCATCTTCTTCTTGAGGGTCCTGAGGTCCAGTTCCTCCTTGTGGAGCAGCGCCCCGCGGATGGTCGCCTCGGACAGCCTGGGCAGCACGTCCCTCGGCTTCATCGCGCCTTCGGCCGGCAGGATCGCGTGCACCTCGGCCATCACCTGGTCCCAGTAGCGCTCGGCCCGTACCCGGGCGAGATGGTCCTCGGCCTTCTCAAGGCGAGCCTTCAGGGCATCGATGTCGTCCTCGGCGGTTTCGAGAAGGGCCCTCGTCCCGTCCAGCAACCCCAGCAGGGTCTCGCGATCCAACAGGTCGAGCCGTCGGATCTCCTCGTAGCCCTCCCGCTCACGCCGGAGCTCGATCAGAGCTCGCTCCTGCGCCATCTTCCACGCCGCCTTCCCGTAGGTCGCGAGGTGCTCCATCAACGCGTTCGGGACGTCCTTCACCTCCAGCTTCGGATGGTAGCGGCGTGCTTCCTTCCATTCGTCGAGGAGCCTCAGGATCGGCCCGGGGGAGCCTCCGTTCGGCAAGAGATCCCTGACCAGCCGGTACGAAGGGTCCTTGCCCTCCGAACGCAGCTTGTCGGCCGCCTTGAACACCTCGTCCCGATCCGGCATCGGAGCCTCCCGTAAAACGGGGTCATCCTGCCGCGACTTGGTTAACGGATTCCATCTTGGCGGTTAGCAATAGCAGGTAGCGCTACCCGCAATCGCTACTCCATCGCAGTCGAGAAACCGGACCTGCGGAGGCATGTATTTCGCGGTCCGGAAGCCGACTACAGGCGCGGCATCGCCGTCAGGATGCGCGCCTCCCGATCCGCTACGACCCCGTGGGCCGCACCCACCCGAACGGTGCCAGGACGTCGAACCATCCCGGGCTCGACATCACCGTGTCCGCGCTCGCCCCCATCGCGAAAAGGCCTGCGTCGGAGGCGGCGACGAGGAACAGACCGACAATGACGACCACGACGACGACGGTCGTCCAGAGTTGTGTTCGACGATACGCGGCGATGGCATCGTCCAGGGGCTGCTTTGCCAACGCCTTGTAATCGGCGTCGTCGAGGAACGCGTACAGCTTGGTCCGCCACGCGACGCGCGAGGCCTCGGTCGCGGCCAGGAACTTGCCGTTGGTCCTCACACTCATCGCGTAGGACAGGCCGACATAGGCGGCGACCATTACGTACACCCACGCGAGCCTGCCGCTATCGACGGGCGCCTTGGTCATGTCTGTCGCGGCACGCAACGCGTTCAGCCCGATCACCACGGCCACGTCCCGCCAGACGCCGGCAGACAGGTCGCGGGTCTGCTGCATCAGCTTCTGCACCTCGTCGGACAGCGTCTTCCTCAGGTCGGCCAGCGCCTTGAGGGTATCCTTGCTGCCGCTGCGAAGGTGCGCCTTGTAGACCAGGGAGGCCGAGTCGAGCGCCGGTGCCAATCGGTCCCGCAGGCCGGCCCCGAAGGTCTGCTCGGGCTTCCATTCCCGCGCGAGCTCCGCCGTCAGGAAGGTGTGCCGGACCTCGATGTCCGCCCCCTCCGTGTAGACCCATGCCGCCGCCCGCTGCAGCACCACGAACATGTCCGCATCCGGTGTCGCCTCTCCCAGGTCCACACGACGGGGAGGCTGTCCCGAAAGCGCGACGCGAGCCACGGTGTCGTCGCGGTACAGTTCCGTGGGCAGGGCCCGGACGATCATATTCGCCGCGATGCCTCGCCATATCTCGAACCCGGACGAACCCGCGGGCGCATCGCTCTTCAGTATCCAGGGGCGGATCGAGCGGGGCGCCATGAGGTCCGACGACTGACATCGAACCTGACGTCGCGGGCCTGTATCCGGCGATGGCTCGGGTGCGGCCTCCGGTCGAGGCGCACCGACCCAGGGCTCCACCCCGAAGCCATCCGTCGCAAATTTCACGTCGTCGAATGCGAGCCGAACGACCGAGACCCGGTACACCGCCCGGTCACCCAGCAAGATCGTGCGCCAGCCCTCCGGAGTGAACACGTGGGCGACGTGGGCGGCCGGTTCGTAGCGGACCGAGATGCGCGCCCGATCCCCATCGAGCACCTCGACCGGACGCAAGACGTCGCCAGCCTCGTCCACGCACTCCACGCTCATCCAGTCACCGCCATCGGCGACCGCCTGCCAGGCTTCCAACGCGGCACGATCCAGCACGCCCGCGACCTGCAGGTGTCCGAGGTCCTCGCTTACCGAGAACCCGAGAGCCGGGCGGCTGAGCTCAACCGCGGCGTGGACTTGCTTCGATCTCGGCATCGTCCCTTGTCACGCGCGCCGTCAAAATCACGATCTCCTGCCGTCCGTCTGCCCTGTCGATGACGTTCGGACGCTTGCCGGCGTCGTACAGCACCTGAACGCCTTCGGCCGTCTCCATGACGTGGCGACGGGGCTTCTGCACCCGTTCGGGGTCGACGTCGAACGTCTCCTCCGACACCCCCTGATCCCGCAGCTTCCGCTTCAGCGTAGTCCGCAAGGGCGCATCCTCGGCCAGCGGGCCGAACACCGCCGTCAGCAGCGGCTCGCAATCGTCAGGGTCGAAACGAAGCCCAAGCTGCAACGTCTCGTAGATGCGGTTGACGCCGCTGCGCTGGACGTTGTCCGGTAGGGACGTCCGATGCTGCTTGAACGTATCCTTCAAGGCGTTCGCCAACTTCTCGCTCATGTCCGCGGGAACGTTGACGCGCCGCGCCCGAAGGAAGCCTTCGAAGTAATCTGAGATGTGGGCGACGTTGCTGCGGTCCCTGACCATGATCTGACCACCCTCCTTGGCGTCCAGACGGACCAGGGCGATCTTCTGCATCGCCTCTGGCTTCCGGACGAAGGACTCCCGGAAGCGCTCAAGCTTGGGCACCGTCGCCCCCTCGGCCTCGTCGAGCACGTACCGGACCACGTCCTCGTTGTCGTACTTCACCAGGGCGTAGACTGTGACCCCGTAGCCCGCCGTCATCTCGAAGATGAAGAACACCCCCACGCTCATCGTCTTCTTGTGACGAGACTGGAAGTCCAGAGCGAGCTTCTGGGTCTCCTCGGTGAAGTCGCCACCCTTGGAGATCCCGCGAAGGAGCACCTCCGTCGGCGAATGCTCCTTGAACGCGAACAGGTTGCCACGAAGGGAGGACTTCACCCGCTCCAAAAAGAAGTCCTGATGCTGCGGCGGGGTTATCTCCTTGAGGAGGATGGGATCTTCGAGCGTCTTCCCGACCACGTGGAAAATCATTCGCTTGATCGACAGCGCGTCTTTTTCCTCGTCAGATAGAAAGCTCATGCGACCTCACCGGACTTTCGACGCTACCGCGATAACCAAATCCGACGAGTTAGGCATCCGCTCCGCCACTTGATTGAGCGGACAAGACCAGACAATCACCTGTTATCCACTCAATGGGATCGCACGTCCGACCGTCATGCTTCCGTCGCAACCCTAATCGCCACGCGCTGCGCCTACAAGAACAAAACACGAACGCGGTCTAACGTCGATGCCCGCTCTCTTTCGAGACGGAGATCGGATCGTGAGGCCTGAAACGGTTCCGAAGCCCGACTAGAGCCCCGCTTGTCGCCAGGAGCGAGCGCCTTAATGGTTAACGGATTCCGCCTCGATGGGTAGCGATAGCTGGTAGCGCTACCCACTATTGCTTCCGCTTCGTAGCGAGGAATATAGGCTGGGATATCCACCCGGATCCACAGCCTCAGCTGGTTTGCAAGCGCTCAAGGCCAGGGATTTGGCCGAAGGGTGTTGACCTTCGCGCGGAGACGTTCCTTATTCCCGTTCCTCATCCGTTCCCGGTATCACGGGTTCGAGCGAACCAACCATCGCCGCAGGCCAGAGCCGTGACGACACACAGCCACCTCCGAGGGATAGCCCTGCCGCCGACAGGCGGATCAGCGCCCATTCCCCCAAGAAACTCCGAGGCCTGACCGGCGCGAACGCGCCCGCTCGCCTCCGTCCGAGGCAAGCGTCATGACCGATACCCCAAACCGGCAAACCCGATACTACCCGTCGTTCGCGGACCCGCCACCACGCGCGATCAGCACCGATGCACTTCTCGGCGCGGTGATCCGTCGGGTCTTCGAGGATGCCGCACGCTGCGAGGATGGCCTCGCCGGCACCCTGAGGGCCGTCCTCGCGGCGCTGGACCGTCGCATCGCCACGGCGAGCAAGCCCTCCCGCTGACCGCCCCTAGCACCCTCCCCGGAACGAGGGGGCCGGTCCTGCCGAACATGGCGAAGCACCCATCCGGAGGCTCCCGATGAAACGAATACCCAAGAACCGCGCCGCCGAACCCCTTTCCAATCCACCCCCCGAGGCCTGACCGGCGCGCTCGATTGAGCCCGGCTGCCTCGTGACGGAGGCAAGCCATGGCCAAGAAGACCTCTCCCCTCAAGACGCTCGCAAAGGGCGAGCAGCCCACCAGCCTCGACGACTACCTCGCCGAGGTCGCCGACTCCGAACTCGAACCGCATCAGGCCCGCCCCGTTTCCAGCGTTCTGGCGCGAGCGGTCCTGGAAGACGCGTTCTCGACCCGGGATTGCGCCCGCATGCGAGGCTTCCTCGCGGTGGCTGTCGTCGTCCAGGTCCCCTCCCCCGACTGGATCGATCCGATCAAGGACGCCCTTCGCCGGTACGGACCGTTCCCCCACGTCGTAGCCAGGAGCGGCGCCGCACGGCTACAAGATCGACCCGAGGTCGGGAACGACGAGATCGGCCGATACCTGGCAGCCAACCACAACGTGGCCGGGGTCAGCAGCATGCCGGAACGCTACCTGCCGGCCTCCCTGGTCGCGGGCGCCGACATCCGGATCGAGATCACCGCCCCGTCGAACAGGGTCATCTCCAACCTGATCCTGGAGGTGACGAAGCAGCGCCCGCGCAAGCTGCCGCCCCGAGTCGCCATGGGCCTCTCCTTTCACGACCTCTGCGCGGCCATCCGCATCCAATCCTCCCCGGCCGACTGCGTCCGCAGGCTCGCCGCCATGACGCGATCCCGGTCGATGGCCGCCCCTCACCTTTCCGACGTTCCCCACATCCGCGACCTTCACGGGTACCAGGGCGGCGCCCAGGAATGGGCACTGAAGCTGGTCGACGACGTCGACGCCTGGCGCCGGGGCGAGCTTGATTGGAAGCAAATCGACCGTGCCGTTGTTTTGGCAAGTATTCCTGGTCTAGGTAAGACTTCCTTTGCGCGCTCGGTGGCCAAGTCCCTGGGCATGCCTCTGGTGCCAACGTCGGTCGCGCACTGGTTTTCCTCAACCGGAGGTTACATCAACGAGATCGTCAAGTTCGTGGATACGCTGCTCGTGCAAGCGGTTGCGAACGGCCCGGCGGTGCTACTTCTAGATGAATTGGACGGCTTGCCTCGACGCTCGGCCCTGGGCCGGAACGGCGACTATTGGGCTCCCATCATCGGGCATGTCCTCTTGGCCCTCGATAGCGCCGTCTCCGGCGACGCCGGAAAGCTGGTCATCATCGGGGCGACCAATTACGCGCACGCCTTGGATGAGGCCCTCATCAGGCCGGGCCGGCTCAACCGCGTCATCCATCTCGAACCACCCGACGCGACCGCCGTGGCCGGCATCCTACGGCAGCATCTGGGAGACGACCTGGCGGGGGTCGACCTGTCGGCGCTGGCGACCCTGGGCGCCGGTTCGACCGGCGCGGAGATCACCGGTTGGGTCAAGGGCGCGCGCCGCACGGCACGGGTCGCCGGCCGCGCCATGATCCAAGCCGACCTGATGGCCGAGATCACCCCGCCCGACCGACGCTCCCCGGCCGAGATCCTGTCGACGGCGAGACATGAGGCAAGCCACGCATGCCTTTCCGAGATCATGGGGGTCTCGGAAGTCTCCCACGTTTCGATCATCCCGACCGGAACGACGGCGGGGTACATGCGGGCCAGACTCCTTTGCTCGGCCTCCCCCACCCGGGACGAGCTCGACGCCTACGTCGTGACCATCCTCGCCGGCAGGGCGGCCGACGCGCTCTGGGGCGGCGTCTCCGCAGGTGCGGGAGGCCACCCTGCGTCCGACCTCGGGACCGCCACCCGCACCATCGCGTCCTGCCACGCGTCGCTCGGCCTGGGCGGAACTCTCGCCATGCGCGCGACCGACGAGCAGGCCTTCGACCTGGTGCGGACCGACGCCGCCTTCCGGGCCGTCGTGGAGCGCGATCTCGCCAGGCTTTTCGCCGAGGCGCAGGCGCAAGTCGCCGCCCACATGGACGTCATCGACACCGTGGCTCACGTCCTCGCCAAGTCCCGGATCATCGACGGTCACACCCTCAGGAGCATCATCGGGCGCTCGATCACGAACGCCGTCGCCACCATCCGGACGACGGGAGGCCACCATGCTTGAGAACTCGTCCGACGAACGCGTCACCGAGGTGCTGAGGCGGCTGCTCAGCATCCAGGATGTCATCGCACCCGAGCACTTCGACGCCCTCACGTGGACGCTGATGAAGGCCATCGGCGCCGAGGCGATGGCGGAGGCCGAACGCAGGTCCTTCATCCTGCACGAGCCGCCCCCGAGGCCCCCGCGCTGCGCGGTCATTCCGTTCCCCACCGACCACCAGGGAACAAGGCGCCACCCACGACGGGGCCGGAAGCCGAGAACCGGCCAGCCGGACCGACCGGATCGCAATGGAGATCAATGATGGACCGAACGCATACGAACGAGCCCGCAGCGACGGGTCGACCCTCTCGCCGGCCCGGCAGGCGTCGGCCTCCGGTGCCGGGCGAACCCGCCGCCCCACCGGTGGACGCGACCCTGGACCCTGGCCTTCTGGCCCTGGCTCGCGCGCTCGGACGTCTCATGGCGAACGTCGACGCCCGGAATTTCGCAAGCAAGTCGAACCCGCGACATCGGGATTGAACAGTAGAAACAAGTCAAAGGCGCGAATTCCATGTTTATCCGCGGAGTCCCTGGTTCGAGCGACCTGCATTGGCTGTGGGAAATCCCGCCGGTTTTTAGCATAACGCACTGATATTGCTGGCTATTATCTGGTTGGCTTGAATCGGGCGGTTACATTGCATCGCCGGGGGCTTTCTGGGATCCTGCTGAGGTCAACAACAGGACTTCCCAGGCGCCATGAAGACCTTTCGACCAGCCACCCCGCCCGCACCGGTCCCAGTGACCGTGGCGCGGGCGGTGGCCAGCCAGCCGGTCTAGCCCCCTCCGGGGGCACCGTCGACGACGCGTGACGCTCGCGACTCCGGTCCCCCGAATACCAACCCTTCCCAAAATCATACGGCCCCTGCGGGCCGGGCCGCCGAGCGACCTGATGGGTCCGGCGGACGTGCGGAGCCATTCCCATGGACTACAATTCAGATCGCATCGCCAGGTCTACCGACCGGGCACTTCTGGCCTCGCTCAGTGCGAGCCCCACCAGGGCACCCATTCCCAAGGGTCCCAACATGGACTTCATCGCCGTCTACGCTCGATACAGCACCGCCGGCCAGAACGTCCTGAGCATCGAGCGCCAGATCGAGGCCTGCGAGGCCTACGCCCAGCTGATCGGAAAAAAGATCTACAAGATCTACTTCGATGAAGCCATCAGTGGTGCAACCACCGTGGGGCGCCACGGCCTCGAAGAGATGGTCCGCGATGCCAAGGCCGGGATGTTCGAAGGCGTGGCCCTCGAACACGTCGACCGTCTCGCCCGCGATCTCGGCATCGCCGGTACCGTTTTCAAGAAGCTCCAGCGTGCGGGCGTTTCCGTGCATGTGCCCGGACGCGGTCCCCTCTCCCTCATCGATCTCGCCTTCCAGGCCGTCATGGGAGACGAAACCAGGAGGGTGACCTGCGAACGCACGCAATTCGGCATCCGGGACATGGCACGCGAGGGCAAGTTTCCCAGCGGTCCCTGCTTCGGTTACGTCAAGGTCCCCGGTCAACCCGGCGTGCTCGACATCGACCCCGCAGCCGCGGCGGCCATCGTTCGCGTCTTCGAGATGCGCGCCGAAGGCATCGGTCGTAACTCAATCAGCAAGATCCTCAACCAAGAGGGCTTCAAGGGCGTTGCGGGGCGGCAATTCGTGCACCAGACGGTGAAGGGCATCCTGAACAACGACCGCTACAGGGGGATGCTGGTCTATGGCCGCCACAAGATCCTGAAGGACACCGAAACCGGCGTACGTTCGGTCCACGCCAATCCTCGATCCAACTGGATCGTGGCGGAGGTGCCCGGCGCACGCATCGTCGATCAGGACCTGTGGGACCGTGCGCGGGCGGTCGAGCTCCAACGCGCCGTCGTTCCCGAGCGCACCACGGACGAGAGGCCTTCCTATCTGCTCTCGGGGCGTGTCAGGTGCCCCAAGTGCGATAATGTCATGCACGTCGCAGGACCCGCCCGTCACAAGCAGTGGCATTGCTACAAGAGCAAGGACGCGGTGGGTTGCGACTTCGCTAAGATGTTTTCCGTCAATGGCCTCGACACCATCGTGCTTCACCTCATCGCAAACGAGCTTCAGCACGCTTCGTACGTCGAGGCCTACGTGGAGGCATACAATGCCGAGAGGGGTCAGGCCGATGAGCGCCTGACGGATCTCAGGGCCGCACGCCAGCGTCGTGTGGACGTCCTTACACGAAAGTGGACGGCATCGTTCGACCGTGCCGTCACGAAGGGCTTCAGCGAATCCCGGATCGAGAACGCGCGAAAGACACTCGAATGGGACTTGGAGGCGGCCGAGCGAGAGCTTGCCGCGACACCTGCGAACAGGGCCGTCGCCCAGGTCGACAAGGGCAAGATGACGGCGCTTCGCGATGCGGTCCAGGCTTTGCCCCTCAAGGGCCCCATCCGCCTTCTCGACGAGGCCGGACTGAGGGTTGCCGCAACGATCAGGCAGGTCGTCTCGCGCATCGACCTGACCTGGGCCGGCCGTGGTCGGTTCGATGCCTCCGTCACCCTTCGTCTGGGGTCGATGATCCACATCGAAGGCGCGGTCGTCGAACGGCCCACGGCGGAGCGCGTCCTCACGGGTGCGTACCAGCGCACCCGGGGCCGGGAGCGTATCTCAAGCGTAAGCCTCGACCAGAAGGCGAGGTATGCCGGCGGACACGCCTTCGTCACCGACGCCGACTGGGAGGCGGTTCGCCACCTGTTGCCCGCGGCTACCGGAAGGCGCTGGGCCATGACGAACCCCGATCCCAGACTGACCGTCGAGGTCATCGTGATGGCGCTTCTGACCGGCACTTCCTGGAACCATCTTTCGCAAACGTTCGGCGGATGCCAATCGCACTGGGTGTACCGGCCTGCCCAAATGCTCCGGACCGAGGAATGGGTCTCCATCGCCGAAACCCTCGCGGCCCAGGCACCCGAACGGTTCGGCGCCCTGCCCGAGCTCTCGCGACCCCATGAGGCCTGGGCGAAAAACTTTCTTACGAAGCGTGAGGCGACTAGCCGTCGTACCTACGCGCGATGGTTGTCGCGTCGCGCCGCTCGACCCCGACGCACGCCCTCGGCGACTTGAGGGTAGGAGCATTGGCCCGGAAGGATCGCCTTCCGGGCCAATGCTCGTCGAGCCGGCCGTCATCGGTCGCCGTACCGGTTGCATGCATGGCCGGTCCGTATCGCTCCCGGGCAAGCGACCGAGGACGGCGACATGTCCCGCCGTCAGGCGCTTCTCATCTCGTCCCATCCTGCATCGGGACCGTCGTCGGCATCGCCGGGATCGTACCCGACCTCGCGGTCGTAACGCTCGCCCGCCTCATGCCAGGCGTTCCGGAAAGAAGCGATCAACTCCTCACCCAGCGCAACGGCCCAACCCGCGAGGTGAGGTGTCAGGAGTCTGTCGACCCACGGTCCAACTCCGGGATGCATCGCACCTGGAACCTGGAAATCCCTATGGTCCTTGAACGCCGCGATGAACTCGTGAGCGATGTCCGGCTCCGGGAAGATCTGCTCGATGTTATCTTCCTTGTAGTGCACCAACGCAGCACGCAGACTCGCGAACAGCGAAAGGTCGTCGAGCCGATTTCGGGCGACCCAATCCTTCCCGAGCACGCCTTCTCCGACCTGCTCCCAGCGCAAAGCCAAGGCGCCTGCGTTCTTTCGCTTGGTCTTGTCGAGCCGCTGTTCGATAAGCCGGCCCTCCCACTGTCCTTCATCCTCATCGGAGATGAAGTACAGGGCGCCGTTGATGAACGCTTCGAGTGCGCAGTGCACCTGCAGGACGGTCGAGGTCGGCCCTTCAAACCCGTCGGGATGATCCAGTGAGTATTGCTGCATCGCCCTGGCGGCCGTCATCGCCCGGCCCGTCCAGTTCGGGAGCGTCACGAGGACATTGCGACCGTTCTCGATCACATGCGAAACCCAATAAGGCGTTTCACCGGATGTAAGCGGGCGCTCCATGAAGACGTCCAGACCGTCCCTGGCGACGGACAGCCAGGGGCTGCTCGCCGGACGCATCGTGGACGACTTCACTCCCACGGCACGGGACAGGAACTCGGCCGGCGGCCGATCCGCCTTCTTGCAGCAGGCTTCGTATCGAAGGGCACTGCCGCATTTGCATGCCGCCGCTTCCCCCTCGCGGGCGGAGAACGATACCGTGGCATCGTGGATCGCGCCGACGGCGGCGGAGATCCGTTCGAGGCCCTTGAGATCGGCCTGCCTTACGGCCAGGACGGCAGCGCGCGTCATCGCCGCGCTCGCCGCGGCGAAGTCATCGAACGCGCAATAGACCTGCGATGCCAGGATATCCGCGTCGATGCGGTCGGCAGCCGTCTTCGAGTGGCTTGAGACGGCGACCAATCGGTTCATGGAGGCCATGGCCATCCTCATCTCGCGCCGCGCGAGATGGTGTCGGGTCAGCGCATGGTAGTTCTCGGTGCATGCGGCCCAAGCTCCGGACTCGCGTCGCAGATCCGCGGCGAGCGTATGCAGGTGTGCCGCCCTGTCCGGCAACGCCTCGTCGCCGGGCTTTGCGGATGCCAAGGCCTCGCTCGTCCATGCCGCCGCGGTGCGGAGGGCCCTCTCGGTCGCCTCGGCCGGACCGCTCGGGGCCGGCGGCCCTTCAAACGTCTCGAAGCCCGACGCCGCTATCCACCGCTTCGCGGCCGGTCGCTCGGGATCGACCGGAGGGACGTAGACCGGCTGGATCGCGCGTCGCGGACCAACATCGGGTATCTCGATCTCGAAGGCGTCGTCAGGCACGGGCATCCCCATCTCGATGGCGAGATGCAGATGCCCACGTCCGCGTTACGCAACCTTCAAGACGTCGGATGCCGCCGGCATTCGGCAGCTTTCGCCCGTAATCTTGGTTTACGAGAACCGGCGGAAGGCTACCTAGAACGTCATGGGGCCGGATTGCGCCCCAGGTCGTCTTCGTCCGCCTGATCCAAATCGACGGAGTGCTTCACCGTACCGTCCAGCCGGCATTGGAAATGCCCGGCGATCTTCCGCAGGTGATCCTCGAACACCGGGACATCCTTGCGGTCGAAATCGCAGACGACTTCCTTGGTACCGTAATCCCGCCGAAGGGTGACCGCGACCCATCCCACGTTTTCGAGCGCGCGCTTGATGTCCGGGTCCGGATTGTCCTCGTCGATGCGCTCGCTCAATTCCTGCGTTGCGTGGTCATCATGGAAGTCGTCCTCGGTCCCTCCGCCGGCCACGTGATCGGCCAGGGCGACGTCCCACTCCCGTTGACGAGCGGCCTTGACCTCGATGAGCTCGCCGTCGAGGCGTTCCAGGACGACGGCCGTCTCGGGGAGCGCACGAAGCGCGGAGGCCCCGTAAAGCGAACCGTTCGAGACGAGGCGCCCATCGCGGTGCAACCATCCGTGCCCGCCCAAGGCGAGGTCCCGGAGGACGGTCGGATCGTCGACGGAACCGAACG
This sequence comes from Methylobacterium sp. Leaf113, assembly GCF_001423325.1. Lineage (NCBI taxonomy): Bacteria > Pseudomonadati > Pseudomonadota > Alphaproteobacteria > Hyphomicrobiales > Methylobacteriaceae > Methylobacterium > Methylobacterium sp. Leaf113. The sequence continues at coordinate 121,154 of NZ_LMNJ01000023.1, forward strand.
CCGGCTCGCGATTACCGCGCGGGACGGGCACGAACGGCGTATGCCGGGTGGGCTTGAAAGTCCGTATGCCCTCGTCGACCACTGGGTCCAGTGGCGTGGCGTCGAAGGACGAAGGCTCGCTGCTCCTGGCAAGCCGCTTCAATGTCGAAGTCATTACCGTCACCCGAATCCACTGAGAGTACCGTGGCAAGGAGGGTGTCACCATCGCTGGAAAGTCACCAGAACGAGGCTTGAGGCAGGGGGGTGGCAGCCGCCCGACAACCGGGGGAAACCCTAGGTCCTAGGCGGTCTCCCCGTTCGTTGGAGATCCCTTTGCCGATCAACAGGACGCAATAAGGACTAAGCGACTGTGCTAATTAAGAATTTTGCCGTGCGCCTTAACTACCGGTTCGACGTGTGAATTCTAGAAGTCACACGTCGAACCGGTAGTTAAGAACACGAACTGCGCTCCAATGCGCCGGCCTCATTTGACCAGGTTTGACGCTAAGCCAGTGCCGGCGGCCAGACCTGCATCCCGTGCCCTTCTATGAGCCGCCAGCCAGATCCCGCGGCGAGCGAGCTCAGCCTTGTTGGCTTGGTAGCCCGCCCCGAGCATGGCCCCCGCCCACGGCACCCACATGTCGTCGGGCTCGTACCACCAGTAGCCATCCCGGAACCGGTGCTCACGCCCGTCGATGGTGGTGATGACGATGGTGCCGTCCGGGTGGCACAGCATCGTCTCGAAGGTGTCCCGGATGATCTGACGGATGCGCGACCGTGCGGCGAAGACCTTGGCCTGAGGCGCCTTCTCGCGAAACAGCTCGACGAGATGGGCGACCGCCATGCGACGCTCGTCGTTCCCGCCCGTGGCCTTGAGGGTTGCCAACCTCGCGCGCAGTTCGGCGATCCGTTGTTCGGACCGGGCCATCCGTTCCTCGATCTCGGCGAGTGGCGCCCTGGCGAAACGAGTCTGCGCCCCGACCTCGCGAACGATGGCCTCGCCCTGGGCCTGGAGCGTCTCGGTCCTGGCGACCTCCGTCCTCAATTCCTCGTCGAGACGCGAGGCTTCGCCGGCGGCCCCGGCGGAGAGGTCGAGCGTCACCAACCAGGAGAGGATCGCGTTTTCGTTGTCGTGGTAGAAGTAGCGAAAGCCGTTGCTGCATGCCCCCGCCCTTTCCCCGGAGCATCGCAAAACCGGGAACGACCGCGGGCCCCGGTCGCGGTACGCCATGCGCTGCCCGCAGACCTCGCAGTGGGCAACCGTACCGAACAAATTCGAGACGACGGTGCCCAACCGGCCTCCCGCGTTCGGCGCCTTGCCCCGCCGGCGCTTGACCGCGACCGCCTGTGCCAGGTCCCAAAGGTCGTCATCCACCACGCGCGGGAAATAGTCCGGGATCGGATCGCCTACGGGCACCCGCTTGGAGACCATGATCCCCTTACGGGCCTCGTAGACGAGCTTGTGCGGCTGGAACTCACCGATCAAAGACCGTGCGTCGGTGACCTTCTGCACGGTCCCGCCATGCCAGATCGCGGCGCCCCCCCAGGGGGTCACCCCCCGTTCGTTCAGCTCCCTCGCGATCCGGTCCCGACCCCAGCCTTCCGATAGGAGGCGCAGCACCTCCCGTACGATCTCGACCCGTTCATCCCGCGGCCGGAATTCGCCGTCGACAAGCTCAAGCCAGGACGGGCAGCGTGCGCTGAGCTTTCGCTCGGTCGCGACCCTGCGCTTCTGCTCCCAGGTCGCGCGCAGGCGCGACGCCTTCATCTGGGACTCCTCGTGCGCCCGCGAGAGGTTCATGATCGAGATCATGAACTGGGTCGGGGCCGCGCTCGCCCGGTACGTCTGATCGTCCACCAGGGACACGACGATGATGCCGGCGTTCACGAGGCCGAGGAGGAGCGCCAAGGCGAGGTTCACCTGCTGGCGCGACATGCGGTCCAGGCTCTCGACCAGCAGGTAGCTGCCGGCCGCGATGCGGCCCGCACGGACCTCGGCGAGGAACAGCGCGAGCTTCCCGTCGCCGTCAGGGTCCGAGTTCGCTCCCGTCCAACCCGAGAGGCCGATGTCGTGCAGCACGAACTGGGTATCGAGGGTGAGGTGCGGGTTTTCTGCGAGGTACGCATCTCGCAACTCGATCTGGCGGCGGTAGCCGTCGCGATATTTCTTGCTGTCCGCTTGGTTCGATTGCCTCTTCGAACTGAGCCGGAGGTAGGAATAGGCGATTGCAGGCGGTTCCTTCGTCATCGGAACCCGGTGGTCATCGTCGTCCATGGTCCAGCCCAACCCATCGCCCGGAGCCTGGGCCTACGAGATTTGCCGGCGAACACGCAACATCGAGACCACGTGATAAATCCCGGCCGCGCGCAGCACGTCGTTGGTGTCGCTGTTGATCAGGCCGCGCTTGCCGGTGACCAGCGCGGCCGCCACCGCCCCCGCCTGCCCGCCATTGGCGTCGGTGATCCGTCGCGTGAGGGCGTTGCGCGCGTCGTCGACGGCGGCCGCGAGGCGGTCAGTCCACGGCGTCGGGAGGACCGGCGGCCGCCGCTCGATCGTGCCGACGAGGGAGCCGACCGCGCCGATCTGTCGGAAGAAGGCGTCGCGGGCGAAGTCGTAGCCGCCCGGGCGGGCCGCGTCCGGGGGCGGAAGCAGGCGAGCGGTCGCGGCGATCCGGTCGCCCGGCTTCAGCAGGATGGCCTTGCGGTAGGAGACGCGCACGCGCCTCGGTCGCACCGCGTCGGCAAGGGTCCCGAAGCTTTCCACTCGTACGATCAGGCGCGCGCCCTCCTCCCGCTCGTCCAGCCCCTCGATGGTGCCGACCAGCGGGGCGATCGTCGTCCGGGCGAGGATCGGGCCGGCGACCTGCTGGACGCGGAACGTCGCGGCGGCAAAGCCCAGGAGGGCGGCGATGCCGGCGAGAACCAGCGCGAGCCCGACCGGACGCGCCACCAGCAGGGGCGTGAGGGCACCGAGGAGCACCGCCGCCACGAGGGGGGCTGCGAGGGACGGCGCGCCCTGCGTCCCGAGGAAGAAGACCAGGATGCCGGCCCCGAAGGCGACCGCCAGCCAGGCGAACAGGCGACGCTGCTCGATCTCCCGGGTCCAACCGGCCCCGACCCAGTTCGCAACGAGCCGCCAGACCGCCCGGCGCACGGCGAAGCGGCGCGTCCATCGCCCCACCGCTGCAGCCGCGCGCACCTGCGCCATCGTTCACGCTTTCCGGTCGCACCGTCGGGCCAGCGACCTTAGTCCATTTCGGAAGACATGATTTCCAGGGGACGATTTCTTAACGCTGGGCGTCGCGCATGCTACACGCGCCGCTCCAGGCCGGTCGATCCGCTTCCCGCCTGTTCCACTAGGCAGTTCAAGTCCAGATTGATGTCGTCAGCCGTCGTCACGCGCTTTGCCCCCTCGCCCACGGGCTACCTGCATATCGGCGGGGCCCGTACGGCCCTGTTCAACTGGCTTTATGCGCGCCGATTCGGCGGTCGCATGCTGCTGCGCATCGAGGACACCGACCGCGAACGCTCGACTCAGGGCGCCATCGACGCGATCCTCGACGGCATGCGCTGGCTCGGCCTCGATTGGGACGGCGACGTCATCTATCAGTATGCCCGGGCCGCCCGACACCGGGAGGCGGCCGAGAGCCTGCTGGCCACCGGCAACGCCTACCGCTGCTACGCCACGCCGGAGGAGTTGACGGCGATGCGCGAGGCGGCGCGCGCCGAAGGCCGGCCATTGCGCTACGACGGCCGCTGGCGCGATCGCGATCCGTCCGACGCGCCCGCCGGGGTCAAGCCGGTGATCCGCCTGCGCGCGCCGACCGAGGGCGAAACCGTGGTCGAGGATGGCGTTCAGGGCCGCGTCGTCTGGCAGAACAAGGACCTCGACGATCTGGTCCTGCTGCGCTCGGACGGCAACCCGACCTACATGCTCGCCGTGGTGGTGGACGACCACGACATGGGCGTGACCCAGGTGATCCGGGGCGACGACCATCTCACCAACGCGGCGCGCCAGCGCCAGATCTCCGACGCCCTCGGCTGGGCGGCGCCCGCCATGGCGCATATTCCGCTGATTCACGGGGCGGACGGCGCCAAGCTCTCGAAGCGCCACGGGGCGCTGGGGGTCGATGCCTATCGCGACCTCGGCTACCTGCCGAGCGCGCTGCGCAACTACCTCGTGCGCCTCGGCTGGAGCCACGGCGACCAGGAGGTCTTCTCCACCGATGAGATGATCGCGGCCTTCGACCTGAAGGCGATCGGCCGCTCCCCGGCGCGCTTCGACTTCGCCAAGCTGGAGAACCTGAACGGTCTCTACATCCGCGGCGCGGCGGATGCGGATCTCGTCCGGTCGATCGAGGACGTGCTTCCGGCGCTCGGGCCGGCCCGCGGCATCGCGGTGCCGCTGGCACCTGCCCTGCGCGAGAAACTCCTGGTCGCGATGCCGGGCCTGAAGGAGCGGGCCAAGACCCTCGTGGAACTCCTCGACAGCGCCTATTACCTCACCGCGGCCCGGCCCCTGGTCCCCGACGAGAAGGCCAAGGGGCTCCTCGGCGAGGAGGCCAGGGCGCGGCTCGCCGCCCTCGTCCCGGCCCTGGAGGCACTGCCGGACTGGAGTGCGGCGGCGACCGAGGGCGCCGTCCGGCTTTTCGCCGAGACCGAGAGCCTGAAGCTCGGCCAGATCGCCCAGCCGCTCCGCGCGGCGCTGACCGGCCGCGCCACGTCGCCGCCGGTCTTCGACGTCATGGCGGTGCTCGGGCGGGAGGAATGCCTCGGCCGTCTCCGCGACCAGACGGGCTGAGGGCGATCCCGAAACGGTGACCGGACCAGGCGTTCCCCGGGCGCCGAGGCATGACAAATCGGCCTGGATTTCGCTTCGATGCCGGTGAGAGGCGGACCGTCGGTTGATGACGGTTCGCCGATCCGCTACCCCCATGCTCGTGTGAGCAAGTGCAGCATAGGCTGCAGTTGCGCCCCGGATCCGGGTGGCTGACTGCATCGCCACGCGGGCCGGCGCCGCCCCGCTGTCACGAAAGGGTCCAGGTCTCCATGAGCGCCTCCAGCACGATCACCGTGGGCGACGACCACGTCGAGCTTCCCATCAAGACCGGCACGATTGGCCCCGATGTCATCGACATCGGCAAGCTCTACGCCAAGACGGGCAAGTTCACCTTCGACCCCGGATTCACCTCGACCGCCTCCTGCGAGTCGAAGATCACCTACATCGACGGCGATGCGGGTGTTCTCCTCTATCGCGGCTATCCGATCGAGCAGATCGCCGAGAACGGCGACTTCCTCGAGACCTGCTACCTGATGCTGTTCGGCGAATTGCCGACCCCGTCCCAGAAGGCCGATTTCGACTACCGGATCACGCGCCACACCATGGTGCACGATCAGATGAACCGCTTCTTCCAGGGCTTCCGCCGCGACGCGCACCCGATGGCGATCATGGTCGCCTGCGTCGGCGCCCTGTCGGCGTTCTACCACGACTCGACCGACATCTCGGACGACCAGCAGCGCATGGTCGCGTCGATGCGGATGATTGCCAAGATGCCCACCCTGGCGGCGATGGCGTACAAATATTCGATCGGTCAGCCGTTCGTCTATCCGAAGAACGACCTCGACTACACCTCGAACTTCCTGCGGATGTGCTTCGCGGTGCCGTGCGAGGAGTTCAAGGTCAATCCGATCTTCGCCCGCGCGCTGGACCGGATCTTCATCCTGCACGCCGATCACGAGCAGAACGCCTCGACCTCGACCGTGCGTCTGGCCGGGTCGTCGGGAGCCAACCCCTTCGCCTGCATCGCCGCCGGCATCGCCTGCCTGTGGGGGCCCGCCCATGGCGGTGCCAACGAGGCGGCCCTCAAGATGCTCGAGGAGATCGGCCATCCGGAGAACGTGGCCAAGTACGTCGCCAAGGCGAAGGACAAGAACGATCCGTTCCGCCTGATGGGCTTCGGCCACCGGGTGTACAAGAACTACGATCCGCGCGCCCGGATCATGCAGAAGACCACCCACGAGGTGCTGGGCCAGCTCGGCATCAAGGACGATCCGCTGCTCGAAGTCGCGGTGCAGCTCGAACAGATCGCCCTCAAGGACGATTACTTCATCGAGAAGAAGCTCTATCCGAACATCGATTTCTATTCGGGCATCACCCTCAAGGCGATGGGCTTCCCGACCTCGATGTTCACGGTGCTGTTCGCCCTCGCCCGCACCACCGGCTGGATCGCCCAGTGGGCCGAGATGATCGAGGACCCCTCGCAGAAGATCGGCCGTCCGCGCCAGCTCTATATCGGCCCGGACAAGCGCGAATACACCCCGATCGACCAGCGCGGCTGAGCCGGTCCGCCTCGCCGGACGGTAGTCCGGCGAGGGATTTGGCGTCCGTCGCGCAGGTTCAGTGCGGACGGGCGCGGTCGACCACGGCCCGCGCCGCCGCGAAAGCCTCGTCGGCGTCGAGGTCCGTGGTGTCGAGCACGACGGCGTCGGCGGCAGCCTTGAGGGGCGCCGTGGACCGCTGCGCGTCCCGTGCGTCCCGGGCCACGATATCGTCCAGGATGGCGCCGAGACTGGCCGACTCGCCCCGTCGCAGCAACTCCAGGTGACGGCGCCGGGCCCGCTCCTCGGGCGCGGCCGTGATGAACAGCTTCACCTGCGCGTTCGGGCAGACCACGGTGCCGATGTCGCGACCGTCGAGCACCGCTCCGCTGGCGTTGCCGGCGAAGCGCTGCTGCCAGGCGAGAAGCGCCGCGCGCACGGCCGGAACGGCCGAGATACGGGAGGCTGCCTCGCCCATGGCACGCTCGCGCAGGCGCGGGTCCGCGAGGCGGTCGGCGATCAGGCTGGAGGCGGCGCGCGCCGCGGCCTGATGGTCGTCCAGGTTGCGGCCCGCATCGATCACCGTCAGGGCGACCGCCCGGTACAGCAGGCCGGTATCGAGATGCGGCAGGCCGTAATGCTCGGCCAGGCGCTTGGCGAGGGTACCCTTGCCCGAAGCGGCCGGGCCGTCGATCGCGATCACCATCGACATCGCGCTCAACCTTCGATCCGGCCGCCGAGGTCCTGCATCGTCGGCAGGAAGCTCGGGAAACTCGTGGCGATCATCGCGCCGTCATCCACGGTCACGGGCTCGCGGGTGGCGAGCCCCATCACCAGGAACGCCATGGCGATGCGGTGGTCGAGATGGGTCGCCACCGTGCCGCCGCCGCGCGCCGGCTCACCGGTGCCATGGACGATCAGATCGTCGCCCTCGACGAGATAGGCGACGCCGTTGGCGCTGAGGCCGTCCGCCACCGCGGCGAGGCGGTCGGATTCCTTGACGCGGAGTTCATGGAGCCCCTGCATCCGGGTCGTGCCCTCGGCGAAGGCGGCCGCCACCGCCAGCACCGGATATTCGTCGATCATCGCCGGCGCCCGCTCGGGGGGGACATCGACGCCCCGCAGGCGGCTCGCCCGCACCCGCAGGTCCGCCACGGTCTCGCCCCCCTCCTCCCGCTCGCGCAGGCGCTCGATATCGGCGCCCATCTCCAGCAGGGTGGTGATCAGCCCGATTCGCAGCGGGTTCATCATCACGCCCTCCAGCGTCACCTCGGAGCCGGGCACGATCAGGGCCGCCACCAGCGGGAAGGCCGCCGAGGACGGATCGGCCGGCACGATCACCTTGGTGCCGCGCAGGGTCGGCTGGCCCGTGAGGGCGATCGCACGGCCATGGCCCTCGGGACCGTGCGGCGTGACGGTGACCTCGGCTCCGAACAGGCGCAGCATGCGCTCGGTATGATCCCGGGTGGCCGCCGCCTCGATCACCGTGGTGATGCCCGGCGCGTTCAGCCCGGCGAGCAGCACCGCCGACTTGATCTGCGCCGAGGCCACGGGGGTCTCGTAGGTGATCGGGATCGCCTCGCGAGGGCCCCGCAGGGTCAGGGGCACGCGGCCGCCCGCCTCCTCGCTCACCACCTCGGCGCCCATGCGGACGAGCGGGTCCAGGATGCGGCGCATCGGCCGCTTGCGCAGGGAGGCATCGCCGTCGAACGTCGCCGTCACCGGCTGGCCGCCGACGACACCCATCATCAACCGGGAGCCGGTGCCGGCATTCCCGAAATCCAGGACTTCCTCGGGATCGGACATGCCCCCGAGGCCGACCCCGCGCACGCGCCAGAGCCCGTCGCCGACGCGCTCGACGTCGGCGCCCAGGGCTTTGGCGGCGGCGGCGGTCCTCAGGACGTCGTCGCCCTCGAGCAGGCCCCGAACGTTGGTCTCGCCGATGCTGAGCAGGCCCAGGATCATCGCCCGGTGCGAGATCGACTTGTCGCCGGGCGGTCGCAGGCCGCCCTTCAGGGGCAGGCCCGCATGGGCGGTCAGCGGCTGGGGCTCGGAATCATGGGACACGGGCAACGACTTTTCAGCTGGGCAGCGGCGCGCCGGCCTTCGCAGGCCTGCACGTCCTTTGTGACGCCGGTTAACACGCGGGGGTGCCGACGTCATCCGAGGCCTGCGGCGTGGCGATCCGGGGATCCGAAAACGCTCGGGAAAAGTTCACGGCCGCGCTCCGGCATGCCGCGGTGATCGAGCGGATTTGACAGGAGCGTCCCACGCGACTAACGGGGCCGCTCTCCCAAAAGATTGCACGTATTAGAGGTTCACCCGTGGCCAGACCGGAACTCGGCTTGAAGCGTCAATGCATGAGCTGCGGCGCCAAGTTCTATGACCTCGACAACGATCCGCCGACCTGCCCGAAATGCGGGACGATCTATCAGGTGGCGGCGGCCTCCGGCCGCGCCGCTCCCGCCCTGGCGGCCCGCGCCGCCGCGGTCCCGGCCGACGACGACGAGGATACGGACGCCGAGAAGGGTGGTCCGGAGATCGTCTCCCTGGATGAGGTCGAAGCGGCCGAGGACGATGCCGATACCACGACCGAGGACGTGGATGGCGACAGCAACGACGATGCCGACGACACCTTCCTGGAGGAAGAGGACACCGGCGACGACGACGTCGCGGACCTGATCGACAGCGACATCGAGAACGACGAGGAAAGCTGAGTCTCGTCCGACGACCGCCGAGCCCCGCCGCGAAAAAAGTTTGCCGGCGGGGCACAAAGGGGGTTGAGGCGGCGGACAAGCCCCAGTACATCACCGCCATCGACGGCGGCCAACGTGGCCGGCGACGACGAAGACCACCCCGTGTGTTCCAGACGCCGGTGTGTTGAGAGTGGGGCCTTAGCTCAGCTGGGAGAGCGCTTCCATGGCATGGAAGAGGTCATCGGTTCGATCCCGTTAGGCTCCACCAATCTCGCCCGTCCCACCGGGCTGCTGAACGCCCTGATCTTGTTTTGACGCACCGACATCCGATCGGGTGGATCGCCTTGATCTTTCCTGGCTGGTTGCGGGATCGCGCCTGTTGGCGTGAGCCGGCGCGGCGCATCACAACGGCACCGGACGATGACGCGGCAGGAAAGCGCCGCGGACGCGAAATAGGGGTTGAGGCGCGGCCCGACCGCCAGTATACACCGCCATCGCCGGCGCGGTTCAGACCCTGCCCGTGCGAACGACCACCCCGTGTGTTCCAGACGCCGGGGTGTTGAGAGTGGGGCCTTAGCTCAGCTGGGAGAGCGCTTCCATGGCATGGAAGAGGTCATCGGTTCGATCCCGTTAGGCTCCACCAAATCTTCCTTCTTCGACATGATGTTCTTCGTGATGGGTGCGCGCTTCGACATGGACGGGCGCCGTCCGGCTGCGTATGGCACGGCGCAGGGGCAGCACGGGTAAGGCGGGCGCGGTGGCCACGACACGGCGTTCTGTCATGGGATGGGACGTGGTTCGGTGTTCATGGCGACGTTCCCTCCTGGTGAAGCGGCCCCGGCCCGGTCCGCGTCGGCCGATCTGAAGGTTCTCTGCGACCGCCTGCTGGCCGGTCCGAGTGCCACCCGGGTTCTTGAGGACTGGTCCCGCGAACGCGGCCTCGCGCCTGCCTCCGGCCTCGTGGCCCACGCCGTTGCGGGCCCGGATCGCCCCGCGAGCCCCGCCATGCGCGCGCGCCTGAAGGTGCCGCCGGACGCCCTCGTGCGCTATCGCCGGGTGCGCCTCGCGTGCGGAGCGCTCGTCCTGTCGGAGGCCGACAACTGGTACGTTCCGGACCGGCTGACCCGCGACATGAACCGGATGCTGGAAACGAGCGAAGTGCCGTTCGGCCGCGTCGTCCACGCCCTGGCGCCTTCCCGGCAGACCCTCGCCCTGCGCCTCCTGCCGTGTGCCGGCAGGCCGGAATCGGTAGGCCCGGACGATCCCCTCTTCGCGATCGAGGCGCTCCTGCTTCGCCAGGATGGCTTGCCGCTGTGCGAGGTCGCGGAGATCTACGCGGGCGCCGTCCTGGGCCGGGCGCTGCCCTGAGCGAGGCGCTATCATGAGAAAGGGTGAGCCTCAGCCTCCATCGCTGGCGGTGTGGAACCGCAACGCTCTGGAAAGCCGGGACCGGGCACGCTATGGCCTTCGCCCCGATCACCTGGGGGATGAGGGACATTCGATATGACGACCAGAGGGTGGATCTGGCAGCGCGCCGGTTGGGCGGCGGCCGTGACGCTGATGCTCGGCGGCACCGCGCTGGCGCAGCAGGGACGCGACCCGACCGGGCTCTGGCTCACGGAGACCGGCGGTTCGAAGGTGCGGATCAGCCGGTGCGGCAACGGCTATTGCGGCGTGCTGGCCAGCGTCTCCGGTCCGGGCCTCGACGCGCAGAATCCGGACCCGTCGCTGCGCTCCCGCAGCCTCGTCGGCGTGCAGATCATGAACACCCGGACGGCAGCCGGCAGCGGCTTCGAGGGAACGCTCTACAACCCGAAGGACGGCAAAACCTACGCCGGTACCATGACCATCAAGAGCCCGGACGTGATCGAGGTCTCGGGTTGCGTCATGAGCGTCTTCTGCAAGAGCCAGACCTGGAAACGCGCGAACTGAGCGCTCCCACCCGGTCCGGCCCCGGCCCCAGGCGCGAGGGGCCGGCGTCCGGTGCGATCAGGCCGTGAGCGCGGACCGGATCGCCGCGATGGCAGCTTCGGCACCGGCGCCCTCGGGGCCCCCGGCCTGGGCCATGTCGCGGCGTCCCCCGCCGCCCTTGCCGCCGAGATGCCCGGCGCCGGCCCGGACCAGGGCCACGGCGTCGTAGCGCTCCGTCAGGTCCGGGGTCACGCCGACCACGAGGCCGGCCTTGCCATCCGGAGCGACGCCCACGATGGCGACGATGCCGGAGCCCAGGCGGGTCTTGCCCTCGTCGGCGAGGCTCTTGAGGTCGCGCATCTCGACGCCCTCGACCACCCGCGCCATGACCTTCACGCCGCCGATCTCGACGATCCCGTCGTCGCCGGCGCTGCCGCCGCCGCCCATGGCGAGCTTCTTGCGGGCCTCGGTCAGATCACGTTCGAGCCGCCGACGATCCTCCAGCAGCGCCGCGAGCCGATCCGGCACGTCGGTGGCCGACGCCTTGAGGAGGCCGGCGACCTGCGCCAGGGTCCGGCTCTCCTCGGCACGGTAGCGGCGCGCCGCCCCCGCCGTCAGGGCCTCGATGCGGCGGACGCCGGCGCCGACCGCGCTCTCGCCCACCACCGAGACCTGCCCGATGTCACCGGTGCGGCCCGCATGGGTGCCGCCGCAGAGTTCCACCGAGAACGCCTTGGTGCGTCCGCCCTCGCCGGCGATCGGCGCGCCCATCGAGACGACCCGCACCTCGTCGCCGTATTTCTCGCCGAACAGCGCGCGCGCACCGGATTCGATGGCCTCGTCCACCGCCATGAGCTTGGTCACCACGGGGGTGTTCTGCAACAGGACCGCGTTGGCGATGTCCTCGACGGCGCGGATCTCGGCCTCGTCCATCGGCTTCGGATGGCTGAAATCGAAGCGCAGGCGGTCGGCCGAAACCAGCGATCCCTTCTGGGCGACGTGATCGCCCAGGACCTGGCGCAGGGCCTCGTGCAGCAGGTGCGTGGCCGAGTGGTTGGCGCGGATGGCTCCCCGGCGCGCGTGGTCGACGGCCAGCTCCACGGGCTGGTTCGGCGACAGGCTGCCCGCGTCGACCGTGACGTGGTGGACGAACAGGTCGCCCAGCTTCTTCTCCGTTGCCGTCACCCGCGCCTTCAGGCCCGCGCCCGTGAGGGTGCCGGTGTCGCCGACCTGGCCGCCCGACTCGGCGTAGAACGGTGTCTGATTGACGAGGACGAGGCCGGTCTCGCCGGCCTTCAAGGTCTCGGTCTCGGCGCCGTCGCGCAGGAGGGCGGTGACGATGCCCTCGGCGCTCTCGGTCTCGTAGCCGAGGAATTCGGTCGCCCCGACGCGTTCCTTGAGGCCGTACCAGACCGTTTCGGTGGCGGCCTCGCCGGAGCCCGTCCAGGCGGCGCGCGCCGCCTTGCGCTGGCGCTCCATCGCCTGCCCGAAGGCGTCTGTGTCGACGCCGATGCCGCGCGCCTTCAGGGCATCCTGCGTCAGGTCGAGGGGGAAGCCGTAGGTGTCGTAGAGGGTGAAGGCGGTCTCGCCGGAGAGGTTCTGGCCGGCGCCGAGGGTCCGGCTCTCGGCATCGAGGATCGCCAAGCCGCGCTCCAGGGTGCGGCGGAACCGGGTTTCCTCCAGGCGCAGGGTCTCGCCGATCAGGCCCTCGGCGCGGGTGAGTTCGGGATAGGCCTGGCCCATCTCGCGCAGCAGCGTCGGCACCAGGCGGTACATCATCGGCTCGCGCGAGCCGAGCAGCTCCGCATGGCGCATGGCGCGACGCATGATGCGGCGCAGGACGTAGCCGCGGCCCTCGTTGCCCGGCAGCACGCCATCCGCCACCAGGAAGGAGGCGGCGCGCAGGTGGTCGGCGATGACCCGGTAGGAAGCGACGGTGCCGGGCTCGGGCGGACGGCCGACGGCGTGGGCCACCGCATCGATGAGCGCCCGGAACAGATCGGTGTCGTAGTTGCTCTTCACGCCCTGGAGGATCGCCGCCATGCGCTCCAGGCCGAGGCCCGTGTCGATGGACGGGCGCGGCAGGTCGAGGCGGTTGCCCGGCTCGACCTGCTCGTACTGCATGAACACGAGGTTCCAGAACTCGAGGAAGCGGTCGCCGTCCTCGTCCGGCGAGCCGGGCGGGCCGCCCTTGAGGTCCGGACCCTGGTCGATGAAGATCTCCGAGCAGGGGCCGCACGGGCCGGTATCGCCCATCTGCCAGAAGTTGTCGGAGGTGCCGATCCGGATGATGCGGTCGTCCGAGAACCCGGCGATCTTGCGCCAGAGCCCGGCGGCCTCGTCGTCGTCGGCGTAGACCGTCACCAGGAGCCGGTCCTTGGACAGGCCGAACTCCCGGGTGATCAGGTTCCAAGCCAGCTCGATCGCCCGCGGCTTGAAGTAGTCGCCGAACGAGAAATTGCCGAGCATCTCGAAGAAGGTGTGGTGCCGGGCGGTGTAGCCGACATTGTCGAGGTCGTTGTGCTTGCCGCCGGCGCGGACGCATTTCTGGGCCGTCGTCGCGCGGTCGTAGGGGCGCTTCTCGATGCCGGTGAAGACGTTCTTGAACTGCACCATGCCGGCATTGGTGAACATCAGCGTCGGGTCGTTGCGCGGCACCAGCGACGAGGACGGCACCACTTCGTGGCCCTCTTTCGCGAAGTAGTCGAGGAAGGTCGACCGGATCTCGTTGACGCCGCTCATCGCATCACAACTCTGTCGTAGGGTGCCGCCGGCATGCCGACGCGCCGGAATGCTCCGGTGCGCGGGATGCTGCGCGCCGAACACCCCGTGTCCGGGGGCTCCGCCGCGCAGGCGCACTCATAAGGAGCGTTCCGGCGCAAGTCACGACCGGGTTTCGTTTTTGCCCAGGGCCGAGCTAGGAACACGTCTTCGCTGATCTCAGGGACATCGTTTTATGCCGGTCGAAATCCGCCTTCTCGCCTGGTCCTGCCTGCTCGGGCTGGTCCACATCATCGCCGCTTCCGCCAGCGGCGTGCAGCAGCGCGGCGGGCTCGCCTGGGCCTCCGGCAACCGCGAGGGCAAGACTCCCGAGGTGACGGGCGCGGCGAGCCGCCTCGAGAAGGCGTCGAAGAACTTCTTCGAGACCTTTCCGATCTTCGCCGCCCTGGTCCTCGCCTGCGTGGCGACCGGCCGCCACAACACCGCGGTGGTGCTCGGAGCGTATCTCTACTTCTTCGCCCGGCTGGTCTACCTGCCGGTCTACGGCTTCGGCATTCCGAAGGTCCGGTCCCTGATCTGGTTCGTCTCCATCATCGGCATCCTGTTCATCCTCTGGGGCCTGTTCATCAAGCTCCTGCCCTACACCCCCTAAGGCCGCCGCCGATCCGCAACTCGGACTCTTGCCGGCCCGTCTGCGAGGCTCATATCGTCGGGGCAACCGCCCCGACCATGCGGGCGGAGTTCGGGAGAACATCCATGCGAACGGTCCTCACCGCGACGCTGCTGGCCGGCTGTGCCGGGCTGGCGCTCTCCGCCGGCGCCCTGGCGCAGGGCGCTTCCTCGGCCGACACGAAAACCAAGGCCGACGCGCTGGAAACGCTGACCGGCATGCAGAGCACGGGAACCGCGGAGGCGCCGGAAATTCCTCAGACCGGCCGGCGCGCCGACGCGCTGCGCCGGACCCTCTCCAAGATCAAGCTGCCCGAGGGCTTCAAGATCGACCTCTACGCCGTGGTGCCGGATGCACGCTCGATCGCGGTCGGCCCCAATGCCGGCGTGCTGTTCGTCGGCACCCGCAAGAGCAAGGTCTACACGGTCACCGACCGCGACAAGGACCGCGTCGCCGACGAGGTTCGGGCCTTCGCCCCGGGCATCGACTTCAAGATCCCCAACGGCGTCTGCTTCTCGAAGGACGGCGTCCTCACCATCGTCGAGCAGAACCGCGTGCTGTCGTTCCCGGCGGCGGAGTTCTTCTACGAGAGCCCGGACGTGGCGGCCGGCATCCTGGTCAAGCAGGGCGAGCTGATCCCGGCGTCCGAGGAGAGCTACAACCACACGGCCCGGATGTGCCGCGTCGGACCGGACGGCAAGACCTACATCTCGCTCGGTCAGCCCTACAACGTGCCGCCGGCCGCCAAGCGCGACCTCTACGCGCGGACGGGCATCGGCGGCATCATCCGCATGGAGGCGGACGGCAAGAACCGCGAGGTCTACGCCACCGGCATCCGCAACTCCGTCGGGATGGATTTCAACCCGGCCGACAAGGCCCTGTGGTTCACCGACAATCAGGTCGACGGCATGGGCGACGATACCCCGCCCGGTGAGCTGAACCGCATCGCCAAGGCGGGCGAGAATTTCGGCTTCCCGTGGTTCGGCGGCGGGCATGTCCGCACCGTCGAGTACAAGGACGAGACGCCGCCGACGGACGCGGTGTTTCCGCAGGCCGAACTGCCGCCGCACGCCGCCGATCTCGGCATGACCTTCTACACCGGCCGCCAGTTCCCGGATTCCTACAAGGGCGGCCTCTTCACCGCCGAGCACGGCTCCTGGAACCGGACCCAGCCGATCGGAGCCCGGATCATGTTCGTGCCGCTCGACAAGGACGGCAAGGCCGGGACGCCCAAGCCCTTCGCCGAGGGCTGGCTGACGGCGGACGGTGAATATCTCGGCCGTCCCGCCGACGTCGCTGTCCTGCTCGACGGCTCGCTCCTCGTCGCCGACGACACGGCGGGGGCGATCTACCGCATCTCGTACGAGGGCCAGTGACGATGGCTCGCCCCGGCCTAGGCGCGGCCCTGTTCGGCCTCCTCGCATCGGTCCTGCTCCCGGCGGCGGCGCAGGCGGGTGATGCCAAGGCCGGGCGCAAGGCCGCCATCGCCTGTCAGACCTGCCATGGCCTCGATGGGGTCTCGAAGCTGCCCGAGGCGCCGAATCTCTCGGGTCAGGTCGAGCCCTACCTCGTCAAGGCGCTGACGGAATATCGGGACGGTGTCCGGCGCAACGCGATCATGAACGTGGTCGCCAAGCCGCTCAGCGACACCGAGATCGCCGATCTGGCCGCCTATTATGCGGCGATCCAGGTCGACGTTCTTCCCCCCGGATAGGCCTTACGGGGTTCGATGGTGGCTTCATTCAGAGGGCTGGTTGCTGGCGAGCACGGGGTCTCTGTCCCGCACGGATATGGCATTCCCCCGTCTCAAAGGGCGTTGCAGGTGGGGGTGGTCGGCCGACCCGCGTGCTGCGAAGGCTGGCGGAGCCACCCCCACTTCGAACCTCCCCCTACAAGGGGGAGAGGGACGCCACTGCTTGCGAAAACGGGTGGGTGAACACCGTCGCCCATACGGGAGCGAGGGTCTTTTCCAACCGACCGGTCAGGTTTGAGAACGAGAAAGGCCGCCGGACGAAGTCCGGCGGCCTTTCGCTGATCCAGACGGCCTCCGCGGGAACGGCGGAGGCGTTGATCTCAGGCTTCGCCCTCGTCGAGGTCGTCCTCGGTCGGCTTGGCGTTTTCGAGGATCTTCTCGGCCACCAGTCCGGAATTCTGGCGGATCGAGGCTTCGATCTTGTTGGCGATCTCGGGGTTGTCGCGCAGGAACCCCTTCGAGTTCTCACGACCCTGGCCGAGGCGCTGGCTGGCATAGGAGAACCACGCGCCGGACTTCTCGACGATGCCCGCCTTGACCCCGAGGTCGATCAACTCGCCGACCTTCGAGACGCCCTCGCCGAACATGATGTCGAACTCGACCTGCTTGAAGGGCGGCGCGACCTTGTTCTTCACGACCTTGACGCGAACCTGGTTGCCGATCGCCTCGTCCCGATCCTTCAGGGTCGAGATCCGGCGGATGTCCAGGCGCACCGAGGCGTAGAACTTCAGGGCGTTGCCGCCCGTGGTGGTCTCGGGGCTGCCATACATCACGCCGATCTTCATGCGGATCTGGTTGATGAAGATGACCATGCATTTCGAACGCGAGATCGAGCCCGTGAGCTTGCGCAGGGCCTGGCTCATCAGACGGGCCTGAAGGCCGGGCTGCGAATCGCCCATCTCGCCCTCGATCTCGGCGCGCGGCGTCAGGGCCGCCACCGAATCGACCACCAGCACGTCGATGGCACCGGAGCGCACCAGCGTATCGGTGATCTCCAGGGCCTGCTCGCCGGTATCGGGCTGCGAGATCAGGAGATCGTCGAGCTGCACGCCGAGCTTGCGCGCATAGACCGGATCGAGGGCGTGCTCGGCATCGACGAAGGCGCAGACGCCGCCCTTCTTCTGAGCCTCCGCGATGGTGTGCAGGGCAAGGGTGGTCTTGCCGGAGGATTCCGGCCCGTAGATCTCGATGACGCGGCCGCGCGGCAATCCGCCGACGCCGAGCGCGATGTCCAACCCGATGGAGCCGGTGGAGACCACCTCCACTTCCTGGACCTTGTCGTTCTTGCCAAGGCGCATGATCGAGCCTTTGCCGAAGGCCCGCTCGATCTGCGACAGAGCGGCGTCGATCGCCTTCGCCTTGTCCTTATCCACCATCGGGGAATCCACAACTTTCAGCGCGGGCTGGGCCATTCGTCGGCATCCTTATGCATGGGGGAGGTGCAAGGCTCAATGCGCCCCGGTTGCCGATTATGTACCTGTTTTGTTCTCACGAAACAAGGGCGGCGATGCAGATTCCCGGGACTCCGGTCCAGGAATCTGCGTCGCCGCCGGCTCAGCGCGCGATGATCTCCTTCACCGTCTCGACGAGCTGCTTCAGGCTGAAGGGCTTGGGCAGGAAGTTGAAATCCTCGCCGTCGGGAAGGTTCTTGCGGAAGGCGTCCTCGGCATAGCCCGAGACGAAGATGACCTTGAGGTCGGGCGATTGCTTGCGCAGTTCGCGCAACAGGGTCGGCCCGTCCATCTCGGGCATCACCACGTCGGACACCACGAGGTCGATGGTCTCGGTGGTCTCGGCGATGATCCGCAGGGCATCGAGGCCGGAGGCGGCCTCCAGCACGGTGTAGCCCCGCGCCGACAGGGCACGGCTGTTGACCGCGCGCACCGGGTCCTCGTCCTCCACCAGCAGGATCACGCCCTGCCCGGTATGGTCCGGCGCGGGCTTGCGCGGCGCGGGCTTCTCGGCCTCGGCCCGGCTCGACGTCACCTTGAGTCGGTCGGCCGCGATGGCGGCGGTCGTCTGCGGGCTCGGGGGTGCCAGGGCGATCTCGGGCTCGGGCGCCGGCTCGGCGGCGGGCTCGTGGCGCGGGAAGGAGATGCGGAAGGCGGTCCCCTCCCCCACCGTGGAGCGCACGTCGATGGTGCCGCCGCTCTGCTTGACGATGCCGAACACGGTCGAGAGCCCGAGGCCGGTGCCCTTGCCGATTTCCTTGGTGGTGAAGAACGGCTCGAAGATCTTCTCCATGACGTCGGGCGGGATTCCCTGCCCGGTGTCGAGCACCTCGATCAGGACATGGTCGCCGGTCGGCATCCCGTCCCGGTTCTCCGTGGGGACGGCGTCGTGCGCGATGTTGGCGGTGCGGATGAGGAGGCGGCCGCCCTCCGGCATCGCGTCGCGGGCGTTGACCGCGAGGTTGACGATGACCTGCTCGAACTGATTGACGTCGGCCTTGATCGGCCAGATGTCCCGTCCGTGCTTGAGGTCGAGGTCGACCCGCTCGCCGAGCAGGCGCTTGAGCAGCAGGGTCAGGTCGGACAGCGCCTCGCCGACATTCATCACCTCCGGGCGCAGGGTCTGGCGCCGCGAGAAGGCGAGCAGCTGACGCACCAGGCTGGCGGCCCGGTTGGCGTTCTGCTTGATCTGCATGATGTCCTGGAAGGCCGGATCGGTCGGCCGGTGGCTCGCCAGCAGCAGATCCGAGTAGCCGATGATGGCCTGGAGCACGTTGTTGAAATCATGCGCGATGCCGCCGGCGAGCTGGCCCACCGTGTCCATCTTTTGGGCCTGGGCCACCTGCTGCTCGAGCTGGCGCTGGGCCGTGGTGTCAAGGGCGTAGAGGATCACGCGCTCGCGGTCGCCCTGGTCGGCCTCGGCGCCGTCGCGGCCGACCGCGGCCGGTTCGCCGCCCGCCGGGCTCAGCCACACCCGGGCCGAGCGGTTGCCCGGTCCCGACAGGGCGATCTCGATCGGCAGCACCTCGGCGAGGCCGGCGGCGGCCTTGCTCAGGGCCGCTTCGAGGGCCGCGCGATCGCGCTCGGCCACGGCCTCCCACATCGTCGGCTCGCCGTGCAGGT
This sequence comes from Methylobacterium sp. Leaf113, assembly GCF_001423325.1. Classification (NCBI taxonomy): domain Bacteria; kingdom Pseudomonadati; phylum Pseudomonadota; class Alphaproteobacteria; order Hyphomicrobiales; family Methylobacteriaceae; genus Methylobacterium; species Methylobacterium sp. Leaf113. The sequence goes on from NZ_LMNJ01000023.1 coordinate 140,276, forward strand.
CGTTGCGTCCATCGGGCAGCGCCTGGCGCGGCACGCCGCCGAACAGCCGCGCGAACGAGGCGTTGGCCCGGGCGATGTGGCCGCTCTGGTCGAGGGTCGCGATGGCGATGGGGCTGTTGTTGAGGAAGCGGGCGAGGCGCACCTCGGCCACGCGCTGCGGCTCGTCGCTCTCGGCGCCGGCCGAGCGGTTGAGCACGAAGGTGCGGGACGGGCCCGGCCGTCCGTCTTGGCCGAACGCGACGCGATGGTACAGGCGCGTCGGCAGCGGATGGCCGTTGCGGCGGCGCAGATCGAGGTCGAAGCGATCGGTGCGGACCTCCCCGGGCAGGCCCTCGGAGGCGGTGAGGACATCGGCGCCGGGCGCGATCTCGGCGAGGCGGAGCCCGCCGGAGCCGACCGTGGCAAGATCGTAGCCGAGCCAGGCGGCCAGGGTCGCGTTCATGTAGACGATCGAACCGGCGGGATCGATCGACAGGAAGCCGGCGGGGGCGTGATCGAGGTAGTCGATCGCGTGCTGGAGTTCCTGGAAGACGTTCTCCTGGCGCTCGCGCTCGTGGGTGATGTCGCTGACGGTCCAGAGGGTGGCGGCCCGGCGCGGACGCTCGACCGGGCGCACGCTGATGCGGAACCACGCGAAGGCCCGCTCGGCGGCGCTACCCGGCGGCGGCGCCATCCGGATCTCCTCGGCGTGCCCGAGGCCGTCGCGGGAGGCCTGAGCCAGGCGGTAGACGGCCTCCGACACCTCGGGCGAGCCGACGAAGACCCGCTCCACCGGCCGCAGGCTGGCGACGGTCTCGCCGCCCGCGAGGCGCAGGTAGGATTCGTTGGCGTAGATCAGGCGGCCGCCCTCCTCCACCACGATGGCGCCATCCGGCGCCGCATCGACGATCGCCTTGGTGATGTCGTCGCGGGTGGTCTGGCCGGCGAACTGGATCGCGCCGATCGCCAGGGCGAACAGGCAGAACACCCCCGCCATGGCGAGCAGTGCCAGCAGGCCGAGGATGAGCGGCTGGGCCTGGTCGCTGGCGACGAAGGACAGGCCGACCGCCGCGCCGACCAGCAAACCGGCCAGCACCAGCAGCAGCCCGACGCGCCCCGGCCGCTCGGAGCGATCGATCGCGTTCGACGCGGGCTTTCCGTGTCCGCTGAACTCAACCATCCGCCGCCGATCCACCCCTGAAGCCATTCCGGTTAGCGCCCTGCTTCCGTTCGCAGCAAGGGCCAACCGGCGCAAGTCGCCGAGAATTCTCGCGAAAGACGGTGCATAAAGGGTGGCGGGCGCGCGCGCCAATCGTCACGCGGCTCTCCTTTACGCCGCGCGCCGGCGCAGGCGCATGACGTAGCCGATGACCTCGGCCACCGCACGGTAATGCTCGGCCGGGATTTCCTCGTCGATCTCCACGGTGGCGTGCAGCGCGCGCGCGAGCGGCGGGTTCTCAAGGATCGGGACGTCGTGGTCCTTGGCCACCGCGCGGATCTTGAGCGCCAGCGAATCCACGCCCTTGGCGACGCAGACCGGCGCCGCCATGCCGGCCTCGTAGCGCAGCGCGACCGCGTAGTGGGTCGGGTTCGTGACGATGACGGTGGCGGTGGGCACGGCGGCCATCATGCGCTTCTTCACGCGCTGGGCACGGAGCTGCTTCAAGCGGCCCTTCACCTCGGGGCTGCCCTCGCTCTCCTTGTGCTCCTGCTTCATCTCCTCCTTCGACATGCGCAGGCGCTGGCGCCAGCGGAAGCGCTGGTAGACGGCGTCGCCGAGGGCGATGGCCACGAACACCGCGAGCATGCCCGCCATCATCTTCAGGGCGAGGGTAAGGATTCCGGCCAGGACGGCACTCGGGTCGAGGCGCGCGAACACCTCCATCCGGTCGCGCTCGCCCCACAGGATGGTGCCGGCGACGACCCCGACCATGCCGAGCTTGGCAAGCCCTTTCACGAACTGGAACAAGGCTTCCATGCCGAAGACGCGCTTGACGCCGGCCATCGGCGAGACCCGATCCCATTTCGGGCCGAGCGCCTCGGTGCTGAAGACGAAGGGGTGCTGGATCATGCCCGCCGCCAGGCCCGCGACCACGACGAGACCCACTGGTATACACAGGGCCTGCGCGCAGATGATCAGCGTGCGCAATCCCATCTCGGTATAGGCCGTCGGGTCCGACGGCACCATGTGGGCGTTCATCAGGAACCCGCGCATGCTCGCCACCATATCCTTGGCGATCATGCCCGACACCATCAGCAGGGCCATGGTGAAGGCCGCCAGGATGAAGAAGGTGTTGATCTCCGGGCTGTTCGGGACGTTGCCCTGCTCGATCGCCTTCTCGATGCGCCGCGGAGTCGGGTCTTCGGTCTTGTCTTCCGGATCGGAATCGTCGGCCACGGCTCAGGACTCCGTGCTGCGCGTCAGCGCCCGGCGAGGTCCGCCAAGTAACGCCCGATATCGTCGAGGAAGACGCCCATCATCACGCCGAGGCTGCCCAGCAGCAGAAGCATCCCGATGAGGACCGAGGCCGGAACGGCGACGAAGAACACCTGCATCTGCGGCATCAGCCGCGCCAAGACTCCGAGCCCGACATTGAACAGGATGCCGAAGGCGATGAACGGGGCCGAGATCTGGACGCCGAGCGCGAAGCCGCGCGCGATCGCCTTGAGTGCGAGGCTCGCCGCCTCGCCCATACTGGGCAGGCCGGTCGGCGGCAGCAGGACGTAGCTGCGTCCGATCCCGTCCAGGGCGATGTGGTGCAGATCGGTGGCGAGGATCAGCGTCACGCCGAGAAGGGCGAGGAAATTGCCGATCGCCGCCTGCTGCCCGCCCTGGGTCGGATCGACCGTCATGGCATACGACAATCCGAGCTGCTGCGACACGATCATGCCGGCCGTCTGCAGGGAGGCGAGGACCATCCGAACCGTCAGCCCGAGCACCAGCCCGATCAGCAATTCGCCGATCAGGAGCGTGATCAAGTCCGGCCCCGCGATGGCGCCGCCCTGCATCGGCAGAAGCGGCCGCACGGTCGGGAACAGGATGAGCGAAAGCAGCAGCGCGAAGGCGAGTCGCAGGCGCGGGGAGATGAGTTGTTCGCCGACCCCCGGCATCAGCATCACCAGGGTGCCGATCCGCGCGAAGGTGACCAGGAAGGACGCGGCGATGCCCGGCAGGAGGAGATTCATGCCCCGTCATAACAGGCTTCAGCCGCCGGAAACGATGCGGGCCGCGATGCGGGTCATGTAGCTGCCGAGGGCGTCGCCCATGAAGGGCAGCATCAGCAGAAGCGTCGCGAACACCGCCACGATCTTCGGAACGTAGATCAGGGTCTGCTCCTGGATCTGCGTCAGGGCCTGTAGCAGGGACACGACGAGACCGACTACGAGGGCGACCAGCATGATCGGCCCCGCAACCTTGAGGAAGACGAAGATGCCGTCGCGGGCGACGTCGATGATGGCGAGACCGGTCATGGGAGGAATGTCATCTTGCGTCTGGGGTAAAGTGCTCGATTCAAAGGGAAAAGAGATGTCCGACCCGTTGCCCTAGATCTGCATCCGCATGATTTCCTCGTAAGCCGAGATCACGCGATCGCGGACGGCCACGAGCGTCTGGAGGGCGGTTTCGCTCTCGGCCACTGCCGTCACGACGTCGACGACGTTCGCCTTGCCGCCCGCCACCGCCAGGGCCTGAGTGTCGGCCTTGCGGCCCGCCTCGCCGACGGAGTCGAGGGTGGAGGTCAGCAGCGAGGTGAAGTTCGATCCCGTTGCGCCCGTGGGCGACGCGATCTTGGGAGCGCCTTTGGCCCCGATGTTCTGGATTGCCGAATAAGCCCCGGCGGCAAAAGCGTTGGTCGTCATAGGGTGGGGCTTTCAGTGAAGATCGGGGATGGGATCAGGCCTTGAGGATTTCCAGGGTCTTGGCGACCATCCGGCGGGTGGCCGTCACCATGTTGAGATTGGCCTCGTAGGAGCGCTGGGCCTCGCGCATATCCATGTTCTCGATCAGCCCGTTGACGTTGGGCATCGCTACCTCGCCCTGGGCATTGGCGCTCGGGTTGCCCGGGTCGTACTTGGTCCGGAACGGTGAGGTATCGCGACGGACCCGTCCCTGCTCGATCAGCGCCGCGCCGGTCTCGCGATCGACCTGCTGGGTGAAGGTCGCGATCTTGCGCCGGTATGGCTGCCCGCCGACCGTGCTGGGAGCGGAATCCGCGTTGGCGATGTTCTCGGCGATGATGCGCATCCGGCTCGACTGAGCCTTGAGCCCCGAGGCGGCAGTGGTGAGCGATTTCAGGAAATCCATGACAAGCTCCGACAAGAGATCGATGGCCGCTCAGCGCTTGCCGATGGCGATTTTGAGGGTGTCGATGCTCTTCTGGTAGAGCGAAGCCGCCATCTGGTAGTCGGCTTGGTTGTCGCCGGCCTTCATCATCTCGTCCTCGAGATTGACGCCGTTGCCGTTGGGACGGATCTCGAACTCCTTGACGCGCCGGGGATCGGCGCCGGGGCCATCCGGCCCCCCGCCGGGCGCGATATGGGCAACGTTCGTGATCGCGAGGCTGTTGCTCGTCGTAGACCCCGACGGTTGCGCCAGGACGGGGCCGGTTCGGCCAAGATTCGGGTCAGCCAGATCACGCGGCTTGAACCCGGGGAGATCGACGTTGGCGACGTTCTCCGCCAGAAGTTTCTGGCGGCTCTGGTGCCACTGCATGCGTGTGCGCAGCATGCCGAGAACTGGAAGGTCGGTGATGGACATGGGTGAAACCCTCCCCCTCACCCGGAAGACTCTGCCCGGTAGGACCGGCAGAATTTGCCACTGCTATGGTTAATGCACCGTTAAAAATCGAACCGTCTGCTCTCTAAAGCGTACGGCGCCTACGGTTTCCGCTCCGTCGGCTGCCGAACCTGCGGACAGTCGGCCGGAGGTGGGCCATTGGGATTGAGCGGTGCGCAGGCCGCTGGCGCGGCGCCGCCGCGGGCATCTTCGCTGGGGTGCCGCAAAGCGCCCCGGCTCCAGAGGAGCCCGAGGGTGACCGCTGCCGCGAGAAATAGCGCAATGGCCAGGAAGGAGATCCAACGCGGGACAGTCATCGCGTCATCCTCAATCAGTGTGTGCTCAATCCGTGTTTGCTCGATCGGTGATTGTCTGACGGTCGCGCCAGAGGGCGTAGGGATGCTCGGCCACGGCGACGGGCTGGTGCTCGACGCGCATCGGCTGTTCCGCCAAGGGCTGGCAGAGTTCCGCGTAGATGCCCGCACCGATCAGGCCGTAACGCTCGCCCTCTTCCGCGCTAAAGGCGAAGAAGGCCCGGGTGATTCCAGCCAGACGCATGGCCGCGTGACACATCGGGCAGGGTCGTCCGCTCGCGTAGACGATGCAGCCGTCGAGCTTCGTGCGTCCCAGTGTTCGGCTGACTTCCCGGATCGCCACCATCTCGGCGTGATCGGTCGGATCTTGGGTGATCGCCGTCGTGTTGACCGCCCGCGACAGCACTTCGCCGTCCCGTACGATCACGGCGCCATAGGGCCGGCCGCCCTGAAGGACGTTGTCACGGGCCAGCGCGACGGCGTCGCGGAGATGGTGCTGGTGGTGGTCATCCGCAGGCGTCACGTCGATCCTCGCTCGAGTCTGTGCCGTAGCAACGCGCCGAGCTCGTCAACGGGTCCCGTTTCGAGACCGTGGCGCAAATGCACGTTGAAGCGCGGCTAACCGCACCTGCTTCAGAACGCACTCAAGCCGCGTTGCGTATCGGCTTCGTCGTGTGGACACGGCATGCCCTGCCAGCCCGTGATCAGATCGGGCGGCAGGGCACCTGACCTCTCCTAAATGCTTCTCACTGCTACGGGTCCGGGAAGCTGAAAAGGAGCTGTTAACGAAGTCTTAACGTTGTTGCCCGCGCCGCTGCCGCGCATGATACTGGTCCCTCTAGTGTTGCGTCGGGCCACGAGCCCCTAAAAGCGAGAGACCCCGGTCTTGCCATCGTTCTTCAGCTCGGAAGGCTCGTTCCCTCTCCAGTTCGCGATCATTTTCGCCGTGATCTTCGTGATCCTGGCGGCCGTCGTGTTCGTGATCCGGCGCCTCGGCGGCAAGGGAATGCCCTTGTCGGACAAGAACTCGGCACGGGGACGCCAGCCGCGGCTCGGCATTGTCGACATCTACGAATTGGATCGTCAGCGTCAGCTCATCCTCCTCCGACGCGACAACGTCGAGCACCTCCTGCTCGTCGGTGGTCCGAACGACGTGGTGATCGAACGCAACATCCTGCGGGGCATCAGCGCTCGCCTGCCGCCCGAGGAGCCAGCGTTCGACGAGGCGCCCGAGCCGACACTGAATCCGCTGCCCGAACCCTCGATCGCCCACCAGACGCAACCGGCTCCTGCCCCCGCGTACCAGCCGATCGCGCCCTATCGCGAGCCAACCTTCGAGATGCCGGTGGTGGTCTCTGCGCCGGTGCCAGGCTCCGACGCCCCGCCCCGGACGGTCGGTCGTCCGCTCGGTGCCTTCGGGCATTCCGAACCGGTCCCCGAGCCCCTTACCCCAGAGGCCCCTGTCTCGGAGATTTCCACTCCTGAGGCTCCGCTCCCTGATCCGGGCCTGACAGCGCGGCCGCGGGAATCTCAGCTGGCGCGCGTGATCAGGCGGACGCCGCCGTCGATCGCGAATCTCGTCCCGGCCGGTCTCGCCGAGCGGGTCGGCTTTCCGGGAACGCCCGAGCAGGCAAGCCCCCGTGCTCCGGTTGCTCCCCCCGCAGCTCCTCCGCCGGCACCCGTCTCATCGGCTCCGGCGACGCGCGGCATCGATGCGGCGATCCTGTCCGATATGGCGCGGCAGCTGGAAGAGGCGTTGCGCCGTCCGTCCGCGGCGGTCCGTCCGGCCATGCCGGTCCAGCCTGCGCCCATTCCACCGGCCGAGGCCGAAGCCGGCATGACCGCGGGCGAACGCGAACCGGCGCCACACGGCGTAAGGCCGGTCTCGATCGATCCGATCGCAGCCGCCATGGCTGCAACGGCACGGGGCCCGGCGCCGACGGAACCCGCGGCGTCCGAAGCGTCCGCCGGTCAGGATCTCTTCTTCGCCGACATGGTCGAGGCCGTCGCGACCGATCGTCCGGCAGGCGACCAGCCTGCGTCCGCCACGGACACGTCTTCCGGGTCTTCGGCCGGCGAGTCTGAGTCCACCCCGTTCGAGCGCGTCAACAGTCCCGAGCGCGAGAATATCCCCGAGCCCGTCCGGGAGCGCGATTCTGATGAGGCGCGTGAGGCTGTCCAAAAAATCCAGCCTGTCCAAGAAAATCAGCCTGTCCGAGAAAATCAGCCTGTCCGAGATACCCCGCCGGTCCAGGAGCCCGAGCCCAGCGAGGACTCGACGGCGGTCGTCCACGAGGTCGTTGCGGACGCGCCGAAGCCCACGGACAATCCTCCCGGATCGACGGCAAACCAGACGGACGACCAGCCTCCCCTCGTCGCGCCCGTAACACCGGCGCCGAAGCCGACGAAGGCAGCGCCAACACCGAATCCGTTTTCCGTGGAAGAGATCGAGGCCGAGTTCGCGCGCCTTCTCGGTCGGCCGCTCGATCGGAAGTCGTAGGTCAGGCCTCGCGGGGATGCGCGCGGGAGTCCGGGTGCTATGAGAAGCGCGCGGCAACGCTGCGTCGCACCACCCGGAACCCGCATGATCATTGAGCCCCGACCCTCCCTGCCAAGGCGCCTGCGCCGCCCAATCCTGATCGGCGCGGGTCTGGCGTTGAGTACCGCAGCTGCGCAGGCTCAGAGCCTGTCGGTCGATCTCGGCACCGGGGGCGTGACCGAACGCGCGCTGCAGCTCGTCGCACTCCTCACCGTCCTCGCCCTGGCGCCGTCCGTGCTGGTGATGGCGACCTCGTTCACCCGGATCATCGTGGTGCTGTCGATCCTGCGGTCGGCGCTCGGAACCCAGAGCGCACCGCCGAATGCCGTGGTTACCAGCTTGGCCCTGTTCCTGACGGCCTTCGTGATGGCCCCGGTCGGACGGGAAGCCTACCGAAACGGCATCGAGCCGCTGATCGCCGGACAGATCACCCAGAGCGTCGCGTTCGAGCGCGCGTCGGCGCCCTTCAAAACCTTTATGCTCAAGAATGTGCGGGAGAAGGACCTGAAGCTCTTCCTCGACATGGCCAAGGCGCCGGTGCCCGCCGGGCCCGAGGCGGTCGGCCTGGAAGTGGTGACGCCAGCCTTCATGATCTCCGAGCTGCGCCGCGCCTTCGAAATCGGCTTTCTGCTCTTCATTCCTTTCCTCATCATCGACCTCGTCGTCGCATCAATTCTGATGGCGGTCGGCATGATGATGGTGCCGCCCGCAACGGTGGCGCTTCCGTTCAAGCTGATCTTCTTCGTCCTGGTCGATGGATGGACCCTCGTCGCCGGTTCGTTGGTGCAGAGCTACGGGACCTGACGGGCCGCGATCTCGGCCCGAACGAGCCGGACATGAAAAAGGGCGCCCGAGGGCGCCCCTGTCCGACATCAGTCCTGCGTGACCGGTCAGCGCTCGAGATAGCTTTTCAGGGTCGAAATCCGATTGCCGACGAGCCGCACGGCGCGCTTCAGGCGATCTTCGGAGACCCCGAGGCGCGATGCGATCGAGCTGCGCTGCTGGCTGTCGTAGATGTCGAGGTGGGTCTTGCCGGTATTGGTGTCGAGCGGTTCCGTGAACATGGTGGGCCTCTGATGTGCCAGGCTGGAACGTGCGCCGCACTGATCGATGCGATTGGATTCAGAACGTGGCCGCACCGCGTTTGTTGCGCGGCGCTGAATTGAAATCCGCGAATCTGATCAGACTTTTACGAAGCGCTCCGCCGGCGCCCTGGCAAGGCGTTCCCGCTCAGCCCGGCGGCGGCGCGCTCGCCTGTGCATCCGCCCTCGCATCGGTGTCACGCTTGCTCGGCGTCGGGACGGCACTGTCCGGATAGCGCTTGCGGTATTCCGAGAGGAACGCCTGCAGCGTCTCGGCGCTGGTGGCTTTCTGGGCGATCTCCCGGAAGCCGGGCGTGCGCACGGCGTTCGCCTGAGTGAGCAGCGCGAAGGTGCGGGCGTCGCCGCTCTCGGCCATCGCATCGGCGAATTTTCCGCGCAAGCGTTCCATGTCGAGGGTTTCGCCGGCAAGCCCGTAGGCGATTGCGGCCCGCAGGATGTCGGTCCGCGCCGCGTCCTCCAGGGGAACACGCCGCCGCCAGGCGTCGCCGACCAGTCCCTCGTGGGCCTCACCGGCCTCGCGCCAGCGCCGGCCGGTCCAGAGGATGTCCGCTCGCAAGCGCTCGGCGTCCGCGCCGGTCTCGCCCTCGATGGTCTCCAGCGCGAGATCGGTGCGGGACAGGTCCGACAGCGCGCGTGCGCGCAGGAGTGCTCGGGCGCGGCGAAGATCCTCCGGCAGTTCCGGCAAGTAGGTGTTGTCCAGCGTCTGCAGGGCCTGCAACGGCTTGTCATCCATCAGACGGATCGCGGCCAGACGCGTCGCCACCCCCGCGCGGCTCGCGCCCGTGAGGCGGCGATCGACCTGATGCTGCAAGAGTTCGCCGGCGGAATCCAGCAGATCGAGCTCGACCAGACGGTCCGCCAGGCGGCGCACGATCTCGTCGCCGCGCCGGCCCATCGGGGCGAAATCCTTGAAGTCGAAATACAGCGCCAGGGCCTCCACGCCCGAGAGCTTCGGGCTGCGCTCGCCGAGGAAGAGATCGTCGAACAGATTCTGCGCGGTGTCGTGGACCTCCCGGACCAGGGGGGAATCCGAGCCGAGGGCATCGGCCCGTCGCGCGGTCATCAGGGCTTGGCGCCACCGGCCGGCCTCGATGTAGAGCTTCGTGAGGCCGGACAAAGTTTTCGGCTCGAGATCGCCGCCGTGCCAAGACAGCGACAGGGTTTCGAGACGCTCGATCGCATCGGCGACCGGGATCTTGCCTGAGGCGTGCGCCAGCAGCGTCGCGCGCAGACGGGCAGCTGCAGCGGTCTGCGCCTCGGTGCTGTCGCTCAGCCGGTCATAGGCGTCGAGGGCCGCCACGGTCTGACCCGTGACCTCGTCGATCCGCGCACGCAGCAGCGCGAGGCGTTCCCGAGTCGGGTGATCGGCGGCGCGGGTGGCCGCGATGATCTGCCGATTGGCGGCATCCCAGTCGCCCGTCTCGATCGCGGCTTCGGTTGCGGCCGTGCGCAACAGCGCCTGAAGGTCGTCGGGGTAGCGATCGAGCACGCTCGCGGTCGCGCGGAACGATGTGTTGGCGGCGCTCCAACGACCCTCCAGCGATTCGAGGTAGCCTTGCCACGCTCGCGCCTCGGGATCGTTGCGCAGGATCTCGGCGGCGAGGTGCGTGCGCATGTCGCCCGTGCGCCCCAGCAGGGCATCGGCGATTACCGTCAGCATCGGGATGTCGCGCTGGCCGGCCAGAACGGGGTCGTCGGCGAAGGCGGTTTTCAGAACGCCCAGGGCCTCGATCGCCAGACGGTTGGCCAGCATCGTGCGGGCCAGCACCATTCGCAGAGGGCCGCGCGCCGCGCGCGGCGCTTCCGCTATGGCCTGCATCTGCGCGTTGAGAACCTCGCGGATGTCGCCGCGCTGGGACGCTTCCCATGGGGTCCGATCGACGGCGAGGTCGCTCAACGTCGCGAGCGGAGCCTCGTCCTGGCGTGCCACCCCGGAGACCGCCATGCCGCTGTCGCGCGAGATTGCGACACCGTCGAGATCAGGGCGCACGAGAAGATCATCGGCCTGCGCCAGCACCGCGACGCCCTGGCGGCTCGGCAACAGTTCGAAATCGACGAAGACTTGGCGCTTCGGGATTCCGGCCGGCTTCGGGCCTTGGCCGGTGACGACAGCGATGCGCTCGCCGTCGAGGTTGAGCCAGGACGCGACGCCGGGATGGGGGAGCCGGATGCCGACGCCGACCCGGCCGGCCGCGTCGGTGACGCGGACGGCCGAGAGCGCGACGCTCGCCGCCAAGTTCTCACCCGCCACGAGCTCCCAGCCGGTGGGTGCTTCTGCGGGACCAACGGGCACAAGATCGAGCAGCCGATCACGCGGGACCGGAAACCGTAGGAGGACGACGCGTCCGGTTCGCGTCGGTGGCCCGAGCGGCGTGAGCAGCGGATCGCCGCTCGGAACGACCACCGGTTCCGTGGTTTCGAAGACCAGATGGGCGATGCCGGCGCGCTCGAACAGGGCCGCGGGCGGCCGGGTACGGAAGGGAAACACGAGGCCTGGACCGGCGGGTCTCTGAATCGCAGTTTGAACTGGCTCGGGCGGATGCTGCCCAAGCGCTTCCGTCATTGGCGACGAGGGTATCGCAGAGGTGCGTTCCGGCTTCGTATCGGTTGGCTTCAAGTCGGCCGGCTTGGCGTCGGTCGGCTTGGCGTCCATCGGTTTGGCGTCGGCCCGGGCGGACGCCTTCGCGTCAGGGTCCGCCGCGCCAACATCCTGCGGCGGCGATCCGGCGGCGGCTGCGGACATCGCTTTGGGATCGGTCGCCTTGCGCGCGACGTCGATCGTCGCCCCGTCCTCATCGTGGAAGGTTCTGATTTCAAAGCCCGCCGCCGGAGTGACGAGGAGACGCGCGCCGGCCACGCCGTTCTCCACCGACAGCGCGGCGATCGCCGGCTTCAGACGCCCGCGCGTCGCGATGTCGTCGATCCGCCAAGCGCCTGGGAGAACGAGACGGGTCGCTCCACCGACCGCATCGAATTCGAGGGGCGCCGATGCCGGCATGCGCAGGCTCAGACGCGTGAGCGTCGACAGGTGGGCGAGTTCGAGGCGCAGAGGCGTCGGTTCGGTGGGGGGCTTGGCTGCGCGAAGGGCCGCCTCGGCCGCCTGAGTTCGGCGAAACAGTTCGGCGATCACATCGGACGGCAGGGGCGGCGGCAGACCGCTCCAATCCTGCGGCAGGAGATCGACGAAGACGGTCTCGCCGGCCTGCTGCACATTGACCCGATAGGGCCTCTGGAGTGCGAGCCGCAAACCCGTGCCGTCCGGATCGCGCCGAACCGCCGAGACGAAGTCCGGCATCTCGGAAGCGATCCGCTCCGGACCGGTGCTGGCTTTCTCGGAAAAAGTCAGGACCAGCACGGAGCCGGAGACACGCGCTTTCACGGAGACGACGCCGTCGAAGTTCAGGACGATCCGTCCGTAACGTTCGATCTGGGCCCCCTTGACGGCCGTGAGTCGCGCAGCGGAGGCGGCTGTCGCTCCCCACAGGGTGGCTGCCGCGACTGATATCGCGGCGAGGCCGGTCCGAAGCCGACGCCGTTGTGTCGCGATATCGGCGCCGAGTGCCATCGCAGTTTTCACCAAACCTAAAGGGACGAACCCGCTCGCTACCGAGCCGTTTCGCCGAACGCCGCACCAGTGAGGCATCCTCCCTCTTCGGGGCTAACGGGCGCTTAAGACCCCCGGTCGCTTTGTTCGAACTCCTAACGTTTGACAATTAAATCCGGTATCGTCCGGCCTTTGGGACCGAAATTCTCCGTCGCACGGGCGCAGTTGGCGGCGATATCCTTGCTGTAGACCTCGGTATAAGCTTGAGCGCGAATCCGCAGTTCGCCGCTGGCGAGATCGTCGTACGCAACGCCGAGACCTGAGACGACGGCCTTGAAGCGCTCGGTGTTCGGCCTGACGTCCGGGCAGGACGCTACGACGAACGCCAGCAGGCCGGCGAGCTTGGCGGCACTGTTTTTCTGCTGCTCGGCCTTGGCTTCCGCCGCCGTCGGTGGAGGACCGGGCGGCCTTTCCGGAGGCGATGCGTCCTGTGCGCTGGCGTGACCCGTCAGGGCGCCGACCACGACCAGGGCCGTCAAGCTTCGCGTCAGCGCAGCCGATCTCGTCATAGATGTCTCCTGGAGCGTCCGCCCTGATGCCAGATCCCATCGCAGGTCGGGCACGTGGTTTTTCTTCGAAGTTCGATCCTGCGGTCTGCTTCCCTATCGAGAGCGATGGCGTCGCTGGCTCGAAGCGAAGGGTGGGACACAGGAGGTGTGCACAGTCCCGCTGGAGTGCTCGCTCGCTTGCCGATTAGCCTGCCAGGGCGGCGGCGCGCGCCAGGGCATTCGCGAATCCCTCGAGCGGGACCGTGATGACGACCGGCTCCTTGGCATCCGGCTTCGTAGCCGAAACCAGCAGGTTCTTGGCCGTCTTCATCGTGTCGGTGGCCAGCGTCGGCAGGCTGACCGGCACCAGGCAGCCTTCCTGGCTGCAGGACATGAATGGGGCACCCTTGCCCAGCACGGCCTCGTCGAGCTTGAACGATACGCCCGGCTCGATGGCCAGACCGAGCGGCATCAGGATGAAGCCCTGAGCCCGTCCGTCGCTGGGCGGCCGGATCTCCAGAGCGAATTCACGACGGCCCTTCGCCCCCTGCGCTTGCATGACGGCGCATTCGACCTTCGTGTCGGCCTTCGCACAGGTCACGGTCCAATCGCCGTAGACCTCGCTCACGGAACTCGCACCACTCGGCCACCCCGCACCGGCCGCAGGGGTGGCGGCGGGCGTGGGCGCGGCCGCCTTGGTGGGCGCAGGCTTGGCAGGCGTCGCCCTCCGGGGCTTCGGTTTGGCAGGAGCCTCCGCCGGGTCCGATGCGGTCGGTGCCGCCGCATCCTGCGCGACGACGGGCCCCGCCACGAACAGCGCGAGGCTCATCACGGCAAGGGAACGGATCAAGCTGCTGGACGACACGTAGTTGGCTCCCCCGAAACCACGCGGTGGATACCTGTTCCGTCCGCGAACCCTGCCCCTAGTCGGGCGCGGCGCAGCGCGCAATGGAGCGCGGCATCACGCGGTGGACGGAGCCTCCGATTCGTCATTTCATCGGCGCGGCGCGGGAGACCCCGGCGCGTCGATCGCCGGAAGCTCGTTGGCGCCGAGCCCCAAGGCGACGGTGGGCGCCGTCACGCCGCCCTGGCCGCGCGCACGGTTGGCGAGCGCGACGGTCAGCTTCTCGGCGGGTTCGGACTGCATGAGGGCAAGCACCTCGGCCATCTTGCGGGGATTCATTGCGAGGACGATGGGCACGAGAATGTCGAGGCCGAGCCTGTCGAACACCCGTGCGGCATCCTTCGGCTTCATCGTCTCGTACATCGTGACGATGTTCTTGAGGGCGGCTCTCTCGGCTTCGGCCCGCTGGGCACTGTTACCGTCCGCCTTGTCCTCGCCCTGCTTCAGCGAATCGACGCCCTCCTCCAGCTTGCGTTCGGCCTTGCCGATCAACTGCTCGCGCAGGTCCAGGGCATCGCCGCGTTGCTTGAGGGTATCCCGCCGTGTGGCCAGACGCTCGAGAATGGCGCGTTCGGAAGCGGGCATCGCCTCCGGCGGTGGTGGCGGCCGCACGGCGGGTTTCTCAGGCTCCGGAGCTGGTTTCTCCGGCTCCTTCGGCGTGACCGATCCGGTGGTCGCAGGGTCGGCCGGCTCATAGTTGGTTCGAGCCTTGGCGAGAACACGCGCAAAATCCGGCATCGGCGCGCCCGGCTGCAGGCTCGATTCCTCAACGGTAATCGCTGCGAGCTTGAGCACCAGCAATCCGACAGCTGCCAGGGTCACGGCATCGATCAGGCGCAGCTTGATGGGCCGCTGTTGGCGGAGCCGCACCAGGCGGCTCGGTTTCTGGGTGCGAGCCGGAATCGTCACGCGGCTTTGCTCCTCAGGCGGCCCAGGGCCCGCTCGGACATGGCGAGAGCAGCGGCAGCGGCGACGCCGAGGCGCTCACCGTTGGGACTTGTCGGCCCGGCCGGGGCGATGCGGACGGGGGCGACCACGCGCTCCAGGTCGCGCGGCTCCTGCGTCGGTGGCGCGGCGGCGCGGACAATCTCTCGTCCCGGGGCAGCCTGCGCGACGATCGACGCGATGCGGGCGATGACCGTCTCGCCGGCCTCGACATGAGCCGCGAGATCCGTGGCGTAACGCTCGGCGGTTCCGAGCCGGTCAGCCAGGGTCCGGTCGCACTCGTCGAGCGTTGCGCGCAGGCCCACGATAGCGCGCTCGGCGGTGGAACTCGCCATGACGAGGTCGCCGATGGTCTGGCGAAGCGCCGCCTCGTCGGCCTTCAGCTTGGTGATGCGTCCGCTGAGCCGCATCGACGAAACGATGCTGGCAACCAGGAGGACGGCGACGAGAATGTCGGCGGCGAGTGTGACGAGGAGGCTCATGGTCGGTCGCTCACCCGTCGTTGCGGTTGTTCATGGAGGCCTCGAAGGCCTGGAGGGTGGTGCGCGACCGGCGCAGGGGCCGGGTGAGCTGCACCGCGATGTTGTCGTCGATCCGGCCGATCCGCCCTTGGGTCAGAGCCCAGTCGCCGCACCGGACCGCGATCAGGTCGGAGGGCTTGGTGTCGAACATCAGTGTATCGCCGACCTTGAGGGACAGGACCTTCTTCAACGGCAGCATCATCTCGTGCAGCACCGCCTCCATGGTGGCGTCGGCCTGCCAGATTTCGGTCGCGAGGTGACTTTCCCAGACGTGGTCGCGGCCGAGCTTCTCGCCCATGAAGCTCTGCATGAGCAGTTCACGGATCGGCTCGATGGTGGCGTAGGGAAACAGGATCTGCAGCAGGCCGCCGCGTCCGTCCATGTCGAGCTTGAGGCTGATTAGGATGGCGGCGTTGGCGGGCCGGGTGATGGTGGCGAAGCGCGGGTTGGTCTCGATCCGGTCGATGGCGAAGCGAACCGGCGAGAGCGGCTGGAAAGAGAGTTCGAGGTCGGTGAGGATGATCTCGACGAGGCGTCGGACCAGCTGCATCTCGATGGTGGTGAAGGGGCGTCCGTCGAGGCGGGTCGAGGACCCACCGCGCTTGCCGCCGAGCAGCAGGTCGAGGGTCGAGTAGGCCAGGTTCGATTCCACCGTGACGAGCCCGGAATTCTCCCAGGCATCGGCACGGAAGACGCCCAGCAGCGTCGGCAACGGAATGGCGTTCAGGTAGTCGCCGAAACGCACGGAGGTGATGTTGTCGAGAGTGACCTCGACGTTGTCCTGGAAGAAGTTGCGCAGGCTTGTCGACAACAACCGGATCATCCGGTCGAAGACGATTTCCAGCATCGGCAGGCGTTCGTACTGGACGACGCCGGAATCGACGATCGCCCGGACACCGCCGGCTCCCGATGCGGAGAGTTCGCGCAGGGAGAAGCCCAGGACGCCGTCGATCTCGTCCTGGTTCAGAATCCGGTCGTTGCCGGCAAGTTCGGGGAGGTTGTCGGTCTCCCCGTCCTCGATCATCGTCGCCCATTCGGCGGCGACGTCGCTGGCATGGGTCGTCGTACCCTGCTCGGCCAGGGCCGCGCCCCACTCGTCGGCGAGCGATGCTTCGCCGCCCTCGGCGTTCTGGGCGATGAGCGCGGCGGCCCAATCGTCTTCGTCGATCTCGTCTTCCGGTCCGGCCATCAGACTCTCGTTACCTGCAACGTCTCAGACAATCTGGTTGGTCGCTCGGGATGAACGCGCGCGCTTTACGCGCGCGCTGAGGCGCGGATCGCCTATTGGATCACCACGTCCTTGAACAGCACCGCCTCGGCCCGAGCCGGGTGGATGGCGACGTTGACCCGGCGCAACAATTCCTCGCGCAGGCGGTAGATGCCGGCCGAGCCAGCGAGGTCGCTTGCCCTGAGATCGCGCAGGTACACCTGGAGGGTATCCTCGATGCGCGGCATCAGGGGCTTCACCTCGCTTTCGACCTTGGCATCCTTGAGCTCGATTGCGACCTTGACCTTGGCGAAACGCGTCCGATCCTGACCGGGCTCGTTGGCGAGATTGACCGTCATCTCCCGCACATCGAGGAACACGACCGGCTTCTTCACCTCGGCAACCGCGTCGGCGTGCCCGTCGCCCCCAGCCTTCTTCTTCATGAAGAAGAATCCGCCGCCCGCCGCCAGCGCCACGACGACCGCGCCGATGATGAGGATCTTCTTCTTGCCGGCGGGCGGGGCATCGCCTTCCACACCCTCTTCACCTTCGGCGACGGCCTTTTTCGGCTTCTTGGCCATCGGTGGACCTCGCAGGTGGATCGGTAGCGCGCCGGGCTGCCGCTCAATTCCCGCGGCTCTCACAATGGTATCGAGCAGATAAGGTTAACGCGCCGTTAAGGCGGCAAAAGCTGCCGGGTTGGAGTTGCCGTGCGGCCGGTAATGGTCAGCCTCCGGAGGCTCCTAAAACTCACGTAATGCTCTCATTTTAAAAGATAAAAGACTCCGAACGGGTTTGGCACGCCGCATGCGGAGATGTCTGCGTCGTCGCTCGTCGGGACTGAGAGTGTCATGCAGAATGCATTGTTCGTGGGGGTATCAAGCCAAGTCGCGCTTCAGCGCGAGCTGGACGTGATCGCCAACAACATGGCCAACATCTCCACTAACGGCTTCAAGGGGCGCAACACCCGCTTCCAAGAGTACCTGATGCCGGTGGCGAGCGCCGAATCGTTCAAGACGCCGGACCGACGCGTCTCCTACGTGATCGACCAGGGCACCGCCCTCGATCTTGCCCAGGGCCCGATTGAGCAGACCGGCAATCCCCTCCACGTGGCGGTGCGGGGTGAGGCTTTCCTGGTGGTCCGCACGCCGAACGGAGACCGGTACACCCGCAACGGCGCATTCGAAACCGACGCCCGGGGCACGCTGGTGACCAGCGACGGCTATCCGGTTCAGGGTGACGGCGGTCCGATCCAGATCAATCCGCAAGAGACCGGCATCGCCATCGGCCCCGACGGAACGGTCTCGACCAATCTCGGCATTCGCGGACGCGTCCGGCTGGTAACCTTCGCCAATCCTCAGGCGCTTACCAATGAGGGCGCGAACCTGTACGCCTCGACGGCACCACCCCAGGCCGCCGGCCTCGCCGGGCGGGTGGAGGCCGGTGCCCTCGAGCGCTCGAACGTGAAGCCGGTCCTGGAAATGACCCGGCTCATGGACGTGAACCGCACCTACACCATGGTTTCGGGCGTGATCTCGCGCCTCGACGACCTGCGCGGCACGGCGATCCGCCGTCTCGCCGACGTCGCGTAAGGATCTCCGCAGATGCGTGCCCTCTACGCTGCCGCCACCGGCATGGCGGCCCAGGAACTCAACGTTCAGGTCATCTCGAACAACATCGCGAACCTGCGCACCACCGGCTACAAGCGCCAGCAACCGCACTTCCAGGATCTGCTGTATCAGAACCTGCGCCGGGCCGGCTCATCGACCTCCGACCAGAACACGCAACTTCCCGCCGGCCTCGCCATCGGGTCGGGTGTGAAGACCACCTCGACTGCTCGGGTGATGTCGCAGGGCACTCTGACGAGCACCGAGAAGGAATATGACGTCGCCATCCGCGGCGAGGGCCTGTTTCGGGTCACCCTGCCGGACGGGCGCACGGCCTACACCCGAGACGGTTCGTTCGATCTGTCGGCACAGGGCCAGCTCGTCACCCGTGACGGTTACCTCGTCGATCCCGGCGTGACGGTGCCGAACAATGCCACCTCGGTGACGATCAGCGCCCAGGGTGCCGTGCAGGCGACCGTGCCGGGCCAGACGGCTCCGCAGGCGCTGGGCCAGTTCCAGCTTGCCCGCTTCGTCAACAAGGTCGGCCTCGAGTCGATCGGCGACAACCTGTTCATCGAGACCGCCGGGTCCGGTCCCGCCATCAACGGCCTGCCGGGGGCGGAGGGCTTCGGCAACCTTCAGCAGAGCTACCTCGAGGAGGCGAACGTCAACGCCGTCACCGAGATCTCCTCCCTGATCGCTGCCCAGCGCGCCTACGAGATGAACTCGAAGGTGGTGACGGCCGCCGATCAGATGCTCTCGACCACCTCCCAGATGTTCCGCAGCTGATCGGGCTCCTGACCATGCATGCTCTGCGACAGATCCCGCCCCACCGTTCCGCCCGCGTTGCGACCTTGAGCGCCGCCATCGTCGCGCGGACTTTGTTCGCCGTGCTGGCCCTGTCCGTCCTCACCCTGCAGGTGTTGGCGCAGGACGCGCGATCGGCCGGCGCTCCCATGCGCCTCCGCGGCGACGTCACGGCGCGCGGCGACGTGCTGACGCTCGGCGACCTCGTGGAGGGTGCGGCCGCCGAGATGGCCCTGCGTCCGTTGTTCCGGGCGCCGGCTCTCGGCGCCACCGGCACCATCCAGGTGCGCCGCATCGCCGAAGCGATCGCGGGGCTCGGGCTCGGCTCGGTCGAGACCGGCGGCCGGCTTCAGGTGTCGGTCCAGCGCGCCGCCCGCAAGGTGACGCAGCCGGAGATCGAGGCCGCCCTCAAGCGCGCCCTCGATTCCGGTTACGGCGTCGATTCCCGCAATTTGGCCATCCGCCTCGATGGCGAAGCGCCGGTCCTGCTGGCGCCCCTCGATCTGAACGGCCAGGCCGTTGCCCTCGACCTCAGCTACGATGCCCGCTCACGTCGAATCGCTGCTCTGATCACGCTCGGCGAGCGTCAGGCATCCCTGCGTGTGTCCGGTCAGGTCATAGAGATTCGCGAAGTCGCGGTCCTCGGCCGGAGCCTCAATCGCGGCGAGACCATCCTGGCCTCGGATCTCACAGTCGAGCGCCGCCCGCGGGAGGCGACCCCGGCCGATGCGCAGGGGGCGCAAGCCGACCTCGCCGGGCAGGTGGCGCAGCGCAGCCTGAGTGCCGGCGCGATCCTGCGTTCGGGTGACCTGGCACCCCCCGATCTGGTGGCACGTGGCGAGGCCGTGACCATCGTGTTCGACTCCCCCGGCCTGAATCTCTCCCTCCGGGGGCAGGCCAACGAGAGCGGCCGTCTCGGGGCATCGATCACGGTGACCAACCCGATCTCGAAGAAGATCCTGTCCGCCACGGTGATCGGGGCTGGCCGTGTCTCGGTTGGTCCGGCACCGCTGCTGCGCCAGGCCAGTGCGGCCTTCGACCCACCAACCGTTCAGCGCTGATCCGCTTCGTTCGCGTCCCTTTTCCGGTTTGCCAAAGGTCCGGTCCCCATGACCTACCGCCTCTCGCCCGCTCTTGCCGTCACGCTGATGTGCACCGCGCTCGGTGCCTGCAACACGGCCGACCGCCTGTCCCAGATCGGTGCGACCCCCGCCCTTTCGGCCATCGAGGATCCGACTTCTCAGGCCGGCTACAAGCCGGTGCGCCTGCCGATGCCGGAGATTCAGCCGGTGTCCTACGCGCCGAATTCCCTATGGCGGACAGGCTCGCGCGCCTTCTTCAAAGACCAGCGTGCAGCCCGGATCGGCGACCTCGTCACCGTGAAGGTCAACGTCACCGACAAGGCGAACCTGAACAACGAGACCAAGCGCTCGCGCTCGAACGCGGAGGGAATGGGATTGCCCAATGCCTTCGGTCTGGAGAGCAGCAAGGGCATCGCGGCATCCGGGATCAGCCCCGACAAGCTCATCACCGCCACCTCGAACACGTCGAGCGACGGCGCCGGCTCGGTTCAGCGCAACGAGACGGTGACCACCAGCGTGGCGGCGATCGTGACGCAGATCCTGCCCAACGGAAACCTCGTGGTCGAGGGCAAGCAGGAGATCCGGATCAACTTCGAGGTTCGGGAACTCATCGTCGCCGGCGTGGTCCGTCCCGAGGACATCGAGTCGGACAACACCATTGAATCCAGCAAGATCGCCCAGGCGCGGATCGCCTATGGCGGGCGCGGTCAGATCACAGACGTCCAGCAGCCGCGTTACGGCCAGCAGTTGGTCGATGTGTTGCTGCCGTTCTGAGACCGATCGGCGCCCCGTGGATGGGCGCCGAGATCGTGTCGTCAGCAGCCCGATCGATCACGGGTCGATCCAGGAGAGGATTCTGTTCGAGATCAGGTGACAGGCCATCCGGGGTCAGTCGTCGCGATAGACTCGCTCGCGACGCTCGTGGCGCTCCTGGGCTTCCAGGGACAGTGTGGCGATCGGACGGGCATCGAGGCGTTTCAGCGAGATCGGCTCGCCGGTCTCCTCGCAATAGCCGTAGGAGCCGTCTTCCAGACGCGCCAGCGCCGCATCGATTTTGCCGGTAAGCTTTCGCTGTCGGTCGCGCGCCCGCAGCTCGATCGAGCGATCGGTTTCAGAAGATGCGCGATCGGCGAGGTCAGGATGATTTTCGTTCTCGGTCTGTAATGCCACCAGCGTATCCTGCGCCTCCCGCAAGATATCAGACTTCCAGCCGAGCAATTTGCGACGGAAATACTCCCGCTGCCGATCATTCATGAACGGCTCGGTTTCACTCGGTACGTATCCGTCCTCAATCGTGATCTTCGCCATTCGCGCCTCTTGCAGCCGGTTCGCGGCGATCATTTTGCGTGGCTATAATGCAGGGGGCAGGCCACGACAACGCATCGTGATCCCTACTCACGGCAATCCTCTCGGATGTTTTGCGCGCTGCGGCAAACACGCAACGGCTGCAAACCCTCTGCAAGTCGCTTTGCGCTGCAACAACGGCGACGCTTTGTCATGGACTTTCTAATCTGCGTTAAAATGCAGGCTGAATGGCTTCCGCCGGCCTCACCAATCCTGTGGCCGAGATCGAACACAGCGCGCCGCAAGCGGAACCGGAGCGATGGCCCTACGTTGGGCTCGGCACCGCCGAGAATGGTAAGTCTTCAGCAGTCGAGATTTTGGCCGAAGTTCCTCGAGGTTTTACCTAGGTTACTACCACCAAGATAATCGGCCTAACTTATGGTCGATGCTTGGGGCCGATAGCAGTCAGACTGGCTTTGCTTGTTTGACTGTATCGACGTGGTTCTGCGGGGATCGCTCAATATTCACTGCGAACCATGCAGTCGATGCGCCGATTGCTGTCTCGGCAAGTGATTATTCTCTCATACGATCCGGAGCATATCTCATGGCGACCAAGGTCAAGTCTCTGCACGATGCGTTTTATGAGACGCTGAAAGACGTTTACTACGCCGAGAAGCAGTCGGTCCGAGCCCTCAAGAAGTCGGCGAAAGCGGCTCAGCACGAGGAACTTCGCAGCGCCTTCGAGACGCATGCCGAGGAAAGCGCCGAGCAGGTCGAGCGTCTTCAACAGGTCTTCGAGATCATCGGCAAGCCGGCGCGCGCCAAAACCTGCGAGGCGATGCAGGGCATCACCTCCGAGATGGAAGAGGATCTCGAAGATTTCGCCGACAGCCCGGCCGCCGACGCTGTGCTGGCTGCCTGTGCCCAAGCTGTCGAGCATTACGAGATCGCTCGCTACGGGACGTTGAAGACCTGGGCGCGGCAGCTCGGTTACGCGGATGCCGCCAAGCTTCTGGAACAGACCCTTGAGGAGGAGAAGAAGACCGACGCGCTCCTCAGCGAGATCGCCGAGCGGATCAATACGGATGGAAGCGAAGTGGCCGAGGCTGCCGAGGAGGCACCGCGCGCCAAGGCGAAGACCAAGGGCTGAACGGTCCCTCGAGGTCGAGGGGAGAAGCGGGGCGCTGAGTTGGCTGGTGCCCCGCCCTTCGCCAGGCAGGTCAGAATGCTGCCGAGGGGGAGAGCTTGGCGAGTTCGACGGCGGCCCGCAACTCAATATCGGCGATCAGACCGTCGAGACGCGGGTCACCGCTGATCCCGGTCCGGTCGGCCAAGCGGCGCGCGATGGACTGGAGGTCGCGCGTCGAGACCCGTCCCATGATGAGCGAGGCCTTGAGGCGGTCCAGCCCATCAAGGAGGTCGCTGCCGCGCTGGGTCGAGCGCCGCCGACGCTCCTCTGGGGTGTCCGCGTTGCTCTGGAGGGTCAGGATCGCATCGAGTCCGGCCAGAGAGGCTGCCGGGGTGGCCGCAGCGCTGGTGGACGCCTTGCCGGGGTCTGAAAGGGTAAAGGACCGCATGGTGTCGTTGCGACGAGCGCCCGCGGCCGCCGGACCGGTGTTCAAGGTGACGAAGCGGGGATCGACGCGCATGGGAAAAGACCAATCGGGGCGGCGGTGCGCCCTGCACCGTGAGAATCCGCCGATGATGGTTAAGCCGGCGTAAAGAGCCCGGCAGAAAATGCCGGGTCGGCATGAAGCAATCAGTCCGACGGATCGTACATCCCTGCCCTCACAAAAGAAAACCATTCAATTCCAACGCATTGGGGAAACGATTGGCTTGGCATGGTCCTGGCAAGGTATCCGGGACATCCCTGCTGCGAAGAGCCCCATGCCTGACAGTCAGAACGGCCCGTCCCGGCTTCATCGCTTCACCATCGGCTTGCTGGCAGCGATGGCCCTGGTTTTCGGCCATGCGGCACCTGTCCTCGCCCTGTCGCGGGTCAAGGATCTCGCCAGCGTCGAGGGCGTGCGCCAGAATCAGCTCGTTGGTTACGGCATCGTCGTCGGCCTCAATGGCACCGGCGATACCCTGAACAACATCCCGTTCACCAAGCAATCGTTGCAGGCGATGTTGGAACGGCTCGGGGTCAACACCCGCGGGGCGACCATGCGCACTCAGAATCTGGCGGCCGTAATGGTCACGGCGAGCCTGCCGCCTTTCGCGACCCAGGGGAATCGCATCGACATCACCGTCTCCTCCCTCGGCGACGCAAAGTCTCTCCAGGGCGGTACTCTGCTGGTCACGCCTCTGCTCGGCGCCGATGGCGAAGTCTACGCCCTGGCCCAGGGCTCGGTCGCCATTGCGGGCTTCTCCGCCGAAGGGGACGCCGCCAAGATCACGCGCGGCGTGCCGACCAACGGGCGCGTTCCGAACGGGGCCATGATCGAGCGCGAGATGGCGTTCAAGATGAACGACATGCGGTCGCTTCGTCTCTCCCTGCGCAACCCCGACTTCACGACCTCCAAGCGGATCGCGGCCGCGATCAACGACTTCATGGGGGCGGACACGGCCGAGCCGACGGACCCGGCCACGGTCACTCTGCAGATTCCAGCCCGCTACACCGGCAACATGATCCGGCTCGTGACCGAGGTCGAGCAACTCAAGGTCGAGCCGGACCAGACCGCGCGGGTCATCGTCGACGAGCGCTCCGGCATCATCGTCATGGGGCGTGACGTGCGCGTCTCCACCGTGGCGATCGCGCAGGGCAACCTGACCGTGACGATCACCGAACAGCCGCAGGTCAGCCAGCCCGCTCCCCTCTCCAACGGCGCCACGACGGTGGTGCCGCGCACCGGAGTCAAGGTCGATACCGGCGACGGCAACAAGCTCGCCGTCGTGAAGGAGGGCGTGACCCTGCGGGAACTCGTCGACGGCCTCAACGCCCTCGGTATCGGTCCTCGCGATCTCATCTCGATCCTTCAGGCGATCAAGGCGTCCGGCGCCCTGCAGGCCGACATCGAGGTGATGTGATGCCTGTTCTCTCCATCTCCTCAAACTGACCCGAGAGGTAATCCCATGCTGTTCGCGCCCCTCGCCGCCAGCGCCGCCCTTGGGGTCGGCAAGGCCATCGTCGGAGACATCGCCAAGACCGTCCAAAGTGCGGTCGGCTCGGGCACCGCCACGGCCGCCAAAACCGCCGCTGAGGCCAAGGCGAAGAAAGCTTCGACGGATTTCGAATCGATGTTTCTCGAGCAGTCCCTCGACCGCCTGTCGCAATCCGAAGGCACCGATGGCCCGCTCGGCGAGAACGGCACCGGCGGTGGCGTGTACCGTTCGATGCTGACCAAGGAATATGCCGGCCAGATCGTGAAGAGCGGCGGCGTCGGCATCGCCGATCAGGTGTTCCGTGAGATGATGAAGATGCAGGAGGGTGGCGGTGCAAAGGTCAGCTGAGACACAAACGCCTCGCATCGCAGACCGCGCCGGCGCTCAGGCGCTGGTCACCGGCGTGTTGGCGAGCCTCGAAGCGCTGGAAGCCGTGCTGGCCCGGGAAAGCGATCACATCCGGGTCGGTCGAATGCGTGAGGGACTTGCGGATATGGATCGCAAATCCGCCCTGGCGGCGGCCTACTTCCAGGGGCTCGAGGCGATCAAGGCCAATGCCATCGTGCTCGCCCGTTTCGCACCGGAGGACATCGAAACCCTGAAGGCGGCGCATCTTCGCTTTGCTCAGGCGCTGGAGACCAATCAGGCGGTCCTCGCCACGGCGCGGGGCGTCTCCGAAGGCTTGGTAAAGACCCTGGTGGACGAGATCGACCGGGCTCGAACCCCCACGGTCTACGGTCGCCCCTCGCAGGCGCCCTCCCCCTATGGACGCAGCGGCGGCGCCCGCAGCCAGCCCCTGGTCCTATCGCGCAGCCTCTGACGACGGACCAAGGAACGCGATCGACGGCCGGGTGGCGCGTCAGGGCCGCCCGTGGCCCATCCGCACGAAGGCGCGCACCGGCCCGAACTCGGATTCACTGCGGGTGTCGATCGAGAGCTGCCCCGCGGTGACGGGCGCAGTGCCGTGACTGCCGATATCCAGGGCGCCGACCGCCCGGCCGCTCAGGCGAATGCAGGTCGGCGAGCCCGGAACGCGCACGAAGCCGGGACCCTGCTTCGGGCAGGGCTGGCGGGTCTCCCGCTGCCGCAGGTCCGGATGCGGTTTCGGTCGCTCCCCCGGCTGCGCCGACGCGGCAAGGTCTCCGCCGAAAAGCGCGGCGAGGCCGATCGCCGATGCGGCACGCATCGCAGAGGTCATGCCGGGTCTCCCGTCCTTGAACCGAAATCCGGGATAAGCCATCCCACCTTCCCGGCCAAGTTCGGCGGCCGGAAGCTGCTGCTTCGACAGCCGGAAGCTGCTGCTTCGTCAGCCGAAAACCGCTGCGCGAGCGCGTCAGCTGAGATAGTTCACGAGGTTCAGTTTCGAAAGCATCGAGGTGACCTGATAGCTCGCCTGAAGTTGCGTCTGGAGTTGCAGCAGCTGGGCGGTCACCTCCTGGGCCGAGATGTTTTCCACGCCGTCGAGCGAGCCCTCCAGGGTGGCGCGATTGGTCCGGTTGTCGGCCTTGGTGTTCGAGAGTGTGTTGGCGGCAAGCCCCATATCGCTCGCAATGCCGGGAACACCGCCCCCTTTGCGCGAGTCTGTGACCAGGAGGGCTCTGGCGCTGTCGGCGAGTGCGCTGAAGCGCTGTGCGTCCGGCGTCCCGCTGACGGCGGTCGTTCCCGGATCAGCCGCGATGATCGCAAGACCCGAGAGCACGGCACGGATCGGCGCTTCGTTGGCCTGGGTGCCGATGTTCAGGATTCGATTGGCGCCGATCTGAGCGGTGGCCGTGGCGCGCGGATCGGGAGACGTATCGTCGCCCTTATACCAGATCACCGTCTTGGTGCTCGCCTGCTCGGTGTAACCTGTGGCCTGACCGTTGGCGAACGTGATGCGCCGTGGAGCGAAGCCCGGCGATTGCGATCCGGCAAAAAAATCCTGCGCCGCCCGCGATGCCGAACTGGCCGCGAGACTGGTCGAGGCAGACCCCTTCAGGGCATTGGTCACGGCGTTCGACAGGCTCTTGGCGATGGTCTCCCGGTCGCCCTCGAGGGAGAACTCCGTCGTGGAGGCGGCATCGGCGGTGGCCCTGGCGGTGAGGGTCAAGGTCTGGGTCGTGCCGTCGCGCAGGCCGACGCTGACGGTCACGGTGTCGCCCGCAAGGGGCGTCCCTATCAGGCCCAGGGTCAGAGACGCGGGCGTGCCCCCGCTATAGGTCGAGGTGATTCCGACCCGATCCGGCCCCTGGATTCCAGCGACGGTGGCTTTGCCAAAATTCTTCTCGCGATCCGCTCCGAACCGCTGGTTCAATACGGCCTCGGCAACATCCGGACGCAGCGCTGTCGGATCATCGTCGGTGGCTGCAGCCTTGATTGCATAATCAACGAAGGTCTGGGTGCCGTCGGGTTGATCCAGGGTCACCCGAATGCGGTCCCCCTCTTGCGGAGCCGCCGCGAACTTGAAACTGACGTTGGACGGTGCGCCGCCACCGGTCGCACTCGGCTCGATCGCGGCCGGGTTGGAACTCGTTGCGCCGAGCAGTCGAAACCCGAAATTGGCGCGCATCTCCATGCCGGCCGCGCCGATGCCGTCTTCCGAGAGGCTGACGGTCGCGCCGTTCGCCGCGGTCGTGATCCGGCCGGAACCCGTTCCGAGATCGGCTGCCTTCTGTTCCGCGATCAGAGTCTTCAGTCCGTCAAGGTTCCGGGCGACATCTCCGTTCAGGATGGTATCGGCAGTGGCCACCGGCGGTGCATCGGTCGCGCGCCCGCCGAACAAGTATTGGCCGCCCATGTCGATGTTCAGGGCATCGATCGCGGCGTCCAGGCTGTTGCGGGCGATCTGCGGCGTGTTGTCGATGGTCGAGCCGTTGCTGGCGGCGAGCGAACGCTGAAGATTGGTACCGAGATTGTTGATCTGGGTGATGCTCAGGTTGGCCAGGGTAACGCGCGTGGTCGCGCCCGTGATGGCTGCATCGTACCCATCAAGGGCGCTCAGGGCCGCATGCGCGCTGAGGCTGGTGGTGCGACCCGTCCCAAGGCCACCATACGTCGTGGCTGTCTTGCCGCTGGCGAGCTGGTTGGTCAGCGTATCGAGGCGACCCTTCAGGCCGACAAGATTGGCCGTGTTGCGGTCGCCGAGATAGGTGCTGGCGTTGAACGGAGCGATGCTCATCGGTTCCTCGGGAGAATGCGTGACCTCGGTCGGGCTTTGCGTTGGGAAGGCCTGAACACCGCGGACTCGTCCTAGATCCGCAGCAGGGTGTCGAGAAGGTCGCGGGCGGCCGTGAGCACGCGCGCGTTGGCACTGTAGGCAGTCTGGAGCTGCACGAGCTTCGACATCTCCTCGTCGATGCTCACCCCCGACACCGATGCGACCCGGGCCTGCGCCGTCGCCAGCGCGATTCCCTGGCCCTCGTCGAGGCTCTGCGCGGAAGCGGCGCCGGCGCCCTGCGTGTCGATGATGCGCTGGGCGAAATCCTGGACGCTGGATGTGTAGGGCGCGTCGACGCCCCCGATGCCGCTCGCCGCCGCGAAGGTCCGGCTCGAGCCGATGAGCGCTCCGTAGAGGTATTGCGGGCGCGTCGCGTCTGACGCCAGGGTGTTGGACGCCGTGTTGACGAGTTGGGCGGTGTTGGTGGCCACGGCCTGGTTGACGGTGATCCGCTGGGCAAAGCCGGTCAGTTGCGATCCGCCCTCGAAGGAGCCGGTATAGAGCGTCCCCTTGCCTCTGCTGTCGAGGAAGAGCGGGATCTGTGGCTTGCCGGTCTGGAAGTCCGTTGGATTCGCGGCCTGAGTTACGCTGGCGCTGATGCCGAGAAGCGTCGGAGCACCGGCGGCCGGGTTGCTGGCGATGCGCAAGCTGCCGGCGGCGGCGCCCGGCTGGTTACTGACATTGAATTCGGAGCCGAGGGCAGCCTGCAGGGCGGCGCGAAGATCCGTTGTCGGATTGGTCAGCCTGATCATGCTGATCTTGGCGTTCGGATCGCTGAGATCCGCGCGATTGACGCTCGGTGGGGTCGCCGAGCTGTAGGGGATCAGCACACGATTATACGAGACGCCCATCGCGTCCTTGAGGCTGACCGTGATCGCATTTCCCGAGCTGAGGCCGGCGAGATCGATGTCCAGCGCATTCGCCGTTCCATCCAAGGGCACGGTGCCGACGGCGGCTCGGTCGGACATGGAGCGGGACAGCCCGGCGGCGAGTTCATCGAGCTGCCGCTGGGCTTGGGGCAGAATCGAGTCGCGCAACTCGATGGCTGCCGCGAGTGAGCCCGAGCGAATGGCCTGCGAGGCGATGAGGTCGACGCGAGAGCCGCCGGGGGTCGTGGCGGTGATGGTGCCAACGCCTCGCGTCTCTGAATCCTGCGTATAGGCGGAATCCGGATCCAGGGCGCCTCGGCCGTCGAAGCTCAAGGTCGCCGCCGCGCCGCGATCGACCAGGGTCATTCCGGACGTGGTGATCACCGTCACCGTGCCGTCGCGCTGATCCACCGTCTGCACGTCGAGAAAGGCGGACAATCCGTTGATGGCCTGGTCGCGCTGGTCAAGCAGGCTGGCACGGGCGCCCTCGTCGGAGGCGCTGGTAATCTGCGTGTTGAGGGTCGCGATCGAGGACAGGTAATCGTTGGCCTTGGCCGTGTCGCTGCCGACCTGGCTTTCGGTGGCTGAGCGCAGATCCTGTACACCCTGCGCGATGGTGCCGATGGTGGAGGCGAGGTTCGCGGCCCTGGAAACCACGGTGGCACGGGCCGGTGCGGAGGTCGGATCGTTGGTCAACGATTGCAGGGACAGCGCGAAGTCGTTGACGACGCCATCGAGCGCGGTCGACGATCCCGGCATCCCGTAGAGCTGGTCGAGGGACGTGCGAACCGTCGAGAGGAAGCCCGTATAGGCGGACCCAGAGGTTTCCATCCGCAACTGTTTGAGGGACGCCGCATCGAAGGCGCGGCCGAGCGTTCCGATGGAGACGCCGGAATTGCCGATGCCCTGCGCCACGGACGTGAGGGTACGCTTGGAGTATCCAACGGTGCCGACGTTCGCGATGTTCTGCGAGACCACGCCAATGGCGGCCTGGGTCGCCTTCAGGCCGGCCGAGGCGGTGTTGATCGCATTAAAGCTCACGAGGCTTCTCCCTTGCCTGTCGGTTCACGTCCGGTCGCGGGTGTCCTCAGCGAATGATGTTGATCAGCGCGGATATCATGTCCTGCGCCGTCGAGATGACCTTCGTGTTGGCAGAGTACGCCTGTTGGGTTACGATCATCTTCGAGAATTCACTCGCAATGTCGGTGTTGGATTGCTCGACATTGCCGCCGATGATCGAGGTGGTACCGAGGCCGACCAGCGGCGTGCCGGAATCGAGAGTCTGCTGATAGGTGCCGTTTGACGTCGCCTTGAGGCCATCCGAATTGATGAACTGCACCACCTTGATGTTCGCCAGAGCGACCGTGTTGCCGTTGCTGTAAGAACCGGCGATCTTGCCGTCCTTGGTGATGCTGAGGTTGTTAAGGGTGCCCGATGTAGAGCCGTCCTGGGTCAGCGCATTCGTGGTGACGGTGCCGCCGGAGGAGGTGTAGCCAGTCAGGCCCCCGGTGCCGTAGGAAAGCTGAATGTTCCCTAGATTAACGCCATCCACCGTGAGGGCGGGGATCGTCACCGAACTGGCCGCGGGCGCAGTCAATTGGCCACTGCTGTTGAACTGGAAAGCCGTTCCGGCGTTCGTCCAGGTACTATTAGTGCTCAGGACCGTGCTCTGATTGGCGTAGAACAGGTTCCAGACATCATTCGTCCCCGCCGCCGCATTGCCGTTCTGAACCTTTGCCCAACGGGTCGTGAGGGTGACGGGGGCCCCCCCTGCAGTGTAGGCGGTGAGGACAGGACCCGAAATGCTGCCGTTGATGAAACTAGTCGCGTCGGCCGCCGACACGGTTGCGGTGCCGGTCCCGGACAGGATGGCGGGGTTGGCCCCCGAGGCCAGGGTGCCGAGAAGCTCGGTGCCGGGCTGACTCGCATTGGCCTTGGCGGTCGCGGGCGTCTTCGGCAGGTTGGCCGAATAAGTGATGGTGGAGGTCGGCTGTGCCGGTAGAATCGTGTTCGCGACCTGGATCGGACCCTCGGCGGTCGCCTGCCCGGTGACCGGATCGAGGCTGCTGCCCTTCAGGTAGGAGCCGGCCCCGTTGACGAGATAGCCGTCTTTATCCAGGGCAAAGTCCCCGCGCCTTGTATAGGTATCGCCGGTCACGAAGCTGGATTGACCGTTGGCGTCGCCGGATTTGGTCGTGACTGCGAAGAAGCCTTCGCCGTTGAGCGCCATGTTCGTCCCGATGTCGGTGGCGTTCAGGCCGCCCTGCACCGTGGTGGTCTGCCGCGAATTTGCGGAGACCGATCCGGCGACCTGCCGACTCGGGGACTGCTGTTCCGCGACGAGATCGACGAAGCTTGTATCGACCCGCTTGAAGCCGGTGGTCTGCGAGTTCGCGATATTCCCGGAAATGTTCTCCAGCGAGAAGGACTGAGCCTTCAGGCCGGAGACGGCCGTCTGCATCGCGGAGAAGACATCCATGACCGAAAACCTTGTGTGACGATCGCTTCGCCGGCGCAGAGCGGCACGGACCGGATCTCGTCCAGCAATCCACGTGCCAAGCGTAAAGCATTGTCACTAATGGTTTTTCTTCAGGGATGACCCGGCAGGAACGGCCGGGAGACGGCCGGATCGGCAGCTTTTGCCGAGGCGCTTTGGTCGAAGGATCTTGTTTACGCGACGTTATCGCCGATTCCGCTAGTGTCCCGGAATCGAAGGCGGTGGATCGCTATCATGAGAGCCAAACGGTCGACCCTCGTCCATCTGATCTACTTCTCGCGATTGAACCTCGCGGCGGATGCGCCCACGCGGACCCGGCAGATCGGCGAGATCACGCGGCAGGCGCAGAAGAAGAACGAATTCTCGGTGATCACCAGTTTCCTGATCATCGAGCAGAATTTCGCGGCCCAGATCATCGAAGGCGAGCGTACGTCGGTGAGCGATACCTTCGCGCGGATCAGCAGCGATTCCCGCCACCGCGATGTTCAGATCGTCGAATGGCGCGAGATCGTGAAACGGGAATTCGTGAACTCCTTCACCACTGGCATACGGGGTCCGACGAATGACGCGCTGTTTCAGAAGGCCGCCCTTCTCCCCATGTTCCAGCGCGGAACCCCGAAGAGCACCGCAATCCACGCCCTGGCGGCGACCCTGCAGGCTGAGTCAATGACGAAGCAGGGCATCGACCATCTGTTCGTCTAATGCCGACGCGGCTCAGTCCGACATCGGGGTCCTGTCCTCAAACCCGTGATATTCCATGAGCGATACGCCCGCGATCCTCATCGTCGACGATCAGGAGAAGTTGCTTAAGCTGATCATCCTCTTGATGAACCGGCTCGGCTTCCCGGATGTCGAGGGTGTGACCGACGCCGTCACGGCTCTGGAGCGAATGCGTGAGCGTCGCTACTCCCTCGTGATTTCCGACCTCGACATGGAGCCGATGGACGGGCTCTCGTTTCTGCGTGAGATCCGGGCCGACGACGCCCTGATGAACACCCCCTTCCTCCTCACCGAAGCGTCCTTCGATTTCGAGGACATCAACCTCGCGCACCAAGCCGGTGCGGACGCCTTCATCCTCAAGCCCTTCGACATGTCGGTGCTGAAGACCAAGCTCAAGCAGGTCATCAACCGCAAGCCGCGCCGGCGTGAAGCGCCGCTCGCTGCGGAATCGGCTCTGAACATCGATTTCCCGATGCTGGGTAAGTTCTGAATTCGGCCCCGATGGGTACGGATTGCGCCGTCCCCTCAGGCGGGCACCACCCGCCGATAGAGGTGCCATGTCGCGTGCCCGAGGATTGGCATGACCACCGCGAGCCCGACGAAGAGCGGCAGAGATCCGAGCACCAGAAGACCGACCACGATGAAGCCCCAGGCTGTCAGGATGCGGGGATTCCTGCGGAAAGCGGCCAGCGAGGTTTCGATCGCCGTCGCAAGATCGATGTTCCGATCGACGAGCATCGGCACCGAAACCACGCTGATCGCCAGCACGACGAGAGAGAAGGCGAATCCGGTGAGGTTCCCGACGATGATCAGCGCCCAACCGCGCGGCGTCAGGAAGACATCTCGGGCGAAGTCCAGCAGCGAGGCTGGCTCTGCATCGCCGTACAGCGCCCAGTAGAGTCCCTGGGCCGCCACCAGCCAACTCACGAAAATCGCAGTCAGCAACATGCCCATGCCGGCGAGCGCGCCGGCTGCCGGCCGTGTGAGATTGGCAAACGCCAGGGCCCACTCGGTGGACAGCCCCTGCTCACGTCGGCGGCTTAGTTCGTAAAGCCCGATGGCCGCGAAGGGTCCGATCAGGGCGAAGCCTGCGGCCAGGGGGAACACCAGCGGCAGGATCTCCAGCCCGAAGGCGACGGTCGCCAGGACGACCCCCACCAAGGGGTAAATCAACCCGATGAACAGCGCATGGGTGGGCATCGCCAGGAAATCATCGACGCCGCGTCGCAAAGCCATGGACAGATCATGGCCATCAATCGTGTTCACGGCTGGCCGCGCCATCGCATGGCCGAAATCGTCGACAGGAAGAGTCGTCATCGCTCAAGCCCTCTCGCAGGGGTGAAGCTCACGACGTCGAGGCCCAAGCCTTTCCGCGTCTGCTCGTGCGTGAAGGCGCCGAGAGCGAAGACCCGGAAGGGTATCCGATTTGTGAAAACCTGTCTCCACCCAGATCATGAAAGAGAAACAATTTCGCAGCACTTGTCACGGCCCGCGAAAGCTCGGCCTTAGGCTGCCCGCTTCTGATAATCCTTGATGTCGCTGAAGCGAATGTCCGGCGCGCGCTCCTCCTCGTAGCGCAGGGAGAAGGCCGTGGTCGCCATGAAGACCGGAGCGCCGTCGAGATCGCTCGCCATGGCGGACCCGTGGCTGCCGATGAACTTGTCGAGCGTTGGCTCTGTCTCGGCCGTGATCCAGCGGCAGATCGAGAAGCGTGTCGGTTCGTAGTCGATCGGCAGGCCGTACTCGGCCTGGAGCCGCTCCTTCAGCACGTCGAGCTGCAGGGCGCCGACGACCCCGACGATGGCCTGGGAGCCGTCATGCGGTCGGAAGACCTGAACGACGCCCTCCTCGCCCATCTGCTGGAGAGCTTCCTTCAGCTTCTTGGCCTTCATGGCATCGGTCAGCTTGATCCGGCGCAGGATCTCCGGCGCGAAGCTCGGCACGCCGCGGAACACGATCTCCTCGCCTTCCGTCAGGGTATCGCCGATTCGCAGCGTTCCGTGGTTGGGGATGCCGACGACATCGCCCGCGAAGGCCTCGTCGGCGATGGCCCGGTCCTGGGCGAAGAAGAATTGCGGGGCGGAGAGCGACATCGGCTTGCCGGTGCGCACCAGCTTCGCCTTCATGCCCCGGTTCAGGCGGCCCGAGCACACGCGCATGAAGGCGATCCGGTCGCGATGGTTCGGATCCATGTTCGCCTGGATCTTGAAGACGAAGCCGGTCATCTTCGGTTCGGTCGGCTCCACGAGGCGCTTGTCGGCATCCTGTCCGCGCGGTGGCGGCGCGAAGCGGGCAAGCCCGTCGATGAGATCGCGTACGCCGAAGTTCCGAAGGGCCGAGCCGAAGAACACCGGCGTCAGATGGCCCTCGCGGAACGCCGCCAGATCGAACCGCTTCAGTCCGGTTTCGGCAAGCTCCGCCTCTTCGCGCCAGGTCGCGGCCTCGCCGTTCTCCGTTAACAGCTGGTCGAACAGCGGATCGTCAACGCCCGTGACCGCCACCGTGCCGGCGTCGTCGGCCGCGTCCAGGCGGCGGACCCGACCGTTGCCCAGGTCGTAGGTGCCGGCGAAGCTGCGTCCGCGGCCGATCGGCCAGGTCACCGGTGCCACGTCGAGCGCCAGCACCTTCTCGATCTCGTCAAGAAGCTCGAACGGGTCCCGCGCTTCCCGGTCGAGCTTGTTGATGAAGGTGACGATCGGGATATCGCGCAGCCGGCAGACCTCGAACAGTTTGCGCGTGCGCGCCTCGATGCCCTTCGCGGCGTCGATGACCATCACGGCGGAGTCGACCGCCGTCAGGGTGCGATAGGTGTCCTCCGAGAAGTCCTCGTGGCCCGGAGTGTCGAGGAGATTGAAGACGCAGTCGCCGTACTCGAAGGTCATCACCGAGGTGACCACGGAGATGCCGCGCTCCTTCTCGATGCCCATCCAGTCCGAGCGGGTCGACACGCGGTTGCGCTTCGCCTTGACCTCGCCGGCGAGTTGGATCGCGCCGCCGAACAGCAGCAGCTTTTCGGTGAGCGTGGTCTTGCCGGCATCCGGGTGCGAGATGATCGCGAAGGTGCGGCGCCGGGCGACCGGATCGGCCTTCGCCTCCGGAGCTTTGGTCTCGGTCTGCATCAGCATGGCGGGCAATAATTTCCGGGTCCGCGCGCGGCGGCGCTGCGTTCGCGACGTCTAAGCGAAGAAGGGCTGTTCTGTAGGCGTTTCGAGCGCGATGCGCAAAACTCAGCCGCGCCCGAGATAGGGCATGTTGGTGGCGACCACGGTGAGGAACGGGACGTTGGCGGAAAGCGGAAGCCCGGCCATGTATACCACCGCGTCGGCCACGTGCCGGGCATCCATGACCGGCTCCGCGCGAATGCTTCCATCCGCCTGCCGTGCACCGAGGGCGATGCCGGCCGTCATCTCCGTCTCGGCATTGCCGATATCGATCTGCCCGCAGGCGATGTCGTACGGGCGCCCGTCCAGGGCGGTCGCCTTGGTCAGGCCGGTGATCGCGTGCTTGGTGGCCGCATAGGGCGCCGAATGGGGGCGCGGCACCTGTGCGGCGATCGAGCCGTTGTTGATGATGCGCCCGCCCCGTGGTGCCTGCGCCTTCATCATCCGGAACGCCGCCTGCGTGCACAGGAAGGCTCCGGTGAGGTTCACGTCCACCGACCGCCGCCAATCGTCGAGGGTGACCGCGTCGATGGCCGCCCCCGGGGTGAACACGCCCGCGTTGTTGAACAGCAGGTCGAGGCGACCGAACCGTTCGGACACCCGCGCAAACAGCTGCGCCACGGAAGCCGCATCAGCCACATCGGTCTCAACAGCCTCGGCGGAGACCCCGCACGTCTCAGCCAAGCCGGCAACCTCCTCCAAGGGGGCGCGGCGGCGGCCGGCCAAGACCAGATGAAACCCGGCTTCCGCGAGGCCCAAGGCCACCACCCGTCCGATTCCCGAGCCGGCTCCCGTCACGATCGCGATCCGCTCGCCCATGCTCCGACCCTCCGCTAAGCGACGCACGACCATAAAGCGCCTTCCCTCCCTGTTGCCAGCACCCGGCACTGCGTCTAGACACACCTCCGCCGAGCGCGATGGGGCGTCGCCAAGTGGTAAGGCAGCGGTTTTTGGTACCGCCATTCCCAGGTTCGAATCCTGGCGCCCCAGCCAATGTCTAAGGAAGCGGCTCTGGTCCTCCTCTGAAGCTTGGTCTGCTGGCCCGGGCTCCGGTTGACGGGGCGATCGGCGGCACTGTTCGGATCGGCTCGTTCCCGGCCGCGTCTCGCTGATCGGCGAGGAAGACGCGCTTTGGCGCACTTCGGCGCGGGAAGGATCTTGGTTGCGGACGATCTTGGCCGCGACGGAGCGAAACATCGCGTCTTGCGAGCCATGCCCGCCTTGACGCTCGAACATCATCCCGGGCACGCGTTCCGGCACTCCATGCAAACAGGAGGCTGGCCGCTTCGGTACCGCGGTCCACGATGTCACCGGCATCGAGCGGCTGAACTTCAGCGACGGTACGATCAACGAATCCTCAGGCTCTCCTCTCGTGGATGGCCTGTTCTACTTCGCCATGAAACGCGATGTCTGGCAGGTGCAGGTGGGTCCGGGTCAGCATTACGCCGAGTTCGGCTGGCGCGAAGGGCGCGATCCCAACCCGCTGTATTCGACCTCCGGCTATCTCACCGCGAATCCGGACGTGGCCGCCGCCGGTATCGATCCCCTGGCTCACTTCGATCGGTTCGGTTGGAAAGAGAGGCGCAATCCCTCGGCTTTCTTCAACACGAAGGCCTATCTTGCCGCGAACCCGGATGTGGCGGCAGCGGGAGTCGATCCGCTCGCACAGTATCTCCAATTTGGCATCGCCGAGCATCGCGACCTCGCTTGACGAAGACCGCGGCCGGTACTTGTGTGCCAAGGCGTTCCGATCGCATTCTGCGACCGGCTTTAGGAAACACCGGAAGCCTGACAGGCAACCGCCTGCACGGGCTGCCCAGTTGCAATCGCTCCCCAAGAAGCTGTTTGGGACAGGCGCGGGGTAAACTGTCACCGGTGATTGAGCAGGTCGCGACGATTGATGCCCAGGGCTTTGATGCGGGAGGCGAGCGTTGTCGGGCGCAGACCGAGCCTCTCGGCGGCGCCTCCCTGTCCGAAGATCTTGCCACCGGTGAGCACCAGGGCCGCCTCGATCTCGGCTCGGTCACGGGCGCGCCGTTCGGTCTCCGTCGGGACGGCAAGCGCGGGCTCGGCCGGAGCCGGCTCACGATGGCGGGGGGGCGCGTCGATCTCCGGCAGGTCCAGATGCAGGCGCCCGCGGACGGCGAGGATCGCGCCGCGCTCGATGACGTTCTCCAACTCGCGCACGTTGCCCGGCCAGGCGTAGCGGCTGAGCCGGCGCGCGTCGCCTTCCGTCAGGCGCGGCTCCGCGATGTTGAGGCGTCGGGCTGCGCCCTTCAGAAAGTGCTGTGCGATCAGGGGAATGTCCTCCGGTCGTTCGCGTAAGGGGCTCGCCGCGATCGGAAAGACGTTGAGGCGAAAATACAGATCTTCACGAAACCGTCCCCGGCGTACCTCGTCCCGCAAGTCTCGATTGGTGGCGGCGATCAGCCGGACATCGACGGCCCGGGTGCGCTCCTCGCCGATCCGCTCGAACGAGCGCTCCTGCAGGACCCGGAGAAGCTTTCCCTGAAGGTCGATGGGGATTTCGCCGACCTCATCGAGGAAGAGCGTGCCGCCATCCGCCAATTCAAAACGGCCAACCCGGTCGCGGACAGCACCCGTGAAGGCACCTCGGGCATGGCCAAAGAATTCGCTCTCGAACAATTCGCGCGGCACAGCGGCGCAATTAACCCGGATCAGGGGGCGGTCGGAGCGACGGCTGGCTTCGTGGATCGCCCGGGCGATCAGTTCTTTGCCGGTGCCGGACTCGCCGGTGACCAGGACGGTTGCGTCGGTGCCGGCCACCACATCGATTTGGCGCAGAGTCGCCTCGATGGCCGGAGATCGCCCGATGATGCCCTGGTGATGGCTTTCGAGCCGGATTTCTTCCTTCAGGTAGGCGTTTTCGAGCTCCAGGCGCTCACGCAGAGAATCGACTTCGGCGAGGGCCTGGCGCAGGCGCTCGTCGGCTTCGCGGCGGGGGCCTATGTCGCGGAAGACGATCACCGCGCCGAGAAGGCGGCCTCGATCGCGGATCGGTGTCGATGTGTATTCCACGGGGAACGCGCGTCCGTCACGGCGCCAGAACACCTCCGTGTCGACCTGGTGCACGGCGCCGTCGCGAAACGCCGCGTAGATCGGGCAATCATGGTGGTGATAATGCGCGCCGTTCGGGTGAGTGTGATGCACCGTGGCGTGCATGTCCCGCCCGACGAGGTCGGCGGCGGACCAGCCCAGCATCCGCTCGGCGGCCGGATTGACGAAGGTGGTCACCCCGTCCGCGTTAACGCCGTAGATGCCTTCCCCGGCTGCCCGCAGGATGAGCTGGTTCTCGCGCTCGAGATCGCGGAAGATCCGCTCCATCCGCTGCCATTCGGATAGGCCGGCCCGCATGTGGGCATCCGCCTGGGCGTCCACCTGACGCCGGCGGCGGGCATCGAGATCGGCCAGGGTCACCAGCATCAGCGGCGCGTGGCTGAGAAGAAGCGAACCCGCATATTCGAGCCGCAGGGTTTTGCCCTCGCCGTGGCGCGGGGTCAGCGCGTGGGTCCACCACCGGCCCTTGGCCTGGACCGCCTGGGTGAAGACGATCAGCGTCGGCAGCTGGCCGGGATGAAGGACGCTCGCCGGCATCCCCCGCAGCACGGCAGAATCATAGCCCAGCAGGTCGGCGGCCGCTGGGTTGGCCTCGACGACGCGATCCTGATCCGGGTCGAGCACCAGCATCGGCTCACGGCTTTCGCGGAAGGCGAGGCCGAGATTGAGCGGTGCCGGAACGGAAAGCATGAAGCCTTATCTCACGACGAGATTTCGTTGTAAAACCACGAGATCTCGTAAAACACGAAATCTCGTATGAAGATCGGATCGACCTAAGACTATGTGAAAGCTCAGAGAAAGTTATTTTCTGATCCTGGCACGGGGGTTGCGGAGCAGGCTGCACTTCTCAGCGGCGAGGCAGCCATGGCCCTGTTCGACAATCCTTTCGACGCCTCCCGGCGGCTTGGCCGGGGCGGCTGCTCATGTGGTGCGCACCGCTCGCAAGGTGAACACGATGCGGCCCAGCCGGTGGGCGACGCGGCCATTCAGCGTGTCGTCGACGGGACGGTGATGCGGGCGCTGTTTCCGCACGACGCCGAGCGGCGGGCGTTCCTGCGCAGCGTCGGGGCGGCGACCGCCCTGGCGGCTGTCAGCCAGTTCCTGCCGACCCGCCTGATCGCCGAGGCCTTCGCCGAGGGCGCCAAGCCCGAGAAGACGGACCTGAAAATCGGCTTCATCCCGATCACCTGCGCGACGCCGATCATCATGGCGAAGCCCATGGGCTTCTACGAGAAGCAGGGTCTCAACGTCGATGTGGTGAAGACCGCCGGCTGGGCGGTGATCCGCGACAAGACCCTGAACCGCGAATACGACGCCGCTCACATGCTGGCGCCGATGCCGATCGCGATCTCGCTGGGCGTCGGTTCGAATCCGCAGCCCTACACCATGCCGGCGGTGGAGAACGTCAATGGACAGGCCATCACGCTTGCCATGAAGCACAAGGACCGGCGCGACCCGAAGGACTGGAAGGGCTTCAAGCTCGCGGTGCCGTTCGACTACTCGATGCACAACTACCTGCTGCGCTACTACCTCGCGGAAGCCGGCATCGACCCCGACACCGACGTGCAGATCCGCGCCGTGCCGCCGCCCGACATGGTCGCGAACCTGCGCGCCGACAACATCGACGGCTTCCTGGCTCCGGACCCGGTCAACCAGCGCGCGGTCTATGACGGCGTCGGCTTCATCCACATCCTGTCGAAAGACATCTGGGATCGTCATCCGTGCTGCGCCTTCGCGGCCTCGCAGGATTTCATCACCCAGACTCCGAACACCTACGCGGCCCTGCTGCGGGCCATCATCGAGGCCACGACCTACGCCTCGAAGCCCGAGAACCGGAAGGAGATCGCCGCCCAGATCGCGCCGGCCAACTACCTGAACCAGCCGGTTACAGTGGTGGAACAGGTCCTCACCGGCACCTTCGCGGACGGCCTCGGCGCCGTGCGCAAGGTGCCCGATCGCGTCGATTTCGATGCCTTCCCGTGGCAGTCCTTCGCGATCTGGATCATGACCCAGATGCAGCGCTGGGGGCAGATCAAAGGCGAGGTTGATTACCAGGCCGTGGCCGCCAAGGTCTATCTGGCGACCGATGCCGCGAGGCTGATGAAGCAGAACGGCCTGACACCGCCGGAGACCACCACCAAGAGCTTCGTGGTCATGGGCAAGACCTTCGATCCCGCCAAGCCGAAGGAATATCTCGAATCCTTCAAGATCCGGCGGGCGGGCTGAGTCATGGCGCCAAGCCTCTCCGTTCGCGCCGGCCTCGTCTCGCTCGCCCTGCTGCTGGCTTTCTTGCTGACCTGGCAGATCGCGGTCAGCGGCACGGGCAAGACCGAGGCGATGGACCCGGAATACGCCGCCCTGATGGGCGCCAGTGCCACGACCGGCAAATCGGCCATGCCGGGGCCGCTCGATGTCGGGGCGACGATGTGGAAGCACCTGCGGGACCCGTTCTACGACCGGGGGCCGAACGACAAGGGGCTCGGCATCCAGCTCGCCTATTCCATCGGCCGTGTGGCGCTCGGATACGGCCTCGCGGTGATCGTGGCGATCCCGATCGGCTTCCTCATCGGCATGTCGCCCCTGATGGGGCGGGCGCTCGATCCCTTCATCCAACTCCTGAAGCCCGTCTCGCCCTTGGCGTGGATGCCGCTCGCCCTCTACACGATCAAGGATTCCGGGCTCTCGGCCATCTTCGTGATCTTCATCTGCTCGCTCTGGCCGATGCTGATCAACACCGCCTTCGGGGTGGCCGGCACGCGCAAGGAATGGCTCAACGTCGCCCGCACCCTGGAGGTCGGGCCGTTCCGCCGGGCCGTCACCGTGATCCTGCCGGCGGCGGCGCCCACCATCCTCACGGGCATGCGCATCTCCATCGGCATCGCCTGGCTCGTCATCGTGGCGGCCGAGATGCTCGTGGGCGGCACCGGCATCGGCTACTTCGTCTGGAACGAGTGGAACAACCTCTCGATCACCAACGTGATCACCTCGATCCTGGTCATCGGCCTCGTCGGCATGATCCTCGATCAGGTGCTGGCGCGGGCGCAACGCCTCGTCACCTTCCCGGAGTGAGCGCCATGGCCACGCTCCTTCGCTTCCGAACTGCGCCCAGCCCCGGAGACGCCCGCGTGTCCTCGCAGACCTCGCCGTCTCCCTCGTCAGGGTCCGAGAAGTTCATCTCGATCGAGGGCATCGCCCGGCGCTATCCCGCGCCGGGAGGCAAGAGCACCACGGTGTTCGAGAACCTGTGGCTGCCGATGCGGCGGGGCGAGTTCGTCTGCATGATCGGCCATTCCGGCTGCGGCAAGACCACGGTGCTCAACATCCTGGCCGGGCTGGAAGCGCCGAGCGAGGGCGTCGTCATCGCCGACGGGCAGGCCATCGAGGGCACCAGCCTCGATCGGGCGGTGATCTTCCAGGGCCACGCACTCCTGCCCTGGCGCACGGTTCTGGGCAACGTCGCCTACGCGGCGTCGTCGCGCTGGCGCAAGGCCACCCGCGCCGAGGTGCGAGCCCTTGCGGAAACTGCCATCGCGACGGTGGGTCTCGCCGGGTCCGAGCACAAGCGCCCGTCCGAATTGTCGGGGGGCATGAAGCAGCGCGTCGGGATCGCCCGGGCGCTCGCCATCGCGCCCAAGATCCTGCTCATGGACGAGCCGTTCTCGGCACTGGATGCGCTCACCCGGGGCACGCTCCAGGACGAGGTCCGTCGCATCTGCACCGAGACCGGCCAGACCGTCTTCATGATCACCCACGACGTCGACGAGGCGATCTATCTTGCCGACCGTATCGTGCTGATGACCAACGGACCCCAGGCCAAGGTGGCGGAGATCGTCGAGAACCCGCTGCCGAAGGTGCGCGACCGGGCCAACCTGCACCACGCGCCGGGCTATTACGCCCTGCGCAATCACCTGATGGACTTCCTGGTCACCCGCTCGAAGACCCTGCGGGACGCGATGCCGGCCGGCTACGACCCGCGCCATCCGCCGGTGATCCGCCCCGCGCTCACCGACGCCGATACCGCCGCCCTGTCGGCGAATGCGGCCCCGGCCCTGCGGGCCTGACTTCCCTCTTTCCAAACCGCCACGGAGACGATCCATGAAGCGCGAAGACCTGACCGAGAAGCTCCTCGACATCAAGCGCGAGAAGGGCTGGACCTGGAAGCACATCCAGGACGAGATCGGCGGCATCTCGCCGATCCTGATCACCGCCGCCTGCATGGGCCAGATGAAACTGCCCAAGGCCCAGGCCGCCAAGGCCGCCGCCCTGTTCGGCCTGTCCCAGGCCGAGGAGCGCATGTTGAACGAGGCGCCCTATCGCGGCTCGATTGCCCAGATGCCGCCGACCGATCCGCTGATCTACCGCTTCTACGAACTGGTGATGGTCTACGGCACGACCTGGAAAGAACTGATCCAGGAGGAGTTCGGCGACGGCATCATGTCGGCCATCGACTTCAACATGACCATGGAACGCGAGCCCAACAACAAGGGCGACCGGGTCAAGATGAACCTCTCGGGCAAGTTCCTGCCCTACAAATACTATGGCAATGACGAAGGCGTGCCGGATTACGGCTTCAAGGAAGGCTGAGTCCCGCCTGCGCTCGCCCTTCGGGAAACGCCGGAGGAATGGGTGCCTGCACGCTGACGATCGCGATCCCTCCCTCCCATCCCCGCCCGGACTCAGGCAGCACGCCGTCATCCCGGGGCGACGAAGGCGAGCCCCGGACCCGAAGGGGCGCGCCCGCGGCGTGCAATCCAGAACCGCCGACAGTGGATGGCCTTGCACCCCGTCATCCCGGACTCCGCTGCGCGGCTCCGGGATGACGGGGCGCTGCCGGGAACCTGGGAGGAAGGTCTTCGGCCGGAACGAACATCACCGCCGCGATCAGGCCGTCCGGTCTCACTCCATCGTGGGCGCCAGCTTCTGCACGCTCTCCACGTCCTCGCCGAGCCAAGCCGCGTTCTTGGCCGTACCGTCGAAGGTCGCGCTGGTCTTGAATAGCTCGTACTTGCCTTGGAGCGCATAGGGCTTGCTGCGTGCCAGGAGT
This sequence comes from Methylobacterium sp. Leaf113, assembly GCF_001423325.1. NCBI lineage: Bacteria > Pseudomonadati > Pseudomonadota > Alphaproteobacteria > Hyphomicrobiales > Methylobacteriaceae > Methylobacterium > Methylobacterium sp. Leaf113. The sequence goes on from NZ_LMNJ01000023.1 coordinate 183,104, forward strand.
TCGGCGACCGTCGCCCTGTCCATCGGTTTAAAGGTCTTCACCGCCTCGAACGCCTGGTCGAGGTCGCGCTGACTCTCGATGCCGGTGATGACCACGGTGGTGGGCAGGTTGAGGCAGAAGTGCAGATATTCGAGCGGCTTGATCGGCGCGTCGCTCTTCAGGATGACCCCGTCGCCGAAGGTCTTCATCCCGAGCGCCGCGATGCCGGCTTGCACGAGGTAGGGCAGCACGAGGTGCCCGAACGACCGGAAATGGGCGTCCATGACGTTGAGGGGCATCTGCACGGAATCGAAGTGGAAGCCGCGCTCCTCGGCGACTTCGAGCATCTGGAGATGGATGCGCGGGTCCTTGTGGCCGGTGAAGCCGATGTAGCGCAGCTTGCCGGCCTTCTTCGCCTCGACGAAGGCTTCCATGGCGCCGCCCTCGGCGAAGACCCGGTCGGGATCGTCGTAGCGCAGGATCTCGTGGTGCTGGACGAGGTCGATGCGGTCGGTTCGCAGGCGCTTGAGGGATTCGTCGATCTGGCGCATCGCCTCCTGCTTGGTGCGCCCGTCCATCTTGGACATCAGGAACACCTTGTCGCGGTACCCGCCCTGCGCCAGGGCGACGCCCATGCGCAGTTCCGAGCGGCCGCCGTTGTAGTCCCAGCAATTGTCCATGAAGGTGATGCCGCGATCGATGCCGGCATGGATCAGGCGGGTGGCCTCGTCGTCCGAGACCGCGTTCTTGCCGAGGTGGAAGCCACCCATGCCGATCGCCGAGATCTTCTCGGCGTGGCGCCCGAAGGAGCGGTACAGCATCTCGCCGCGGCGCTCGCCCGGATCGGTGATCAGGGGCAGGTCGGCCGGGTCCTTCGGCCGGGTGTTCGGCAGGCCGGGCGCGGTCACGGCCGCACCGGCGCTGCTGGTGGCGGCGAGGCCGGCGCCGGCAGCGGCGCCCTGTAGGAAACTGCGGCGTTCCATGTTTGCTCTCCGGATCGGGGGATGGCGATAGGGCGGGCGTGAGATGTCATGTCAGGCCTCCGCCGCTTCGGTCGATGATGCGTCGGCCAGCGCGCGGGCCGCCTGGAGCAGACGCAGGGCGGCGCAGGCGGCGCCGTAACCGTTGTCGATATTGACCACCGTGATGCCGGGCGCGCAGCTCGCCAGGATCGCATCGAGAGCCGTGCGCCCGCCCTCGGCGACGCCGTAGCCAACGGAGGTCGGAACCGCGATCAGCGCACTGGCGACGAGGCCGCCGACGACGCTCGGCAGGGCGGCATCCATGCCGGCGGCGACGATCAGGATCGGGTGGGCCCGGATCTCGTCCAGCCTGCGCGTCAGGCGCCACAGGCCAGCCACGCCCACATCGGCGAACAGGGTGGTCGCCTCGCCCTGGTACGCCAGGGTGCGCTCGGCCTCGCGCGCCACCGGAATGTCCGAGGTTCCGGCCGCCACGATGCCGATCCGCGCCGGCCCGGAGAGCGCCCGCTTCCGGCCGAAGATGGCCGTGCGCGAAACGGCGCAGTAGTCGATCCGGGTCCGGTGCTCCTCCGCCAGGGCCGCATGCTTGTCGGCGTCGAGCCGGGTCAGCAGCAGCGAAGCGCCGCGCGCGGCGGCCGCCGCCAGGATGGCGTCGATCTGGGCCGGCGACTTGCCGGCGGCGTAGATCGCTTCCTCCAACCCGATCCGCTCCGGCCGGGCGAAGTCGAGGACGAATTCGTCCAGGATACTGTCGGTGGCGCTCATGGCGTGGCTCCCGTCAGGAAGGCGCTGCCGGTGCGATAGGCGGTGAAGCGGACCGGCGCCTGGGGCAGGCTCGTGGGAGCCTCGGCCTGGATGCGCTCGGCCAGCAGAGTCTGGTGCGGCGTGTCGAGGGCCGCGAGGCTGTCGGGATCGAGTTCGACCACGATGCCGGCGGCGCGGACCCGGCAGCGCACGGCGCGCCGGGCGCCCGATCCGGCCCCGAGCGTGCGCGATACCAGATTCTCGACGGCGTGGATGAAGGCGAGGGTCTCGGGTTCGATGCGGATGCCGGTCTCGACCCGGCTCGACAGGCAGGGCGCGGACGGAAGATCCGCCACGGAGCCGAGGCCGAGGTTCCGGGCCAGGGCCCGCACCGCCGCCTTGTCGAGTCCGGCTTCCACATAGGGATGGCGCACGCCGTGCTCGCGAGCGGCGTCGAGGCCGGGGCGGTACTCGCCGAGATCGTCGAGATTGGCGCCCGACACCATGGTCCGGTCGGTGACTTGGCGGATGGTGCCGTACAGGTTGGTCTTGCAGAAGAAGCAGCGGTTGACCGGGTTGGCCCGGTACTGCGGGTCGGCGAATTCGCCGGCCTCGACCACGCGCAGGAACCAGCCCAGGCGCTCCGCCTCCGACCGCACCCGTCGGGTCGCCTCGGACGGGACGGCCGGCGAGGCGGCATGCACCATCAGCGCCCGGTCCCGGCCCAGGCTGCGATGAGCCGAGGCCGCCAGGGTCAGGCTGTCGACGCCGCCGCTGACCGCGACCGCCAGGGGGCCGATCTCCGCCAGGACGCGGTGCAGGCGGTCTTGCTCCATGCTCATGCGTCGCCTCCCGCTTCCGCATCGTCGCGCAGGGCAGCCTCCTCCGCGGCCCGTCGCAGGCCGGCCCGGACCGAATGGCTCTCATGCGCCACGGCATCGTCGGCTTCGGCCTTGGCGGTGCGCCCGCCCGGGCGATCGACGATCTTCACCCGCACCGGCCTCTCGGCGACCGTCACGGTGCGCATCCGGCGCGGCAGGGCGGCGCCCGAGACGACCCGGTGGCGCAGCCCGATCGTGGTCGTCTCCCGGAAGCAGGCCGTGATCGCCCCGTCGAGGGCGCTGGCGCGCGCGAGCGCCCGGATATGGGTCATCATCCGTCCCTTCTTGCCGAAGACCGGCATCTGGACGACGTCGAAGATGTCGGGGTGATCGCGCAGCCGGTCGAGCCCCATGGCGAGGTCTTCCGCCGACTGGTCGTCGACCTCGAACTCGATCACCCCGAGGTCGCGATGCGGGCTGCCGGCGGGTGTCGTGCGTGTCGCGTAGACCAGCACCCGCAGGCAGTTGCTGAGGCCGGGCAGAACCCTGGTGCCGAAGCCGATGCCGGACCCTTGAAGGGTTCGGGGCATGGCTGCCGGGGCCGGCGCGATGGCCCGCAGATAGGCCAGGATGGCCGCACCTGTCGGCGTAACGCGCTCACCCGGCACACCGTCGTCGAGGGTCTCGAAACCTTCGAGCAGGAGGCTGGTGGCGGGGGCCGGAACGGGCAGCGGTCCGTGCTGGGTCCTGACCCGGCCCGAGCCGAGCGGCAAGGCGGAGACGCTCCAGGCCTCCGCGCCGAGGGCGGCGATCAGATGAGCGGCCGCCACGATGTCGGCGATGGAATCCCAGGCCCCGACCTCGTGGAAGGCCACGTCCTGGACCGCGATGCCATGAACTCGCGCCTCGGCCTCGGCCAGGCGGGCGAAGATGCCGACCGCATGTTCGCAGACCATCGGCTCCAGCGCGGAGTCCTGGAGCGCGGCGCGGATCTGCGACCAGTGCCGGTGGCCGTGCGTGGCGGGTTCGGTAGCATGCCAAGAATCGTGCTGGTGATCGTGCTGGTGGTCATGATCATGCGCCGGATGCCGATGGATCGGTCTGGGCGGCGGCACCGGTTCCGCTCCCTGGCGCGCGACGATGAAGCGGCGACCGGCCAGGATGCCGTCATTGTGGCGGACGAGTTCGCAGGTCACTGCCGGCAGAGCCGCCGCGATGCTGGCCATCACGCCGGCTTGATGGCCGGGAAAAGCATCGAGCAGGGCGGCGGCGAACATGTCGCCCGCGACCCCACCGAGGGCGTCGAGATGAATCTGCATACCGCGCGCTGGTGTCCGGCCCGTCATTGCAACAGGCGAACGCGAGATCGTTCGGAAAGGTCCGGCGCGATCTCGTCCGGTGCGGAGACCGAAGGCCGCAGCGGGCGCTGGGTCAGTCCGCCCGGATCGGGTGCGGTTCGGTGATCTTGGCGCCGAAGGTGCAGGTGTGGGGGAGCGCCCGCCCGGACTCGCCCTTGGCGGGAAGCGCCTCGCAGACGAGCAAATGCCGGAGCATCCGCGCCATCTGGTCGACCTGATAGGGTTTCTGCATCACCGGAACGGCGCCATAGGCCGGATCGATGCCGGCGGCGCCGTAGCCGGTCGCGAAGATGAAGGGGATGCAGCGGGCGAACAGCACGTCGGCCACCGGATAGCTGACGGTCTCGCCGAGATTCACGTCGAGGATGGCGAGATCGAACGCGGTCGCGCGCGCCATCGCGACGGCTTTTTCCAGGCGCATCGCCACCGCGACCTCGCAGCCGAGGTCGAGCAGCATGTCCTCGCCCAGCATGGCGATCAGGCTCTCATCCTCGACGAGCAGGACTCTCCGGCCTTCGAGATCGGTCATGCGGGAGGCGGTCATCGGGTTGCCCGCCCGGTCACCAGATCCTGTCCATGCCAGCCGAGCGCCGTCAGAGGAATGCGGATGTGGCAGGTCACGCCACCCGGCGGATAGGCGATCACCGCGCTGCCGTCGAATTCCATGGGCAGTTGCCGTTCGATCAGGCGGCTGCCGAACCCACGGCGCGTCGGTTCCACGACGGTGGGGCCGGCGGTTTCGGTCCAGGCGAGGTCGAGGCGCTCGCCGCCCTCGATGCGCTCCAGCGTCCAGTGGACGCCGACACGGCCCTCCGGCACCGAGAGGGCACCGTACTTGGCGGCATTGGTCATCAACTCGTGCAGCGCCATGGCGAGGGTCACGGCCACCTTGGGATGCAGGCGGGTGTCGGGGCCGACGAGATCGAACCGCGCCGTATCGACTTCGGCGAGCGCGTGCGGAGCCAGGGCGCTCTCGACGACGCTGCGCAGGCTCGCGGCTTCCCAGTTCTGGCTGGTCAGAACGTTGTGGGTGTTCGACAACGCCACCATGCGGGCATCGAACATCTGACGGGCCGCATCGTCGGTCCTGCCCCGGAAGGTCTGGGCGGCGATCGACTGCACGGTGGCGAGCGTGTTCTTGACCCGGTGGTTCAGTTCGTTGGTGAGCAGGCGCTGGCGCTCCGCCGCGGCCTTCTCCTCGGTGATGTCCCGGACCTCGATGATCGTCCCGATGATTTTCGCATCGTCGTCGCGGATCGGGCTCGCGGTGAATCCGACGGGGTAGAAGCGTCCGTCCTTGTGCACGAACACCTCCTCGCCCCGCTCCTGGTTGTTCTCGGGAAAGGCGCGATCGATGGCGCATTCCTCGAGCGGGAAAGGACGTCCGTCCGGGTAGGTGTGATGGACGATGTCGTGCAGCGGGCAGTCGCGGGCCAGCACTTCCGTCAGGCTGAAGCCGGTCAGCAATTCGGCCGCCCGGTTCATGTAGACGCAGTGCTGGCGGTCATCCATCAGGAAGATCGCCACCGAAGCGTTGTTGAGCACCGCATTCAGGCGGCGCTCGGTCTCGTGCAACTGAGACCCGCGCCGCAAGGTCGGGAGGGTCGTCGTAGAGGTGTCGAACGTCTGCATCGGTCCGCAGTTTGGCACGAACGATCGTTTCCCAACAGTGACCGGCGTCTTCTGGCGCCGGTTCTCGCGACGTCGACGGTGTATGAGCTGTGCACGGTCCACCCGTAACAGCCTGTGGCTGCAGGGCGATCCGGGGTTTCAGACGCAATCCACAGTCCCGACTTTCGTTCCGAGGATGGTTTCGTTCCCGGCCGGAAGCCGGCTTACCGACAGGCCCCTGGTAAAGCGCCCGTCACGGTGCCGGTTCCGAAATGCTTGGCGTGAGCGAACCGGCGCAGGCGATCACGCGTTCGAAGGCATCGACGCCCTGCCGGACGTCGGATAGGCAAGCTTCGGATAGCGGGCTCTCGGATGGCGGGCTTCGGATAGGCAACTACCGAGCGCGAAGCGCCTGAAAGGCCGGCAGAGCGCGACGCGGATTCCTGCGTGCGCCCAGCATTTCTTCACGAGCGGGATTTTTCGCCGGGGTGCCAGCTCGGGGTAGACCGGTTTGGGGCAGGCCGGTTTGGGACAGAACGGACCGATATGGATGACGCGCTCGAACGCCTTCGCCTGAGAGAACGAGAACTCGAGGCCGAGATCGCCCAGCTCCGAGCCCAACGCGACGCGATGCCCCGCAGGCCCGATTCCGGGCAGCAGACCTCGGCCGCCAGTCCGGACCTGCTGTTCACGGCTGCGGAGAAGACCCGCATGCCGATGATCATCACGGACCCCAATCAGCCCGACAATCCGATCGTCTTTGCCAATCGGGCCTTCCAGGATCTGTGCGGCTACGAGGCCGACGAACTCCTCGGACGCAATTGTCGCTTCCTCCAGGGCGAGGGGACCGACCGGGCCGAGGTCGCCCGCGTTCGGGACGCCATCGCGGCGCGGCGGGACGTGGTGGTGGAGATCGTCAACTACCATCGCGACGGAAGCGCCTTCCGGAACGAACTCTACGTCAGTCCCGTCTTCGACGCGGACGGCCAGCTGCTCTACTTCTTCGCCAGTCAGCTCGACGTCACCCGCTTCCGCACCGAGGAGGGCCGTTTCGCCGAGAGCGAGGCCCGCTACCGGACACTGTTCGATGCGATCGATGCGGGGTTCTGCATCGTCGAAATGCGGTTCGATTCGGACGGTCGTCCGGTCGACTACCGGTTCCTCGAAGTGAATCCGGCGTTCGAGCGCCAAGCCGGGCTCGGCGACGTCATCGGCGAATGGGTCAGCGACGTGATTCCCGGCCTGGAGCCGCGGTGGCTCGAAACCTACGGCGACGTCGCGCTCACGGGGCGGCCGGCGCGGTTCGAGAGCGGTGCCGTCTCACTCGGTCGCTGGTTCGACGTTCATGCCCTGCGCGTCGGCGAACCGGTGCAGCATCGCGTCGCGATCCTGTTCAACGACATCACCGAGCGACGGGAGGCGGAAACGGTCCTGCGCGCCACGGCGCGGGACCGCACGACCGAGCGCGACCTGGTCTGGCGCGCCAGCCGCGATCTCCTGGTGATCTGCGGGTTCGACGGCATCTACCGCTCCGTGAATCCGGCCTGGACCGAGATGCTGGGCTGGCCGGCGGACGCGCTGGTCGGCTCCCGCTTCGACGGGTTCCTTCATCCCGACGATGTTGCGGCGGCCAGTGCAGCGTTCGCGCGCCTGACAGAGGGCGGCATCCTCGACAATCTCGACGTCCGCATGCGGACGGCGGATGGGGATGTGCGCTGGGTGTCCTGGAATGCGATCCCGCAAGGTGATCACTTCTACGCCGCCGGGCGCGACGTCACCGAGCGCAAGATTCTCGAGGATCAGCTGCGACAGTCGCAGAAGCTCGAAGCGGTCGGACAGCTCACCGGCGGTGTCGCTCACGACTTCAACAATCTCCTGACGGTCATCAAGTCCTCCACCGATCTCTTGAAACGGCCCGATCTGCCGGAGGAGCGGCGTCAGCGCTACATCGGCGCGATTTCCGATACGGTGTCGCGCGCTGCCAAGCTGACGGGCCAGCTTCTGGCCTTCGCCCGGCGGCAGGCCCTGAGTCCGGAGGTGTTCGACGTCGCCCGCAGCGTCGCCTCCGTCGCGGACATGGTCGGGACGCTGACAGGGGCGCGCATCCAGGTCCAGACCAAGGTCGACCCCGGCCACGCCCCCGACGGAGCGCCGCTCACCTGCCTCGTCGATGCCGATCCGAGCCAGTTCGACACGGCCCTCGTCAACATGGTGGTCAATGCCCGCGACGCTATGGACGGCGAGGGTCGCCTCGGAATCCGGGTCAGCCGTGCCCTCGCGATCCCAGCGGTCCGCGCCCATCCCCGGATACGCGGCGATTACGTGGCGGTCTCGGTGTCCGACACCGGCTCCGGCATTCCACCCGACGTGCTGGAGCGGATCTTCGAGCCGTTCTTCACAACGAAGGGCGTCGGCCAAGGCACCGGGCTCGGCCTATCCCAGGTGTTCGGATTCGCCAAGCAATCCGGTGGCGAGGTGGTGGTGGAGAGCGAACTCGGCCACGGCACCACCTTCACGCTCTATCTCCCGCGGGTGCGCGGCGCGATGGCGACCCAGGCCGCGCTTCCCGAACCCGCTCCTCTGGCCGATGGTCACGGCACGCGGGTTCTGGTGGTCGAGGACAACCTCGAAGTCGGGGCTTTCGCGACCCAGGCACTCCAGGAACTCGGTTACGCGACCCGCTGGGTGACCGATGCGGAGCAGGCGCTTCAGGCGCTCGGGCAAGCGCCCGCGCCCTTCGACGTGGTGTTCTCCGACGTGGTCATGCCCGGGATGAACGGCATCGATCTCGGCCAGGCCATCCGCGCCCGGCACTCCGGCCTGCCGGTGGTGCTCGCGTCCGGCTACAGCCACGTCATCGCCGAACAGGGGACCCACGGCTTCGAGTTGCTGCGCAAGCCCTACTCGGTGGAGGATCTGTCGCGCAGTCTGCGACGGGCGGTGGAGCTGCGCGGGGCGTCCGTTCGCGAAGGCTGAGCTGGGCCTGGATCTCCTCCTCGAGTGCGCTCGGCCCGCATCCGCTCGCGGCTACCTGCCCCGGCGCCGCAGCGGTGAACCGCGACGGCGCCTCCGGGTTGATCCCTGGAACCCGGCGGGGGTGCCCATGCCGGGACACAGGATGAGGAATCGAGACATGAGCGACGGCGCGACCGCCAGCGACAGCCCCTTCATCAAGGGCCGCAATGCCCGACTCTACGGCAAGCAGCGGGAAAGCTGCCCCTATGCGGAGGGAAGCCCGGATCGCGAGGCCTGGATGCAGGCCTTCGACGAAGCCTCGGACGACCGTCTGGAAACCGAGACCGGCACCATCGATCCCCAATCCGGGCAGAGGGGCTGAGGCTCCGACCCGCGGGCTTGCCCGCCGTGGCTTCCGCGTCGTTCAGGCGGAAGCCGCCTCAGATGTCGTGGCCGATCTGCCCGATCTGGCCGAGGTTCAGATAGGCCGGATTGAACTCCGCCAGGTCCGTGAGGCGGGTCCAATCGAGGATCGTCAGCCGTTTGCCCGAGAGGGCGATGAGCCGCTGTCGCCGCAAGGCCTGGAGCGAGCGGTTGACGTGTACGTTCGACAGTCCGACCGTCACCGCGATTTCGGATTGCGTCAGGGGCAAGTCGCACGTCATCCCGGTCGTAAGTCCGACGCTCGACAGGCGGAGGTGCAGTTCGCAGAACAGATGTGCGATGCGCTCGATGGCCGAGCGGCACCCGATATTGACGATCCATTCGCGCAGCGTGGCCTCGTCGACTCGATCGCTCCGCCGCAGGGCCTTGCGCAGGGTCGGATGCTGGCGGGTCGCGGCCCGCAAGGCGTCCGCGGGAATTCGAGCGATGCGGCAGGCCGACAACGCACTGACCGTGTGATCCATTCGGCTGACGAGATCGGCTTCCAGATGGCAGTGATCCCCCGGAACCAGATACGCGGTGATCTGGCGCGCGCCGGTCTGGCGAAACTGGTTTCGGCAGGCGAAGCCTTTGAGGACGATAAGGATGCCGTCCGCCGGCTCGCCCTCGCGGAGGATGTCGGCCTGGGCCGGATAATCCCGCCCATTCGCGATCAGGCGGAACAGGGCGCTACGGTCCTCCCCCGACAGGTGCGCGAAGCATTCGAGTTTCCGGATGAGCGGGTTGACCGATACGTCCGGCGTGAGGGTGAAGGTCCACTCCCCCGCCGGCCGGCTGCCAAAGTGAGGCGCCATCTCAGGAACTCCCGAACGCGATGTCACCGAGCGTGATGACGACATCTCGGGGAACCGCAGGATTGGTGAGCCAGGGCGCGTCGGTGAAGCCCAGGGCCAGGGGATCGTCGCGACCGCACGAGGCGTGCACGACGAACGGGACGCCGCGCCGGCGGAGTTGCCTCATGGTGTCCGTGCAATCGCCATCCCGCAGGAAGGGCTCGATGATCGCGAGATCGATGGCCTGATTTGCCAGGAGCGCCTCGGTCTCCGCCACCGTTGCCACAGGCCCGACCACGCGATAGCCCGCCTCCACCAGTGCTTCGCACAGGTCGATCCCGACCAGCGCATTGTTCTCCGTCAGCAGTACCAGCAGCGTTCGATCCGTATCCATCGCGGCGGCCCTCGGTCTCAGAGGTCGTTGGACTCTATTCATCCAGCTGCTGAAATAGAGCCCTAATTGATCTCTTGTGCAAGTGAAGTCGGTCCTATCAATTGGTGTAGTTCCGGGTAGCGGCGAAATGTTTGGAACCCGACAAACATTTGTTGCAGTTTTGATGGGCTCGATTTCGGCGCGCTTTTGCGCGTTGGCTGCTTGCCATGTCTGCCATGTCTGCCATGTCCGGCTTGGGTGGCGGAAACATCGGGCCGCGCACTCAGTGACGCTGCGGATCGCGTTGATCGACCCCAGAACGGCGTCGCTGCCGCCCTCCGTCCCGACATCGGCATGTCGGTCTTCGGCGACGCGGCAGTCATGGGGGCGATTTCGGTCGTCGGTGCTGGAATTCCGGTCCGACGAGCGGACGATGCAGACGTTCTTCAGAACCGCTGCTTAACGATCGCGCGAGGGATCGGTGCAGGACTGGATCATTGAACTTGCGCACCGCTGGTTGCCTCGTAGACCATCACCTTGCTTGACGAAACGCGACAGCGCGGGATCGTATCGATGGAAATTGCGCGCCTGATTCACACCTTCGCCATGCCCGTGATGGCGTTGCTCGGTGCTCTGCCGTCTTTCCGAAGGGTCCCGTCGCCGCCGCCCCTGCGCCAGGGGCCGACCCGCTCGACATATGATTTTCCGGCCGTTCAGCCGGCCGCGACGCCCTATTGGCCGGAGCGCGCCTGCATCCTGTCGGGCAAGCCGCAGCAGACCGCGACCTACATCTACAGGAGCCCGGACGACCTGTTCGCGGCCGGGATCTGGACCTGCGAGCCGGGTAAGTTCCGCATCGACTTCGGCCGGGCCGAGTTCATCCAGCTCATCGAGGGCGTGGTGACGGTGACGGATGCTGACGGGACGGCCCGAACCTATCGGGCGGGCGATGCCTTCGTGACGCCAGCGGGCTTCTCCGGCACCTGGGACGTCATCGAGCCGGTGAAGAAGCACTTCACCTGGTACGGGCCGGAGCCGGTCTGGTAGCGCAGCACCCTGCCCTACTCGGCAGCGTCGACCCGGAACCCCTCGATACCCTGGCGCTCGGGGTTGATCGCCGCCAGCGCGCGTTTGGCCGCTTCCAGCGGGTGCTCGGCCTCGATCCGCACGGATGTGAGGTCGGGGCTCTTGTACACCGTGACGATGGTGTCCATCACCTCGGTCAGGGTCGTGCGCTTGTCCTCGGGCGCGGCGATCAGGAGTTGCAGGCCCCAGGCCTGATAGAGATCGACCAGCGCCTGGCTGTTGCGCACGTCGAGCTTGGAGAAGGCCTCGTCGAGCAGGCAAAGGCCGAGGCCGGGATTCTCGTCGCCAGGCCGGTCGCCGGGATAATAGGCGGAGGCGAGCGAGGCCGCGATGGCCACGTAGAACGGCGCCTGGGCCTCGCCGCCCGAGCCGCGCAGCGCCCGATTCGACATGGTGGTGCGGTTGCCCGCCCGGTCGCGCATGCCGATCTCATAGACGAAGTAGTTGCGGTAATCGGCCAGCCGCGTCGCGCTTTCGTCCCCGGCGATCAGGGCCGTGATCTCGTCGATGGCGGTGGAGAGCGGGCCTTCCGGGATGGTGCCGTCCTCGTTGGGCAGGATCGCCTGCGCGGCATCCGGCGAGCGCGCCACCTCGGTCGCCAGGGCGTGGACGGCGGCGTAGCGCCGGTCCACCTCCGCCTCGAAGGCGTAGGTCTGGCCCGTGAAGGTCTGGCTCGACAGGCGCTCGTTCAGGGCGTCGAGGCGGGCGCGCACCCGCTCGAACTTGTCGGCGAGGCGGGTCAGCAGATCCTCGATCATCAGGCGGCGCATCTCGCTCTCCGCCCGCCGCGCCTGGTCGCGGTAGCGCCGCAGCTCGTGGCCCGCGACCTCGTCATGCGCGCGCTTGGCCCAGCCATAGCCGAAGGAGGCGGGGGCATCGCCGGTGCCGAGGGGGTTCTCGACCCGCCACTGCACGCAATATTCGGCGAGATCGCGCTCGGCGGCGCGCACCTGCGTCCGTGCGGTCTCCGCCGCGTCCCGAGAGCGGGCGCGGGCGGCATTGGCAAGGCTCCCAAGGGCCTTCGAATCGAGTTCGGCCCGCTCGGCCCGGAGGGTGGCCAGCGCGGCCGGGTCGAAGCCCTCGGGCCGGACCAGCCGGATGCGCATCGAATCGCCCCCGGTCCAGCGCTGATACGCGGTCCGACGGGCCTGGAGCGCGGCGCGGGCCGCTTCGCGGCTCGTCGCCACCTTGGCCTTCAGGCCGGCCTCCTCGCCGAGGAGCAGATCGCGTTTCGGCTCCAGCACCTGGACCAGTTCGGTGAGATAGGCCGAACGTTCCTTGGCGAGTTCCGCCAATTCCGCCTCCAGCACGCCGGTCTCGGCCCGCTCGACGCTGTCCCGCTCCGTCGTCAGGCTCCGGCGGCGGCCCTCGAGCGCGTCCGCCTCGGCGCGCAGTTCGGCGAGGTCGAGATTCGTTTCGGACAGGCGACGCGTCAGAGCGGCGGCAATCCGCGCGGCTTCGCGCAGGACGTCGGCCTCCGCCCGGGCCCGGCGGGCCTCGGCAACCGCCTGCTCCCAATCCTGGCGGCTTTCGGCGGTCGGCCCGCGATGGCCCCGGGTCATCATCAGCTGGACCGGGCGCACCACCGAGTAGGCCATGCCGGAGGTCGATCGCCCGCTTGGCGCGACAGCGCGGCTCATATGTACGAGGGCCGCATCGTTCGGGGCGAGGTCGTAGCCCCCGAGTCGCGCTCCGAGGAAGGCCTGCGCGTGCGGGTCCGCCGTCGCGATCAGCGCCAGCGGTCCCTCGTCGTCGCGCCCGCCCCGGCGGCGGGCGGTATCCGTGGTCTTCACCAGGAGGCAGCGATAGAACTGGCTCTTGCGCGCTTCGAGAAGGCCGAACGCCTCGTTGAGGCGGTCCGGCTGCACCACCAGGGCCTCGCGGGCGCCGCCCAGGAGGCCTTCGAGGGCTTGCCCCCATTTTGGATCGGTGATCTCGGCCAACTCGCAGACCGGCGTCGCCACGATGCCGAGCCGGCCGAGCTCTTCGCGGAAGGCGGCGACGTCCGACGACAGCCGCGGTGCCGCGCCTCGCCCACCCGTGCTCGGCGCCGGCGCGCGGGTCTGCGCCTCGTTCTCCAGGGCGCGGGCGCGCAGCGCCGCATCCTCCGCGGACCGTTCCAGCGGCGCCGTGATCTCCGGCATCCCGGCGAGGCCGCCGATGAGGGCGGCCAGCGGCCCGTCCGAGCGCAGCGTCTCCTCCGGGTTCGCCTCCCGGCGCAGGCCGGACCGGGCGCAGGCCTCCACCAGGCGCGCGGCCTCCGGCGAGACCTTCCGGATCTCGCCGATGATCACCGTGAGCTTGCCGGCATCGAGGACGATCCCGACCAGCTCGCCGACACGGGCAGCGAGGTCGCGCCGGTCGCGCGCCAGCATGGCGAGCCCGGCATTCGAAGCGGCCAGCCGTCCCTCGGCGGCGGTCCCGGCCAGCAGCGCCTTCTTGCCCGCGATCTCGCCATCGATCTCGCGCACGAAGCCCTGGCTGGTGGCGACGCTTTCGCGGGCGATGCGCAGGCGTTCGGCGACATCCTTCAGAACCGAACGCGCCGTGCCGTGATCGAGGATGCGGCGGCGCAGATCGGCATCGGCGGCCCGCAACTCGCCGAGGGACGCCGCAAGGCTCGCCTCGGCCCAGGTCTCGTAGCGCCCGAGGATGCGGGCGAGGTGCGACAGCCGGCGTTCCAGTTCCTCGATCGTCTCGAGGAGGCGGCGCCAGGTCTCGACCGATTGCCGGATGCGCGCGACGTCCAGGGGCTCGGGTTCGAGCACGAAGGAGCGCACGAAGGCCGAGGAATCGAAGATCGGCTTGAACGCGACGGCGTTGGAGAAGGTGCGCAGGAAATGGCGCGGCTCGGGCACCGCCGCGCCCTCGCGCAGCATCCCGAGCAGTTCGGCGGTGAAGCGCTCGCCGGAGGCCCGGTACTCGTCGAAGGTCTCGCCGCGCGTGCGCAGATCCTTGGCGATCTCGGCCCAGGGCGCCACGAAGCTGCCGCCGGGCGCCTCGCGCACGTAATCCGCGATCTCGAAGCGGTGGCCCACATGGACGAAGCGCGACAGCGTGGTTTCGCGGCTGTCCTCGGCTCGTGCCGCCAGGGCGAGACCGGCCGAGACGACCCGGCCCGTGGTCTCGTTCTCGAACACCAGGACGATCAGCGTCTCGCAGGCTTCCCGCGTCGGGCGGCCGCCCTCGGCCGGATCGCTGATCCAGCCCAGGCAATAGTCCCGCACCGTCCGCGCACTGCGCCCGGAGGCCGAGGCGTTGAGGGCGAGGCGGCTGGCGTTGTTGCCGGCCAGCACCGTGCCGACCGCATCGAAGATCGTCGACTTGCCGGCGCCCGTCGGACCCACCAGCGCAGCCGCGCCCCGGATCCGGATCTGCTCGCGGCGGATCAGGTACCAGTTCGAGAGAACGATGTCGGTGAGGCGATACACGGCCGGCGCAGGTTGTCCCAGGGCTGAAATGAGTGTCCCGGCATGGACGCATGCCGCCCCGGATGCAAGCCGGTGCCGGCCCCGGCCTGGGGATGCGCGGTCGTCTGCGGGCCTCGCCGCCGCGTCGTCCCTCCGGCCGCGTGACGCCGCGGCTCCGGGTCGAAGCGCATCCGGAGCTGTTCCGCAAGTCCTGTTCAGTCAGTCCTGTTCGGTCAGTCTTGCGCCGGTCCGCCCTCGTCGTCGCCCCGCGCGGCACCCCAGGCGCGAACCTGGTCCATCCAGGCGTCGGGTGACAGAACGGCAATGCCGGGCAGGACCATCAGGGGGGTGATCTTCTCGATCTTGTCGCGCTCGCCCAGCCGCAGCGCACCCTTGCGCGCGAACAGGCGCAGGATCTCGGTCAGGCGAGCCTCCTCGGGCGGGTCGCTGCGCGTGGCGGTGCGGATCGATTCGACGATGTCGTCGGTGGTGCACTCGACCACCCCGTCGGTCGTGACCCGGTGCGCGCGAAGGCCCTCCTCGTAAGCGAGGCGCAGGGCGAGCAGCACGAGGGTCTCGTCCTTGCGCAGGCGCTCGGCCTGCGCATCGTGGCGGATGCCCTCGGGCGGCACCCGCAGACATACCATCTGGTCGCGATGCATCACCTCGAAGCCGTAGCCGAGGCAGGCGAAATAGGCTTGGAAGAAGGGCGCGTAGTGGCGTGCGAGCTCGTAGGAGCGGCCGATGCCGGGCGTGCCGGCATAGACGCACTGGCTCTTCAGCAGCACCTGCAGCGCGCGCGTCAGCTCCTCCTCGGAGGGCGCACGGGCGCCGGGCGGCGGAGGGTCCTCGCCATCCAGGATGGCGCGAAAGGGTTCGAGCATGGCGGGTCTCGGGCGCGCGGGTCGGACCGGCGCGGCCGCAGAAAGGCGCCCCACGCCGGACGCAGTCTCTACCGTCTCCCCGGCCCGTCCGCCATGGGTACGCGGGTCGGGGCTGGCGAGCCCGTCAGGCGGCGACGGCCGGCGTTGCGCGGAAGAGCGAGAGGCAGGCCGTGTCGCGATGCATGCTGAGGATGGACGCGCGGTCGAGGGATGGGTTGGCCGCCAGCACGCGCTGCACCTCGGCCACGATAGCCTCGTAACGGGCCGGATCGTAGTTCGGCTCCAGCGGGCTGACCGCGATGTAGGTCTCGACCACGAGAACCCGTTCGCAACGCTCACGCCCGACTTCGGCGGCGATCCAGGCGGATTTGATCAAGCATTTGGCGGTGGTCATGGGCGATCGCTCCCGCAATCTTTCATCTTCTGCACTTCGTATCTTGGTTTCGCGTCTTGGGCACGAAATCCACGGGAGCATGAACCCGACCCAGAATTTTGCCAAGGGCCGGGATTAAACATCCAGCGCTAACGAGTTGGAATGTAACGCGATGAACAATCGACACGTTTTCGAAGACCGCGAAGATTGATCGAATCAAGCAGAGGTCTGACCCGGGGCCGGACCTGATCACCGTCGCAACGCCGGCGCGCGTTCGAGCAGGAAATCCGGGCAGTCGAGCCAGCCATTCGAGACGCGGCCCTCGACGCGGGACAACCGGTAGCGGCCCCGCAGCGTGCCGTCGAACAGGACGTCGATCTCGCGCAGGCGCTGGAACACCACGAAATCGTCCACGTCCGCGATCCGGATCTGCGAACCCCGAATGGCGCGTTCGGGGCCGAGCCGTCCCTCGATGAACGCCACCACCCGTTCCGGGGTGACTGCGACGCGCTCGCGAAAGGCGTCTTTGGCGGCGATGAAGGCTTCGACCACGGGGTCGATCTCGATCTCCGGCAGGGGCTCGGATTCGATGGGTGCCCGGCGCAGGCGTGGGGTGTAGCAATGCGGCTCCCCGATCGGCGGACGAAAGAGCGAGACCTGCGGGTCGGGCAGTCCGGTGAGGACGTCGTCGCTCCCGGCGACCGCCCGCAGGGCGGCGGCGGTCCGCTCGATGCGGTCGGAATCGCGATGATCGAGGTAGCGCAGGGTCGCGGCGATGCGGCGTTCGAGCCGGGCCACGATATCGCCGACGGCATCGAGATGGCGGTCGAGCCCTTCGAAGATCGCCAGGATTTCGGCGAGGTCGCTGCGGACCGCCCGCTCGGCGCTGTCCCGGTCGGGCGCCCTCCCCTCACGCAGGCCCGCATCCGTCAGCGCCCGCAGGGTCAGTGGATCGCGCAGGGCGCGGCCCGCCTCGCGCACGATTCCGGACCGGAAGCGGAACGGATTGAAACGGGTGTGCAGCGTCCGGTAATCGCTGACGAGGTGGCGTGCCACGAACTCCTCGAAGTAGAGCCGCAGGGCGGTGCCCTGGTCCGCCTCGCGCAGGATGCGTTCCTCGCTCTTGCGCATCGACCCGGCGAGGCTGCGCAGGTGGCTGAGGAACGTGCGAGCCGATTTCGCCGCGTTGACCAGGGCCTCGGAACGCTCGGCCGGGTTGGCAATGGCGCTTTCCAAGCTCCCCAGAACGTCGAGCACGGCGCCGCCGTAGGAGCGCCGCTCGCCCCGGTCGAGGCGCGCGAGTTCCTCGATCACCATCCGGGCCTCAGGGTCGAATTCGACCACCGGAACGTAGCGCTCGCGCCGCTCGACCAGCCATCCGGCATCGAGGAGCCGCCGGTAGACCACGGAGCGGCGTTCATTCGGCTCGACCGGCGTCACGGCCTCGTCGTCGATCTCCCGGTCGACGAAATCCGCCGCGAAGTCGCCGATCGCGCCCAGGAGTTCGCTCTTGCGCAGGGGCTCGGCGGTGTCGCCGAAGACGCGGGCGTGCAGGTGCAGCAGCAGGGCCGCGTTGAAGGCCCGGCTCGGCGAGGCAAGCGGCTTGAACAGGTCGTCGGAGAGGTGCGTGAACAGCATGGGAGGCCGGGACAGATCAGCCCTGACCGGCGCGGAGAGTCAATTCCCGGACGCGGTGCGGCTCGCGGTCCCTGAACTCCCGACCACGCCGCCGCGTTGTCCACCGGTCGTCCGCGTTCCTGCGAGGCCACCTGCTTTCGTGGAGTCTGCGATGCCTACCCAACGCCGGAGCGCCCTGCTCCTCGCCCTGTCCCTGCTGGCGATCCCGGCACTGTCCGGGAGCGACGCGCATGCACAGCCGGCCGCGGAGGGCGCGGGGGCCGCGCAGCCTCGGCCGGGCGGCCTGCGCGGCTCCAAGATCATCGGGCTTCCGGTGGTCGGGATGGATCACGTCCGCGTCGGCTCGATCGACGACGTCCTCATCGGCGACGGGGGTCGGGTCGAAGCAGTCATCATCGGGGTCGGGGGCTTCCTCGGCATCGGCGAGAAGCTCGTGGCGGTGCCTTTCGATAAGGTTGGCTGGAACATGAAGGATGTGCCGCTCACCTCCGGGCCGACCTCGGTGACGACCCCCGAGACGGCCCCGAGCGCCGCGGCTGCGGCCAAGGTCCAGCCCGAGACCATGCCGGGGGCCGACACCACTCGCGAAGTGCTCGGATCGGTCCAGAACAAGCACACCGATCAGGTCAACCCCGCCACCGGGACCATCGACGAGACCAAGAAGCCGACCGCGGGTCGGGCCACCGTCCTGGCCGGCGGCGTCCCGATCGAGGCGGAGGTCCGCATGACCAAGGCCGAACTCACCGCTGCGCCGGCGTACCAGTACGGCGCCGCCCGCACGGCCGAGAAGTAGCAGGACGCGAGGAGACAGCGATGACCCAGATCCGCACCCTGACGACGACCGTGGCCCTGTGGACGGCCACTCTCGGTGGCGCACTCGCCCAGCAGACCAACCCGGCGCCGCCGATCCCGGCAAACGGGCCCGCCGGCTCGAACTCCACGGCCGCCAATGCGGCGGCCACGGATTTCAACTGGATCTGGCTGAGCCTGGTGATCGCGGTCATCGCCCTCGGCATCTGGTACGTCGCCCGGCGCCGCCAATCCGGCAACATCCGCTGACCGGACCCGTCGCGCGCGGCGTCACCGCCGCGTGCTACGGCCCGGCATTCGGGAAGAACAGCGGCTTGCCGTCGATCTTGTAGCTGGCGATGGCCGCCTGTCCGTCCTGCGAGACGAGCCAGTCGATGAAGGCCTGACCCTCCTTCGCCTTGACGCCCGGGTGCTTGGCCGAATTGACCAGCATGACGCCGTAGGGGTTGAACAGGCGCTTGTCGCCCTCGACCAGGATGGTGAGGTCGCCCCGGTTCTTGAACGAGAGCCAGGTTCCGCGATCGGCCAGCAGGTAGGCATTCAGGGCCGAGGCGGTGTTCAGGGCCGGACCCATGCCCTGGCCGATGTCGCGGTACCAGTCGCCCTTGACCGCCGGGAGATCGATTCCCGCATCCTTCCAGGTCCGCAGTTCGGCGCTGTGGGTGCCGGAACGGTCGCCCCGCGAGACGAAGGGCGCCTTCGCGGTCGCGAGCTTGCCGAAGGCCGCCACGACATCGCCGCCGCGCACGCCCGCCGGATCGGACTTCGGCCCGATCAGGACGAAATCGTTGTACATCACGTCCCAGCGCCGGGTGGCGAACCCCTCCGCCAGAAACTTCTCCTCGGCAGGCCGGTCGTGGACCAGCACCACATCGGCATCGCCGCGCCGGGCCGCGTCGAGGGCCTGGCCGGTGCCGAGGGCGACCACCTTCACGGCGATGCCGGACTTGGCCTCGAACAGCGGCAGCAGGTGCTTGAACAGGCCGGACTGCTCGGTGGAGGTGGTGGAGGCGACGACGATCGAGGCCGGTTCGGCCCGAACGCCGGAGGCGGCGCCGAGGGCGAACAGGAGGCCGAAGGTTACGAGGCCGCGGCGAAGGATGTCCAAGGAAGTTCTCCGGTGATGTAGGCCCGCGTTTCGGGGGCCTGGGGTGATGTGAGGAGTGCGCGGGTCGCGCCCTGCTCGACGGCACGGCCGCGCGCGAGCACCAGGACGTCGGCGGCGAGCCGCATGACCTGCCCGAGGTTGTGGGACACGAGCACCACTTTGGCGCCCTGCCGCGCCATGTCGGCGATCAGCCCTTCCACCAGCTCCGTGGCCCCGGGGTCGAGATTGGCGGTGGGCTCGTCGGCGAGCAGCAGGTCGGGCGTGACCGCCCAGGCACGGGCGAGGGCCAGCCGCTGCTGCTCGCCGCCGGACAGGCGCGTCGCCGGCGCGTCGGCCCGGTGGCCGAGCCCGACCCGGACCAGGGCGGCGTGGGCGCGGGCCGCACGCTCGGTCCGGGACAGGCCGAGGGGGACCAACGCCAGAGCGACGTTGGCCCGCGCGCTCGCCCGCAGCAGGGCCGGCCGCTGGAACAGGTGCGCGCGGCGGACCGGCCCCTGGCTTACGATCAACACCGACCCGGCATCGGGACGCAGCAGGCCGTCGATGACCCGCAGGGTAGCGCTCTTGCCGGCGCCGTTCGGGCCGATCAGCGCGGTGATGCCGGCAGCCGGAATGCGGGCATCGAGGCCGTCCAGGATGCGGGTGCCGTTGCGGGTCAGCACGAGGCCGTCGAGGTCAAGGGCGGGCATCGGCTCAACCATAGGCCCGGAGCGCGTAGCCGCGCAGGATCGCCGCCACGGCGTTGACCAGGACGACGAGGGCGATCAGCACCAGCCCGAGGGCGAGCGCGAGGCTGAGATCGCCCTTCTGGGTCTCCAGCGAAATCGCCGTGGTCATCGTCCGGGTGTGCCCGTCGATGTTGCCGCCCACCACCAGAACCGCGCCGATCTCCGAGATCGCCCGCCCGAAGGCGGCCAGCGCCGTCGTCACGAGGGAGAACCGGGTGTCGTGGATGAGCGCGAGGGCGCGGCGCGGTGCCGACAGCCCGAGGGAGCGGAGCTGGTCACCGAGATGCGCTTCGGCATCGGCCACGACCTGCCGGGTGAGCGCCGCGACCAGGGGCGTCGCCAGAACGGCCTGCGCCGCCACCATGGCGCCCGGGGTGAACAGCAGCCCGAAACTTCCCAGAGGCCCCGAACGCGACAGGACGAGGTAGAGCACCAGGCCGACGATCACCGGCGGCAAACCCATGAAGGCGTTCAGGAGCCCGACCAGGATCGACCGACCCGGAAAGCTGGACACTGCCAGGACCGCCCCCAGGGGAATGCCGACACAGAGCCCGATGGTCACCGCCGTGAGACTGACGCGCAGGGACAGCCAGGCGATCGCGAAGACGTCGCGATCGAGGGTCGTCAGACGCGAGATCGTCTCCTGAAGAGTCTGAAGCATCGGGACCGGACTGCAGGGAAGGTTCGGGGATGATACGGAGAGGACCGAAAGATCAATAGGAAAGACCTTGCCGATGCGGATCGATCTGGAGGCCGATGGGACGTGGCGTGACCTTGCGCTCCGATCGACCTTCGCGGTCCTGGACGCTCTGGTAGGATCGGCGTCGCTGCTGAGCGCGGCGCGAACGCTCGGGATTTCCTACCGCTCGGCCTGGAGCCGGGTGGCCGCCATCGAGGCGGCTCTGGGCAAACCTATCGCGGTCAAGACCAAAGGGCACGGCACCACGCTGACACCCTATGGCCGCGCCCTGCACGCCGCCCTATCGGCAACCTATGCGCGGCTCGAGCCTGTGCTTGACGCCGAGGCACGGCGGCTGGAGCAGGCACTTCAAGCGATCGAGACGCCAAAGCCCGTCACGCTCCGGCTGGCCGCGAGCCACGATCCGCTGCTGCTCGGGATCATCGCGGAGCGGTCCGACGTCACGCTCGCGGTCGCCGGAAGCCTCGACGCCCTGGCGCATCTGCGGTCCGGAACGGCGGATGCGGCCGGCTTCCATTACGGTTCCGAGGGGCCGGCGCCGGCGCCGTTCGACGCGCTGTTCCGGGATTCAGAATTGACTGTCTGGCCGCTGTTCCGGCGCGAGCAGGGCTTGATGCTTCCACCCGGCAATCCGCACGCGGTCGCGTCCGTGAGCGACATCGCCCGCCTGCGCCTGTGCTTCGTCAACCGCCAGCGCGGCGCGGGGACCCGGATCTGGTTCGAGCGGCTCTGCGCCGAGTCCGGGTTGGAACCCGGCGCGATCCTCGGTGCGGAGACGGAAGAGTTTACCCATCAGGCGGTGGCTGCGCTGATCGCCACGGGCGCGGCCGATGTCGGCATGGGCACGCCGGCGATTGCCGCGCGCTTCGGCCTCGCGTTCCGGTCGGTTGGCTGGGAGACCTACTACCTCGCGGCCCGCATCACCGGCGACGCCGCGGCGCTGTCCAGCCTGCACGCGGAGGCGGCACGGGCTGCCGACACCACCCTCGGCTACCAGAGCGTGGCGTGTGGATAGAAGGTCAGGATGTCGCCCGGCGCGACGGCGGTGACCGCGTCGGCCAGTTCGACCAGCCCGTCGCTTTCGGTCAGGGAGGAGAGGACGCCCGCGCCCTCGCGTGGGTACTTGGCCGCCTCCAGCACGGCGTCGGGCGCCAGCGCCACGCTGACGCGCACGAATTCCCGCCGACCGGCCTTCTTCTTATAGCTGAAGGCCGCCCGGACGGGCTGGCCGATCGTCGGCGGATCGACGGCGCCCCCCAGCCGGGCGAGGAGCGGGCGCACCACGAAGAGCAGGGTCACGTAGACCGCGCCGGGATTGCCCGGCAGCCCGACGAACGGGGTACCGTCCACGACGCCCATCGCCACCGGCCGGCCGGGCTTGATGGCGAGGCGCCAGAACATCAGCGAACCGACGGCCTCGACCGCTGCCTTGACATGGTCCTCCTCCCCCGTGGAGACGCCGCCGGAGGTCAGGATCAGGTGATGATCCCGCGCTGCCTGGCGGAGCCGGGAGGCCAGCACCGCGGGTTCGTCGCGCAGGATGCCGAGATCCGCCACCTCCGCGCCGAGGCGGGTGAGCAGGGTCGCGAGCATCACCCGATTGGAATCGTGGATCGCTCCGGGCGGCAGCGGCCGTCCCGGCTCGGTGAGTTCGTCGCCGGTTGAAAACAGGGCCACGCGCAGGCGCGTCCGCACGGCGATCCTGTCGTGACCGGAGGCTGCCGCCAGGGCCAGGTCCTGCGGACGCAGGCGCCGTCCGGCCGGAACCGCGCAGGTCCCCTGGGCGATATCCTCACCCGCCGCGCGGGCATTGGCTCCGCGCTTCAGGCCGGCGGGCAGGATCACGGCATCGCCCTCGCGCTGGACGTCCTCCTGCATGAACACCGTGTCGGCCCCGGGCGGCATCGGCGCGCCGGTGAAGATCCGGATCGCGCCGCCTTCGGGCGCGACGGCCTCGGGCGAGGCCCCGGCCGGAAGCCGCCCCCGCACCGGAAGCCGCGTCGCGCCGTCGGGGCTCAGGTCGGCATGCCGCACCGCATAGCCGTCCACGGCCGAGTTCGGAAAGGGCGGCACATCGTGCAGGGCGGTGACGTCCTCGGCCGCGACGCGCCCATCCGCCTGCCCCAGGGGCAGCCATTCGGTGCCGGCCACCACCGGTAGGCGCTCGCCGATCAGCGCCACGGCGTCCTCGATGCGCATCAGCGCGCCACCGAAGGCGAAGCAGTCGTCGGTCAGCTGGGCCATGACTCCTCCAGGCGCGCCAGCGCCGCCGGCATCGGTTCGGCCAAGGCCAGGACCAGATCGGCGATCCGATCGATCGCGTCGAGGTCGACCACCGGGATGGACGCCTCGGGAAACGCCCGATCGCTCGCCACGGCGAGGATGCGGGGATCGTGCGGGTGCATCGGCGGCTGGCCGTTGGCCACGCGGTGGACCTCGAGCTTGGCGTGGGCCTCGCGCTTGAAACCTTCCACGATGACGAGATTGCAGGGCGAGAGCCGGCGCAGCAAGTCAGAGAGGCGCGCTTCTGCCGCTTCCCCGATCTCATGCATCTGGACCCAGCGCCGCGCCGAGGACACGATGACCTCCGAGGCTCCGGCCTCGCGGTGAACGTAGGAATCCTTGCCCGGCCGGTCCACGTCGAAGGCGTGATGCGCGTGCTTGATGGTGGCGACCTTGATCCCACGCGCGACCAGAAGCGGGATCACGCGGGACAGCAGCGTGGTCTTGCCCGCGCCGCTCCACCCGGCGAGACCGATGACCCGGGCGGGCGTCACGCGGGTTCCGCGGGCGAGAACCCGGCCTCGCTGAGCAGGGCCCGCGTCTTCGGCTCGCGGAGACAGGCCAGGAAGGCGGCCAAGGCCGGCCGGGCGGCGTGCTCGGCCCGGTAGGCGAAATCATAGCGCTCGTCGGCCAGCGGCAGAAAACCGAGGCCGTAGGCCCGGGCGACCGTCGCGATGGCGACGCCCCAATCGGCTCGTCCCTGCGCCACCGCCGCCGCGACGGCGTTGTGTGAGCGCGGCTGGTTCCAGAAGCCCGGTGGCCGGGCGCCCGCCAGAAGTCCGTCGACCAGGGCCCGCGTCCCGGACCCCGTGTTGCGGTTGACCATGACCATCTCGGGCTCGGCCAGCGCCTCCGCCACGGCCTCGGCGGCCGAGCGGTCCGCGAACAGGGGATGACCCGGCCGGAAGACCACGCCCTGCAGGCGCCCCCAGCCCTCGGCCAGGACCATGCCCGGCCCCAGGAAGGGCCGGTTGTAGGTGCCGGACTCGGGGTCGAGGAGGTGCATCGCCGCGAGGTCGCATTCGCCCCGGCCGAGGGCGGCGAGACCACCGGCGGAGCCGACCCACAGGGTACGAGCCCGATAGCCGCTCGCGGCGAGCCGGCCGACGACCCGGTCGAGGCCGACGCAATGGCTGCCGATGATGGTGAGGTCGGGCGGGCGGATGCCGGCGCCGAGACGCGTGATTGTGACGGCCTCGCCGGCTTCCAGGCCGGAACGGGCGGCGGGAATGGCGAAGAATCCGTCGGCCTGGGAGAAGGCCGTCACCGAGCCGGACCCCTTCGGCAGCGGCAGGGCGCGCAGGCCGGCTTCGGTTTCGGACAACGCGGTCATGACGAATTCGGTGCGTCCGCGCTCGGAGGCGACGCGCTGGGGCAGGATTGCCGCCACGCTGGCCTCTTCGCGCGGGGGCAGCCCCGCCATGGCACGCACCAGCGGCACCACGAAGTCGTGGAAGGTGAACATCGCCGAAGTCGGGAAGCCCGGAAGCACCACGATCGGGGTGCCCTCCGCCACCGCGAGGCAGAGCGGCTTGCCGGGCTTCAGCGCCACCCCATGGACGAGGATGCCGGGTTCGCCGAGACGCTGGAGGATGCGGTGCGAGACGTCGCCGGCGCCCTTGGAGGTGCCGCCCGACAGGACCACGACGTCGCAGTCCGCCATGGCGGTGCGCAGCGCCGCTTCCAGAGCGACCTCGTCGTCGCGGACGATTCCGAGCGGGCGCACCACTCCGCCGTTCTCGATGATTGTCGCGGCGACGATCGGCCCGTTGGAATCGTAGATCGCGCCCGGCGGCAGGGGCTGGCCGGGGGGAACCAATTCGTCGCCGGTGGAGAGCACCGCCACGCGCGGCCGCCGAACCACGTCGATCGATGCCAAGCCGCAGGCGGCCAGCATCCCGATCTCGCGTGCCGTCACCGTCAGACCTCGGCGCAGGACGGTCTCGCCCGAGGCCATGTCGGCCCCGGCATAGCCGATGAACTGGCCGGGCCGCGCCGCAAAGGCGAGGTCGATCGCGAGGCTGTCGGGCTGGAACTCGGTCTGCTCCACCATGACGACGGCGTCGGCGCCGCGGGGAACAACGCCGCCGGTGGCGATCGGCGTGGCCGTGCCGGGCGCCACCGCCAGGGCCGGCGCCACGCCGCAGGCCAGGATCTCGCGATTGAGGGACAGGCGGCGCGGATGGGCTTCGCCGGCCCCTTCGGTGTCGGAGGCCCGCACGGCGAAGCCGTCGACCAAGGCGCGATCGAAGGGGGGCACGTCGATGGGCGAGGCGATGTCGGTGGCCAGGACGCGCCCGACGGCCTCCCCCAGCGCGACGGTCTCGGACCCGAGCGGGGCATGCGGTACGGCAGCGCGGAATCGCTCCAAGGCCTCTTCGCGGCTGACCACGGTGAGGAATTGTTCCTGACGTGCGGCCCTGGCCAGCCTGTCGAGAAACGCCTCGTTGGACGCCGCCCGCATCATAGGGCGAGCCCCGTGAGGGATTGGCCGGCCGGAACGCCTTCGGATTCGGGTCCGACGAGAATTGCCGCATCGGCCTGGATCAGGCTGTGGAGCGGCAGGTCGCTGCTGCCCAGCGGCAGGAAGCCGTCGGGCCTGCGTCGGGCATAGACGACCTCGCTGAGACCGATGGTCGAAGCGATCTTGCGGAGGGTCGGAAGGACAGCCGGCGTGTCCGGCGATGCCCCGGACAGAGCTTCGATCAGCGGCCGGGCAAGCGCCAGGAAGGCGGCGAGTGCCGCGTCGGGCCGCCCGGGCAGAAGCAGGACCGGCCGGTCGCCGACCGTGCCGAATCCGGCCGTCTCCCCAGGCTTCAGGGCGATGCCGTGGGCCTGGACCTTCCCCGCGCGGGACAGGCCGGCCGCGCTGTGATCCTGGCGGCCGAAGCCGGTGCCGCCGAGAACCAGGATGGCATCGCCGGTCTGCTGACGCAGCGCATCGGCGATGGCCTCCGGCGTGTCGGCTGCGATTACGGCGTCGATGCTGGCACCCGCCCGGGCGGCCAGGGTCGCGAGCAGCGGCGACAGGGAGTCGGCTTCGGCAGCCCGGACAACGATCAGGCTCAAGCGGGGCCGGCGCAGGGCTACGCTCGCGAATCCGGCCGCCTGCAGCGCGAGCCGGTTCAGGGCCGTGATCCGGTCTCCGACGGAAAGGAGACGCGCACCCGATGCGATCTCCTCGCCCGCCCGGCGGACACCTGCACCGGCCGGGGCATCCGCCACCACGACGTCGCCCTCGATCGCTTCGGGCGACAGGATCGTGTCGAGGCCCTCTGGCATCCCGGCGCCGGCCTCGACCCAGATCAGGGGGTGGGGAGCGGGAATCGGCGCGTACGGAGAGGCGCCGACGATCGCCTCGGCGCGCACAGCCCATCCGTCTCGGAGCGCGGTCGGTTGGGCGGGATAAGCTCGCGGCGCTTCGAGGTCGGCCGCGCTGATGCCGCCAAGGGACTCGCCGAGCGGGACCGCCTCGGGCGGGATCGGGACCAGGTTCGCCGTCAGCTGCTGCACGGCCTCGTCGAGCGGCATCAGGGCCGCGGAGGCGGCGCGGTGCGGGGGCGACCCGTGATCCGATGCGGCCGGATCGACCTCCGTCTCGATGGCGCTGCGGGCGTGAGCGATCATGTCCCGAGCGATGCGCTATCGCCGGGCGATGATCAAGCACCTCGCAGGCCTGCCGCGTCACCGGGTCCCGCCCGGGCGCCGCGACATCCTGCGGGCGGATCGTCTAGGCTTGCTGTCTGCACCGCACATCCGGTCTGTGACGAGAGGAATGCCTTGCGGCGTATCGGCCAAGTTTTGGAGCCTGTCGGCAAAGCCACGGCGGGAACCGCTTCGACTTTTCGGACACTCGCCTTCTGCTTGGCGACAACCCTGGCGGTCGGCTTCCCCGCCGAGGCGCAGATGCGCGGGCATGGCGGCCCCGTCCGCGCGCTCGCGGTGGCGCCGGGTGGCGGCCTCGCGATCTCCGGCGGCTTCGATCAGGCCGCCATCCTGTGGGCGATCGACACCGGCACGGCCCTCACCGTGCTACGCTTCCACGATGGGGCGGTGAACGCGGTCGCCGCCCTCCCCGATGGTAGCTTCGTCACGGCGTCGGAGGATGGCCGCATCGCTGTGTGGCGCGCCGGGCAGCCCGAGCCGGAGCGTGTCTTTTCCGAGCATGCCGGACCGGTCGCGGCGCTCGCGCTCTCACCCGACGGCAGCCAACTGGCCTCGGCCTCGTGGGACGGCACGGTCCGCATCCGACCCCTGACCGGCGGCCCGGCGCGCGTGCTCGCAGGCCATCAGGGCAACGTCAACGCGGTCGGCTTCCTGGCCGATGGACGACCGGTGTCGGCCGGCTACGACACCACGCTGCGGATCTGGCCCCGGGCCGACGACCCGCAGGGCGTGCCGATCGTGCTCACTCTGCCGAGCATCCTGAACGCCCTCGCGGTGACGCCGGACGGGGAGATCGCGGTTGCGGGCGGGGACGCCGTCGTGCGCCTGCTGCGGCCGGACGGGCGCACGCGCGCGGCCGTCGATGTCGGCCCGAACCCGGTGATCGCCCTGGCGCCCTCCCCCGACGGGAGCCGAATCGCCGCCGCCACGGCCGGCGGTGCCGTCGCGGTGATCGACCGGAGCCGGGGCACGATCCTGCATCGCCTCGTCGGACCGGGACTCCCGGTCTGGTCCCTCGCCTGGCGCCCGGACGGACGGGAACTCCTCACCGGCGGTGGCGATCGCCTGATCCGGCGCTGGAACGCCGAGACCGGCGCGCCGATCGGGCCCCTGGCGATGCCGCGTCCGGCCGACGCGCTCGCGGCCTATCACGACGACCGCGGGGCGGAGGTGTTTCGCGCCTGCGTCGCCTGCCACACCCTGACGCCCGAGGACGGCCCGCGCGCCGGGCCGACCCTCGCCGGCATCATGGGGCGCCGGATCGCGACGGCGCCGGGCTACCGCTACTCGGAGGCGCTGAAGGGCATGGATATCGTCTGGGATGCCCGGACCATCGCCCGGCTCTTCGAGGTCGGCCCCGCAAGCTACACGCCGGGCACGCGCATGCCGGAGCAGACGATCACCCGGGCCGAAGACCGGGAGGCCCTGGTGAAATTCCTGGAGAGCGCCACCGACATCCGCTGAGCCGGCGTCACAGGTCCTTGACCATGTAGTGGGCCTCCGCGCCGTAATCCGCGAGCTTGGCGGCGAAGGCGGCTTCAGGCGCCCGGACCGCGAAGCCGAGGGCCTCCCAGAACCGCACCGACCGGTTCACCGCCACCAGGGCAAGGCGGGCGTATCCCCGTGCGCGAGCCCGCTCGCCCACCATCGCCGCGCCCGTCCGGGCGTGACCGTTCTTCGCCGCGGCGGGCGCGATGCCGAGATCATGCAGGTAGACGCTGTTCGGCTTGTCCAGGGTCGCGAGCGGCCGGTTGAGAGCCGGAATCGACCCGAGCGGCCAGGGATAGGCGATCGCGTAGCCGGCGATTCCCGTCTCCGGATCGCACAAGGACAGGCACAGATCGGTGCCCCGGGCGAGCCGTTCGCCGAAATGCACGGCGTCCTCGGGATGGTCGGGAAACAACCGGTCGGCCAGGGCCACCACCGGCGCGAGGTCGCCCGTGTCCATGCTCCGCCAGCGCCGTTCCTGCATCCGAAGACGGGCCTAGATCGCCTCACCCCGGGCGGCGCGCTCGCGCAGGTAGTCCTCGGTGGTGCGCGGACGGTCGCGTTCCGGTCCGGCATGCGGATCGAAGCCCTGGTTGACCGCGACCTCGACGCGACAATCCTCGCACATCATCAGCGCCTGGACGCGTGCCTCGCCGGCTTCGCCCCGGAACATCCAGTGGCGGTCGCGCAGCTTCTCCACCACCCGCTCGATGGTGCTGCGGGTCCCGAACGGCTTGGCGCAGGTGATGCAGGCGAAGGGCTCCTCCTCCTTGACCACCCGGCGCGGCGCCTTCCAAGCCTCGAAATCGACGCCCGGCCGGAGATCGATCACGTTTTCCGGGCAGGTGTTGGCGCACAAGCCGCACTGGACGCACAGGCTCTCCTCGAATCCGAGGAACGGGCGGTCGGCGCTGTCGGACAGGGCGTGGGTGGGACAGGCGCCGACGCAGGCGAGGCAGAGGGTGCAATCGTCGGTGCGGAAATGCAGGCCGCCGAACGGCGCGCCCGCGGCCAGATCGATCCGCGCCACCGGCGCGGGGGCCGCTGCATGCATTTCGTTGAAAGCGAAGCGCAGCACCTCGCGCTTTCCGCCCACCGGCATGAAGCGTGAGGGCGCCTGCGCCGACACGCCTGCAATCCGAACCGCCAGGGCCTCACCCAGGGCGTCGGGGTCGTCAGTCTCGATCAGCGAGACGACGGGGTCTCCGCCCTCGCCGCCATAGCCGAGGCCGCGAGCCAGGGTGTCGCCGAGGGCGACCGCGCGGCGCAGGCTGTCGAGATCGTGCTTGGGGCGGGCACGGGCGAGGATGCGCACCCCGGCGGCGCCATAGGCGAAGAGGGCGGCGAACGCCTCGGGACCGAGCTGGGTGATTTCGTTGACCCGGACCGGGAGGACCGCGGCGGGCAGTCCATTGCCGTGGCGCGCGAGCGCATCGATCAGCGGTTCACCGTGCTCGCCGTCGTGGAACAGGACCACCGCATCGCGACCGCCCGCGGCCCGGTAGGCCCCCATCAGGGTGCGCAGACGGCGCATGAGCGCGCCGGCCGGCGGCAGCGCATAGGCGGCCGCTCCCGTCGGGCACACGGAGGCGCAGTTGCCGCAGCCGGCACAGATGTACGGGTCGATCGCAACCGTATCACCCGCCGGCGAGATCGCGCCGGTCGGACACACCTCGAGGCAGCGGGTGCAGCCGGTGATGCGCGAGCGCGAATGGGCGCAGAGCTCGGCATGGAAATCCACGAACCGCGTCTTGTCGAAGGTGCCGACGAGATGCGATGCCTCGGCGATCACCCGCTCGACCGCCGCCGGATCGCGCGGGTCGGCCCGCAGGTAGCCGAGGCGGACCTCATGGGCTGGAAACAGAGCCGTGCCGCCGCCGACATCGACGACGACGTCGCAGGTGGAATTCGCTCCATGCCGGCCGGGTCCGAACACGAGGTGCGAACGTGAGGACGGAGCCGGCAGCGCATAGTCGTCGATGCGCAGATCGAAGGCGCCGAGACGTCCCGTCGCGCCCACGATGGTACCCTTCACCACCGGGAAGTCGTTGCGCTGTGGCGGTTCGACGTCCTCCGGCCGGCTCAGCAAAACGGTGACGTCGAGATGCTCGGCGAGCCGCCGCCCGACCTCGATCGCGGTGGCATTACGCCCATAGATCAGGGCGACACCCTGGCTCTCGATCGGCACCGTGGCGGCATCCGGCACGGGCTCGGCGCAGGCGGCGAGGAGGGCCGCCATTTTCGGGCCGGCCTGATCGGCCTCGGTGGACCAGCCCGCATTCTCGCGGATCTTGGCGTAGGAGACCCGATCGTCGGCACCCAGTTCGGAGGCGACCTCGTCGAACAGCGGCGATTGCAGGGTGCACGAGACCGTCACCGGTCGCCCGGATTGCAGGGCGGAGCGGAACCGGTCGAGTTCACGGCCGCAGAGCTGGTCGGCGGTCTTCACCTCGCCTGAACAGCCCCGCCCGATCGTGCCGGCATCGAGCGGCATCGTCTTTTCGCAGGAGCAGGCGAACACGATACGATCGGACAAGAACAGACCCTGGATTCAAGTGCTCGGGAACGGGCGGGAGCGGATCGGACCGATACCGGGCGGCATCGCTGCCCCTTCGCGTCCGGCTCCGTATCTTATATACTCAAACGGTTCAAAACTACGATCCGACACACGGGCGCAGGGACCTTGCGTCAGGCGCTGATCTTCCGGGCCGCGCTCGCGCCATTCTCTCCGTCTTGTTGCCCGGCCGCTGACAGCACATGTGGTCACCGAAGTTCGACATCCATTCCGGCCCGAACGCGGGATCGGTTCCGCCTCCTGGATCGACCCGTCAGGTCTCACGTTCATGATCGCTTCTTCGAGGACCTCAACCCTCAAGTTCCGGCCGGCGACGGATCTCGCTCTGCCTCCGTCCCTGACGGCGCGTGTGGTGCCGGCCTCCCGCCATGCTTTTGCCGAAGCGTGCGCGATTGCGCGCCGCGAGGGGGCGGAGGCGGCCGGGATTCTGGTTCTCGCCGAGCGGTCGGATGTTCTCGACGTCGCCGTGGTGCTGGTGCCCGAAGAGCCGCTGGCCTCGGCGCGGCGCGCCTTCCTCGCGGCCATGATGGCCCTGGCCGACGCGGTCGGCGCGCACGGCCCACCGGAAATGCCGCTGACCTTCGGCTGGCCCGATGTGCTGATCTTCGACGGGGCGCGTCTCGGCGGCGGTCGTCTCGGTTGGCCGGAGGCCTGCTCGGAGGAGGTCGTGCCCGACTGGCTCGTCTTCTCTGCCATGCTCATCCTGAGTAAATCGGGTGCCGGCGATCCGGGCTTGACGCCGGGATCGACCGCCCTCGACGAGGAGGGGTTCCCACCCGATAGCCGCAACGCGCTGGTGGAGAGCTTCGCCCGGAACCTGATCCGGACCTTCTCGCTCTGGGAGGAGGATGGGTTCTCCGGGATTGCGGCGCGTTATCTCAGCCACCTGCCGACCCCTGCCGGGATGCCCGTGCGGATCGACCGGACCGGCGATGTCATCCTGGGCGGCGAAACGGGAGAAGCCGGGGCGGGAAAAGCCGGGGCGGGAAAGGCTGGGACGGCTGAGACTGAATGCTGGCCGCTCGCCTCTCTCCTGCGCGCGCCGGGCTGGCAGGATCCGGCGACCGGGACAGTCCGTCTATGAGTTCGCTCCGGCTTCCGCGTACCCTGCGGCTCGATTTGTCCGACACTTTCGTGTTCACCCACGCCGCCGAACCGGGCGAGTGGGCCGTGACGGGCTCGTTCCTGTTCTGGGATCAGGACCTTCCGAACCTGGAGGGGAAGGCGCGCGCCGCGTTCCGCTCCGGTTTCGTCGGCGTCTCCTCGCTGGGGTTCTCCACCCTCGTGGTGGTCAGCGAGGCCACCGAAGCCGAGCGCGACGCGGCGGTCGAGGATCTGGCCCGACACATTCACGAGCGCCTCGGCGCTCCGGATCGGGCCATGGCCCGCGCGGCTGCGCGCGAGGAGATCGATTTCGCCGGCACCTTGTGCGGGGTTCCGGTGGGGAGCGTTGTGGCGATGCACCGGACGCAGGTCGACGGAGCGATCTCGGAAGCCTTCCGCACGCTCCATCAGCGCGATGCGGGGACCCCCGGGGCCGATCGCCTGCATGCCCATGCCCGGGCCTTTCGCTTCGTCGAGACCGATGACGAGGAGCCCGAGGAGCGAGCCGATCTGATCGGTCTCGCCCGAGATCGGCCGGGGACGGGATCCTGATCGATGGCCTGCTCGCAACCACCTTGTCCGTCGCCCTTTCCGCCGTCAGGAGCCGCCCCCCAATGACCGAATTCTGGGTGTCCAGCGGCCACCACCTGACGCAGCGCACCGAGGGGGGCGGCCTGGCCGTCACCGACGAACTGATCCTCGCCTACCTTGCGCGGCCCGAGCTCGCGCCGCCCGAGGAGGCCTGCCGGGCGGAGCGGAGCCTCTACGCCGATCTGCTGGCGGACCCGCGGCGGACCGTACCGCCTGAAATGGTGGCCGCGATCGCCGATGCGGATGCGCGGGAGAACTGGACGGTGCTGCTGGCCTTCCGCGACCGCCTGCTCGCATCGCGCTCGATCGAGGCCGCCTATCTTGGGCTGGTGCGGCAGGGATTGCAGGGCACGCCCGCCTTATTCCTGAATCAGCTCGTGCACCTGATCCTGCGCAATGCGCTCGACGGCTGCGATGACCCGTTCGTCCTGCGGGCCGCCGAACTCATGTTCCGGCCGCAGCGGGTCAGTCGCCTCGACGGAGCCGTCCTGCTTGCCGATGCCGAGGTGATCGAGGCGCGCGAGGGCAGCGCGCCGCTGTCGCCTCTGGTGGCCATGCTAGGCAAGGAGGCGGCGAATGAGCTCGACATCCTGAACCCGGAGAATGCCTGGACCTACTGGAGCCGGTCCGACGCCTTCTCGATGGCCCTGAACCTCGGATCGAGCGCCCAGAGCCGGGACGGACTGGCTCGCGTGATCGAGGCCTTCCTCCGGCATCTCCTTCATGTGGACGTGCGCGTGACGCCGCTCGACCGCCTCGATGATTCCGATTGGCGCTGGTTCGTCGGGCTCGATGCCGAGGCGACCCGGATCGGCAATGCCCTGTGGCGGGGGGAGGCCGCCTCGGCGGCCGACCAGGAGCGGGTGGTCGCCCTCTTCAGCCTGACCTTCGAGGATCGGATGCGGGTCGATTCCTCTGTCGGCGACAGGCCCGTCTACCTGCTGCTGGCCGCGACGCCTGCCAATCTCGTGACGATGAAGCCGCAGAACCTGATCGTAGGCCTGCCCCTGAACGACGCCACCGGAGCCAGCTGATGCCGAACGACGGCGACCGTGTTGACCCTCCGGGTGAAGGACCGATCCCGGTCGCGCCCGCACATGCAATTGTGTCCGAGCAGGAACGGGTCAGGCCCGACAACCATTTCGAGGTCGGCATCCTGGTGGCGCGACAGCGCCTGCGAGGCCCCTGGGCGACCCATGCCTGGCTGCCCGTCGCCGCCCTTCCGGCGGCTCCCCCGGTGGCGGCCTGGACCCGGCTCTCGGAGACCGAGGAGGAGGCGGTATTCTATGCCGGTGCCTACGACGTGCTGCTCCATCCGGCCGAGACCTCGCATTACCGCGACAACCTCGTCTCCGGTCGCCCGTCCCTCTGGGTCGCCCTGCGCAAGCTCGGCGAGGATGCCTATGAGATCGCCGCCGTGACGGCCGATCCCTACGAGGGCGAAGCGATGGCCGAGGGGATCGGCGAGATCGTGGAAGCGGTGCCGATGCCGACGGAATCGCAAGGGATCCTGCTGGCATTCTTCGAGGCGTTCCACGTCGAGCGCAAATTCGAAAAGCGCAAGCGCGATCGGGCCGACCCGGAAGCGCTGGCGCGGGGCGGCCGGGGGCGCGGCGAATGAGCGACGGTATTCTCTCGCGCTGGGCGAGGCGCAAGCAGGCCGTCCGACAGCAGGAACGTGCGCGGGCCGCTTCACAAGCGGACGAGGCGAGTGGCGCCGTCGAGGCCGATAGCGAGGCCAGGGCACTTTCGGATATCGAGGCGAATCCCCAGGCGGACGAGGAACTGGCCGAAGCCATCGCACGCCTGCCGAAGCTCGAAGATCTGACAGCCGAGACCGACCTCGCGCCCTTCCTCCGGGCGGGCATCCCCTCCGCCCTGCGAAACGCCGCTCTGCGCCGGATGTGGTCGGTCGATCCCGGCATCCGCGACTTCGTCAGCGAAGCGCGGGAATACGCTTATGACTGGAACACGCCGGGCGGAGTCCCGGGCCTCGGGCCGATGCTGCCGACGGACGACATCAAGGCCATGGTCGAGCGGATCATGACGGGCGCCGGTCCGAAACCCGCGCCGACACCGCTCGAACCCGGGGACACGCGCGAGCCGGACGCGGACCCGGACACCCAACGGACCGCCGAGGACCAGGATGTGGTCGAACTCGCCGAGACGCTGCCCGCGCCCGCTGTTTCCGACGCCCATCGCCCGCACGTTGCAGCGCCGGAGCCGCTTCCGATCACGGTTGCGGGGGAAGAGTTTCAATCGCCCACAATCGTTTCGCGCATGCGACGCCATGGCGGCGCGATGCCCAGCTAATTCGTACAAACGCGATTGCGGTGGCGGCAAACGCTTTTTATTATCAATACAAACTGGGCTGCACGACGAAGTCGAGTGACCGGGTACCTGTTGGATTGAGGCGGCGCGTGCGTTCCGGCGCGACGCTTTCGGAGCTGTCAGCGGAGATGGGTGTCGGTATCGCGGATTCGATCATCACGGCCGACGCGCGCGAACTCGTCATCGACGAGGTCGATCAACTTCGCGCCCAGCAATACGATCTTCTGGCCGTCCTGCTTGGCCGCCCGCCGAACGGCGCTCTGCTCGATGCCCTGAAGGGGCTCAAGGGGGGCGACAGCGTGCTCGGCCGGGAGGTCGGCATTCTGGGCGAGGCCGCCGCTGCAACGTCCGAGGCGGCGGCGGAGCGGGAATATTTCGCGCTGTTCGTCGGCGTCGGGCGCGGGGAGCTTCTGCCCTATGCGTCCTACTATCTGACCGGGTTCCTCAATGAGCGACCCCTGGCCCGGGTCCGTGAGGATCTCACGGCTTTGGGGATCGAGCGGGATCCGTCGATGACCGAACCGGAGGATCACATCGCGATTCTCTTCGATGTGATGGGGGGGCTGACGTCCGGCCGGTTCACGGCAGGGCCGGATGCCGCGCGCGACCTCTTCCTCCGGCACATCGCGCCGTGGGGGATGCGGTTCTTCACC
Organism: Methylobacterium sp. Leaf113; assembly: GCF_001423325.1. Taxonomy (NCBI): domain Bacteria; kingdom Pseudomonadati; phylum Pseudomonadota; class Alphaproteobacteria; order Hyphomicrobiales; family Methylobacteriaceae; genus Methylobacterium; species Methylobacterium sp. Leaf113. Next base: position 218,573 of record NZ_LMNJ01000023.1, read on the forward strand.
GATCTGGAGCGCGCCAGGGCAGCGCGCTTCTATCGTTCGGTCGGGGCATTGGGACGGGCCTTCCTCGAGATCGAGGCGGCCGCTTTCGCGATGGATGCCTGAGGCATCCATTCCAGTGGGATTGGGGCGTCGGACCTGAACAGGTCGGAGCCCCTCAGGGAGTTTGGGCGATGGGACAGGATCAGAAGGACCAGCTCGGCCGTCGCCAGTTCTTTCGCGCCCTCGGTGGCGGCACGGTGGCGGCCGCGGTCGGCGTCTCCACCGCGCCGCTGACCGCGACGGAAGCCCAGGCCTACGACCCGGGCACGGACGAGACCCGGTCGCGCTATCGCCTCAGCGACGAGGTGAAGGCGTTCTACCGGACCAACGGCTACGAGACTCTCCAGAACAGCACGAACGCCGGAAAGAAGTGAGCCTGCGATGCTGACCAAGCGCAAGAGCGGCGAGGCGAGCCGCACCAAGCACCAGGCCGTTGCGGCCGGCCTCGCGGCCGGCGTGCTGGATCGCCGTGGATTCCTGAAGAAGTCCGGCCTGACTGCCGGCGCTCTGGCTGCGGCCGGAACGATCCAGCTCGGGTCCGTGCGTCAGGCGCGGGCTGCGGGCGCATCGGCCGTCGGCCCGGACGTCCAGATCAGGAAGAACGTCTGCACCCACTGCTCGGTGGGCTGCACGGTGACGGCCGAGGTGGTCAACGGTGTCTGGGTCGGCCAGGAGCCGTCCTATGCCAGCCCGATCAATCGCGGCACGCACTGCGCCAAGGGCGCGGCGATCCGCGAGCTTGTCTCGTCCGACCGACGCCTGAAGTATCCGATGAAGCTCGTCGGCGGGCAATGGCAGCGCGTGTCCTGGGAGCAGGCGATCGAGGAGATCGGCGACAAGCTGGGTGCCATCCGCGAGAAGAACGGCGCGGATTCGGTGTACTGGCTCGGCTCGGCCAAGTTCACCAACGAGGCCGCCTACCTGATGCGCAAATTCGGTGCCTTCTGGGGCACCAATTCCGTCGACCATCAGGCGCGTATCTGCCACTCGACCACGGTGGCGGGCGTCGCCAACACCTGGGGCTACGGTGCCCAGACCAATTCCTACAACGACATCCGCAACGCCAAGACGATGATCATCCTCGGCGGTAATCCGGCCGAGGCGCACCCGATCTCCATGCAGCACGTGCTGTCGGGCAAGGAGATCAACCGCGCGAACATGATCGTCATCGATCCGCGCTTCACCCGCACGGCGGCCCACGCCACCGAGTATGTCCGCATCCGCTCCGGCACCGACATTCCGGTGGTGTGGGGCATCCTCTGGCACGTGTTCCAGAATGGCTGGGAGGACAAGGAGTTCATCGCCCAGCGCGTCTACGCCATGGACGATGTCCGCAAGGAAGTCGCCAAGTGGACGCCGGAAGAGGTCGAGCGCGTCTCGGGGGTGCCCGGCGAGCAGCTGCGCCGCGTCGCGGAGAAATTCGCCAAGGAGAAGCCCGCCACCCTGATCTGGTGCATGGGCGCGACCCAGCACACGGTGGGTACCGCCAACGTGCGCGCGCTCTGCATCCTGTGTCTCGCCACGGGCAATGTCGGCAAGCCCGGCACCGGCGCCAACATCTTCCGCGGCCACACCAACGTGCAGGGCGCCACGGATCTGGGCCTCGATGTGACCTCGCTGCCGCTCTATTACGGTCTGGTCGAGGGCGGCTGGCGCCACTGGGCTCGCGTCTGGGACGTGCCCTACGAGTGGCTGCAATCCCGCTTCGACGAGGTTCCGGCCGCGGCCGGGCGGAAGGCCCGCTCGCGCAAGGAGAACATGGAGGCGCCCGGCATCACCTCGACGCGCTGGTTCGATGCCGTGAACCTGCCGCCCGAGCAGATCGACCAGCGCAGTCCGATCAAGGCTTTCATGGTCTTCGGCCATGGCGGCAACACCGTGACCCGCCTGCCCGAGGCGATCGAGGGCATGAACAAGCTCGAACTGCTCGTCGTCGCCGATCCGCATCCGACGACCTTCGCGGCCCTCGATGCCCGGCAGGACAACACGTACCTGCTGCCGATCTGCACGTCACTGGAGATGGACGGCTCGCGCACGGCCTCGAACCGCTCGTTGCAATGGGGCGAGCAGATCGTGAAGCCGGCCTTCGAGTCGAAGAACGACTACGAGGTGCTGTACCTCCTGGCCAAGAAGCTTGGCTTCGCCGAGACGCTGTTCAAGAACATCAAGGTCGAGAACAACGTCCCGTCGGCCGAAGATCTGCTGCGGGAGATCAACCGCGGCGGCTGGTCGACCGGCTATTGCGGCCAGAGCCCGGAACGGCTGAAGGCGCACATGCGCAATCAGCACAAGTTCGACCTGATCACCCTGCGGGCGCCGAAGGACGATCCGGAAGTCGGCGGCGACTATTATGGCCTGCCCTGGCCGTGCTGGGGCAAGCCCGAGCTGCGCCACCCGGGTTCCGCCATCCTGTACAACACCTCTCTGCACGTGAAGGACGGCGGCAGTACGTTCCGGGCCCGTTTCGGCACCGAGCGCAACGGCCAGACCTTGCTGGCCGAGGACAGCTTCACCAAGGATTCCGATCTCACCGACGGCTATCCGGAATTCACCTTCGGGGTGTTCAAGAAGCTCGGTTGGGACAAGGACCTGACGGCCGACGAACTCGCCACCATCCTCAAGATCGGCGGCGACAAGCCCGACACCGTGAGCTGGGCCACCGACCTGTCGGGTGGCATCCAGCGCGTCTGCCTCGATCACGGCGTGATTCCGTTCGGCAACGGCAAGGCGCGGGCCAATGCCTGGAATCTGCCCGACCCGGTGCCGGTGCACCGCGAGCCGGTCTATTCCCCCCGTCCCGATCTGGTGGCGAAGTACCCGACCCGGCCCGACGAGCGGCAGTTCCGCATGCCCAATATCGGCTTCTCGGTGCAGAAGGCGGCGGTCGAGCGCAACGTGGCGCGCGACTTCCCCATCATCCTGACCTCGGGTCGTCTCGTCGAGTACGAGGGCGGCGGCGAGGAGACCCGATCGAACCCGTGGCTCGCCGAGCTTCAGCAGGACATGTTCGTCGAGATCAACACCGGCGATGCCGCCGAGCGCGGCATCAAGGACGGCGGCTGGGTCTGGGTCACGGGCGCCGAGAACAGCTCTAAGGCCAAGATGAAGGCGCTCGTCACCGACCGTGTCGGCAAGGGCGTGGCCTTCATGCCCTTCCACTTCTCGGGTTGGTACGAGGGCAAGGACATGCGCGACTACTACCCGAAGGGCACCGACCCGGTGGTGCTCGGTGAGAGCGTCAACTCGGTGACCACCTACGGCTTCGACCCTGTGACGGGCATGCAGGAGACGAAGTGTACCCTATGCCAGATCAAGGCCGCGTGAGAGGAGCGCATCCACCATGGCCCGTATGAAGTTCCTCTGTGACGCAGACCGTTGCATCGAGTGCAACGCCTGCGTGACCGCGTGCAAGAACGAGCACGAGGTGCCCTGGGGCATCAACCGTCGTCGCGTCGTCACTCTGAACGACGGAAAGCCCGGCGAGCGCTCGGTCTCGATGGCGTGCATGCACTGCACCGACGCGCCCTGCGCCGCCGTGTGTCCGGTCAATTGCTTCTACACCACCGCCGACGCGGTGGTGCTCCACTCCAAGGATATCTGCATCGGCTGCGGCTACTGCTTCTACGCCTGCCCGTTCGGAGCGCCGCAATATCCGCGCGTCGGCAATTTCGGCTCGCGCGGCAAGATGGACAAATGCACCTACTGCTCCGGTGGTCCGGAACCGGACCTCTCGGTCGCGGAGTACGAGAAGTACGGCTCGAACCGGCTCGCCGAGGGCAAGCTCCCGCTCTGCGCCGAGATGTGCTCGACCAAGGCCCTGCTCGCCGGCGACGGTGAGATGATCGCCGAGATCTACAAGCAGCGCGTGATCAAGCGTGGCTACGGCTCCGGCGCCTGGGGCTGGAAGACCGCCTACCGCGAGACCGTGGCGATCTAATCGCCGCGGAAACGACCTCGGGACCTCCGCTTAGGCGGAGGTCCCGCATCACGCCATCGAAAGGAACGCCGATGCGGCGGGCAGTCACGCTCCTCAGCACCCTCGTCGTCGCAACGACGCTCCTGGCCGCGCCGGCGGCGTTCGAACCGGCTCGGGCACAGAACCCGATCACCCGGGATGGGCAGAACCCAATGGGCGCCAGGCCCACGGCGGATTCCGTCAATGAGGAATTCCTCTTCAAGAACGCCGACAAGATCACGGGGCGCATCAGCATCCCGGATCAGAAGGCGGCGAACCTCATCCAGCCGCAGGGTCGCGAGTACCAGTCGTTCCGCGAGCGCTACCTGCCCTGGATCGGCGCGGCCTTCATCCTCGGCATGATCGCGGCCCTCGGCGTGTTCTTCCTCTGGCGCGGACGCATTCTGACCGAACACAGCCAGGAATCCGGCAAGAAGATCCTTCGGTTCAACACGTTCGAGCGTTTCACTCACTGGATGACGGCCGTGTGCTTCATCATCCTGTCGCTCTCCGGCCTGAACTACATCTTCGGCAAGCGCCTGCTCATGCCGCTGATCGGCCCCGAGGCCTTCGGCGCCCTGGCTCAATGGGCCAAGTACAGCCACGTCTACCTCGCCTGGCCGTTCATGTTCGGCGTGGTGATGATGTTCGTCGTCTGGATCAAGGACAACATCCCGAACCGCCTCGACTGGGCTTGGATCAAGGCCGGCGGCGGCTTCATCGGCAAGAAGCACCCGCATGCCGCCCGCTTCAATGCGGGCCAGAAGGGCGTGTTCTGGATGGTCGCCGGCTTCGGCGTCGCCATGAGCGTGACGGGCCTGATGATGCTGTTCCCGTTCGCGCTGCTCGACATCAACGGCATGCAGGTCATGCAGGTGATCCACTCGCTGATCGGCATCGCCTTCATCGCCGGCATCCTCGCCCACATCTACATTGGTACGCTCGGCATGAAGGGCGCCTACGACGCGATGGGCAGCGGCAAGGTCGATCTCGCCTGGGCGCGTGCCCACCACGATCTCTGGGTCGAGCAGGAGCAGGCCAAGACCGCAAGCGGTCCGCAACTCTCCGGACGCCACCCCGCCCCTGCCGAATAATCGAAGCCCCAGCCTGACGATGCCCAAGCGGCGAGGACCGAGACCATGAAAGCCTTCATTCTTGCCGTGATCGCGGCCATCGGGCTCGGCGTCCTCGCCATGTATGCGCTGACGAGCAATCAGAAATTCGCCTACCAGGCCTTCGCGACGTCGGGGGCGCGCGTCTCGGAGCCGGGAACCAATCTCGTCGGCGAGAAGTGGAACGGCGACCCGAACACCAACGACACAGGTGAGTCGGCCCACGGCAAGGCGACCGGCGAGCCCTCGCATCCCAAGCGGTCCTGAACCGACAGCTCATCGCCGAACGTTTCCAGCGCCCAAGATTCCAGCGCCCAAGATTCCAGCGGCCGAGATTTCAGGGACCCGAGCATGACCCGACGCCTGCCTTTCGCCGCGCTTCTCCTGTCGGGCTGCCTCGTGGCACCGGCCGCCTTCGCCCAGGATGCGGCGCCCGCGCCCACCCCGTCGAAGGGGCCGGCCAACCTGTGCCAGGAGCTGGTCGCCTTCGTGAAGCAGCCGGAAGAGAAGAAGCAGGAGGCTGCGACGCCGGCAAAGCAGGCCACCGCCGTCTCCAACGCGTCGGGCAAGAGCGATGGGCAGCCCTCCCCGTCCGGCGGAGAGCCGCAGCAAAAATCGGGGCTCAGCGGGCCGGCAAATCCCGAGACCAAGGCACCGACCAGCGATACGCGTGCGCCGGTCAGCGACGGCAAGACGGTGCTGTCCCAGGCCAATGCCAGCGCGAAATCTCCGCCGGCGCCCGGCGCCCCTGCCCCGAGCCCGAAGCCCGATCCAGCCTTGGTTGCCAAGATCGAGGCAGCTGCCGGATCGAACGATCAGCCGGCCTGTCGTGCGGCCGCTCGGTCCATGCGCGTCGCGGGCGTGATCATGCCGCCGCCGCTCCTGGCCCTGGCGGCCCTCGATCCGAAATTCTTCTCGACGCCACAGCCTTAAGTCGCCCACCTGGCCCTGCATCAGCGCGGGGCTTGGCCTGACGCTCGTCGTCCATTCGAACGATCGTTCAGGCGACGATCGAGGATTGCTGCACGCCTGAGGGCGTGTGCAGGCCGATGCGCCCATCGTTGCCGCGCGCACGCGCGTCACGGGCGAAGAAAGCCTCCAACACCTGTTCCAACTGACGGTTCGGCTTCTTCATGCCGGTGATGAAGCGCGATATCCGGGGCTGATTGACCCCGAGTTCCCAGGCCAACCGCGCCTGGCTCCATCCCGAGCGATCCAGAAATTGACAGACGTCTGACGGTCGGACCGGCATCGCTCCACCTTTCGCGATCGGCTGTGCGATCCCACCTCAGGTTAGGGAAGGCAAATGACGCGTTCCAGGGTCGGCCACGGCTTAATCCCGTCAGTGGTGATCAAATATGCGTGATGAGGCGGATCGTTCGGATACCTTTGCGAGAGCGGGGGTTAGGTATGGCTGGTCAGGAAATCGATCCGAGAGGAAACCCCCCAAATGCGGTCTATGATGATCGGTGCCGTATTCGCCGCTTTGCTGCCGGTGGCGGCCCATGCGGAAGGCGATGCGGCCGCGGGCGAGAAGGCCTTCGCACCGTGCAAAGCCTGCCACGCCTTCGGTAAGAACGGGGTCGGGCCGAACCTGACCGGCGTCGTCGGCCGCAAGGCCGCATCCGAGGAGGGCTACAACTATTCCGCCGCCCTCAAGGGCTCCGGGATCACTTGGGATGAGGCCAACCTGCACGAGTGGCTGAAGAACCCGAAGACCAAGGTTCCGGGCACCAAGATGGTGTTCGCCGGCTACCCGGACGACAAGAAGATCGACGACGTCATCGCCTACCTCGCCTCGAAGAAGTAGGTTTCAATTGGGTGTCGCCGCGTCTCGTTTGGTAGGAGGCGGCCCGTTCACGAGACCAGTTTGAGAAGAAAGCCGCCGGCATCGCTCCGGCGGCTTTCTTCGTTTGAACCCCGTGCCCGGATTATTGCGGAGCCGGAGCCGGAGCCGTCTCAGGCGGGACGGCCGGGGCCGTAGGCATGGGAGTCGCCGGGTTGGCCGCGACCGTGTCCGTCGCCCGGGCGAGTTCCGGGTAGGCATCGATCACGTGGGCGCCGTTGAGTGGCTTGCTGACCCCGTTGTGGCAGGTGGTGCAGTTCACCTTCGGCACGTCGCCTAGCACGCCCAGCCGGTTCTTTGGAAAGGTCGAGAGCAGCGGCTCGAGATAGTTGCCGTTGATGTCTCGCACCATCCGGATGCCGTGCCAGGCGGTGACCCGCTGGGGTGTGCTCTGCGACCAGTCCGAGATCGCACGCGTGTTGTGGCAGAAGGTGCAATTCACCCCGAGGCCCTCCGACATGTGGATCATCAGGGCGTAGGTCTTCTCCGCATCCTGGATAGGCTTGCCCTTGGTGGTCGGCAGCGCCGTCGTGGCGTTCACCCGGATCGCGTTGTTGTCGATGGTCTTGTCGGCGAGATACTCGGTGAGGGTGTCGTAGGGCAGCGAAGCCAGCCCGACCGAGGGAGCGGCGAGGTTCTGCCCGTTGTTGCGGGCGATGAAGCCGCCGGGCCGGTTCGGGCCCGGATCGGTGAACCAGACGTTGCTCGGCACCGGCTGGCCGCGGTGGCAGGTATAGCAGGTGACGCCGGCCCCACCCGTATGGCTGTCCTTCCAGTCGGTGTTGAGAGCTTGCGTCATCTGCAGCATCCGACGCGCGACCTTCTTCTGGTAGAGGCTGTCGTCGGCCATGTTCTCGGTGTTGTGGCAGTAGGTGCAGCCCTGCTCCGGGCTGACCCATTCGGTCATCGAGGCCATCAGGCGATTGAACTCGTTGACGCTGACGTTCTTGAGGACCTGAACGTTCTCGTAGGTCGTGCCCGCCAACTCTTCGCCGGGTTCGGCGGGATCGGCGGGAGCCGGGGCGAGGTTGGCCGCCTTGGTCTCCGCGGCGCCGGCTCGGGTGTGGATCTGCGCCATCGCGGTCCCGCGAAAGCCGCTCTGCTGAACCGCCAGCGGCGGTCGGTCCCAATCGGTCAATCCGAACATCGCCACCGTGAGAAAGAACGCGATGGAGGCCCCGAGGACGATGAAGAAGGTCTTCATGGGGCTCCCCCCGTGAGGCTGCTGGGCGAGACGGCGAGCGGATCGACGACGGGCGGATAGACCTGCGGGTAGGAGGGGGCGACCCCGTGCTTGACCGCCCACAGGTACCAGTTGTCGACCACCGTGCCGGTGAGCAGGATGCCGATGCCGCCCGTCAGGGTGGTGAGGACCGCGAACCACCAGGCCCAGCGGTGGACCGATTCCATGGTGGCGTTGAAGCCCATGGTCCAGCGCCAGAACAGGGCGGCGCGCTCGGTGGCGGTGCCGCGATCGACGATCTGGTCGATCTCGCGCTCACCGCCGAAGCGGCTCACCGCTAGGATGGTCCCGCCATGCATCGCGAACAGCAGCGTCGACCCATACAGGAAGACGATCGAGAGCATGTGGAACGGGTTGTAGAAGAGGTTGCCGTAGCGCAGCGAGAAGGCGGCGGTCCAGTCGAGGTGCGGGAAGATGCCGAAGGGCACCGCCTCGCTCCATGACCCCATCAGGACCGGGCGGATGAAACCCAGCACCAGGAACAGCCAGATCGCGGAGGCAAAGGCCCAGGGCACGTGATAGCCGAGGCCCAGCGCCTTCGCCCTGCGGAACAGGCGCAGCCACCAGAGCAGCACCGAAGCGGTCAGGAAGAAGCCCGCGATGAGCCACCATCCGCCCTCGGCGAGCGGCGGCAGCACCTTCAGGCCGTATTGCGGGCGTGGCGGCTCGAGCGCGAGCCAGGGCAGTTGCCGGACGAACTGGACCGGGTCCCAGTTCACGGAAGCCCACATGTTGAGGCCGATGATCTCGAACGCGATCAGCCCGCAGACGAAGGAAAGCCCCCCGAGATAGCCGATATAGATCGGCCCGACCTGGGCGTTGCCGATCAGGCCGAACAGGTAGGAGTTGAACGGCGTGCCCCAGCGCTTGTCGACATCCACGGGGATGCCGTGTTCGGGCTGAATCGGACGGACCTGCACTTCGGAAAAGATGTTCTGGTAATAGGCCATGGCGTCACGCGCCCCCCCTGTCCCGAGATCAGTTTCGTGCCAGCTCAGCGCCAGACGGGCAGGTTGAGCCACCAGCCCCACCATTCGGGCCAGCCGCGGGTCCAGATCGGACCACTGATCACGATGCAGACGGCACTCCAGAACCCCGCAGACAGGGCCAGGAACAGGCCGAGGCGGTGGATGCCGAGCGTCCCGATCGAGTAGCCGATGGTATCGCGGAAGAAGGTGTCCTCGTGCTCGGGCGTCTTCACCACCTCGCCCTTCCCGGGATTGGTGGAGGACAGGATCAGCGAGCCGTGGAGCGAGAGCGCCAGCGTCGTGGTGAAGAAGAACGTCACCGCCAGCATGTGCGCCGGATTGTAGTGGAAGTGCAGGTATTGGTAGCCGGTGTTCGACACCCAATCGAGGTGTGAGAGAATGCCATAGGGGAAACCGTGCCCCCAGGCGCCCATCAGGAGCGGGCGGACCACCACCAGGGTGACGTAGGCCAGGATCGCCACCGAGAAGGCGAAAGGCACGTGGTAGCCGATGCCGAGTTTGCGGCAGATCTCGACCTCGCGCAGGGCCCAGGACGAGAAGGCCCCGACCGCGCAGAAGGTGATGATCTGCCAGAGGCCTCCCTCCTGCAAGGGCGCCAGGGCGAGGCCGTATTTGAGGTCGGGGGGCGCGATGTTGATCTGCCAGACGTTCCACGTCGGCCCGAGCGCCGCGCCGTAGATGATCAGGGCCGTGCCCAGCACCGAGAAGAACAGCGTCGTGACGCCGAAGAACCCGACGTAGAACGGCCCGACCCAGAAATCGAACAGGTCGCCGCCCATCAGGGTGCCGCCGCGAATGCGGTATTTTCGTTCGAAACTCAGCATCGCCATCGCGACCTCCCCCGCTCCACCACATCTCTCCGGCGATGGTCGACGGGGGGCTTGCAGGCCGCCCGCCGATCATCCGTGCTCGAGGTGCGCGCCGGTCAGGCGGGCATCGTGGGCAGAACCAGCGTCTGCGCATTGGCCGCGCGCGGCGCCTTGGGGCCTTCCAGCCAGTTGAACCGGTCTGTGCTGAGCAAGATGAAGTGGATCAGCAGCGCCAGAATGAACAGGAAGGTAAAGAGCGCCACGAGCGTGCGGCGCGGATCGAAGAGAAGCCAGACCTTGTGCATGATGAGGGTCCTTCTCAGGAGAGCAGGGAGACGACGCCGTGGGCGGCCGTCTCGAGGGCGGCGTAGCCCTTCGGTCCGGGCAGCCACGGGCGCCACAGCCACACGAGGATGTGGGCGACCACGGCGATCGCCGTGAAGATGATGAAGCTGGTCAAGAAGATCGCGTGGAACTCCTTGGCTTCCGGTTCCGTCAGCCCGGACAGGCTGCTCGGTTTTTCGACAATGCCATTGGCCATCGGTTCAAACCTCCGCTGTGACTGGTCGCGCCCGCAGGTTCGGGCACGGGGGGTGACGCCGGACCGCGCGGAGCGGCCTCGGCGGTCCTTCCCGCCTGTTGGGACGGGAGGTCGATCGGGGGCGGGCGAAGCGCCTCGACCCGAAGGCGAACTCAGCCCATGAACACGAACGGGATGGCCGAGACCGCCATGGTGCGTGCCTCGGCGAAGACCGAACGGCGCTGTTGCGGAAGCGCGGTCTCGGCTTGCGGGATCACGCGCTGCACCAGGGCTGCGGCCAGAAAGAACGGGTAGGTGGTGGCCAGGAGGATCCGGGCCTGGACCTCGTCCTGATGCAGGCGCGACACCGAATTCAGCGAACGTTGCATGGGATGATCTCCTCGTGGCGCTCCGCGGCGGGACGCGTCCGGTTCGGGACGCGCGGGGTCGGTATCGACCGGCCGGACGGCGCCGCGCCGCTCCAGCCGGAATGGGAATGGGGGGCGAGACCGGGACGCGCGCTCATGCGGCGGCCCCGAGGCTCGCCTCGGCGCGGGCGCGCTCGACATGGTCCGGGTCGACGCGGACCGCGCCGGATTGCCGGGCCGCCCGCTCCGCGGCATCGCGCAGGCGTTTGGCCGCCGAGATTCGCACCAGCACCGGATGGGCCTCCACCAGCGCGTCGAGACGCGCCCGGGCCGCCTCGTCCCAGGGCAATTCGCGGTGGAGACGCGCGGGCGTCGCCTCGACCTTGTCCATGTCCCGGGCCAGCGGCAGGATGTGGAAGAGCATGTCGAAGAGCGCGTTGCAGACCTCCTGAACCAGGTAGGTCGCGCCTGAAAACCCCATGAAGGGCGTGCCGGTGTGCCGTCGGATGATCGCGCCCGGGAACGAGGCCGGCACGAAGACCGCGCGGGCGCCGGCTTCCGCCGCGTACATCCGCTCGTTGAACGAGCCGAACAGCACCAGCGGCGGGTTTGTCGCGATCAGGTCGCGGATCTCGGCGTTATCGGTCTTCTGTCCGGCCTTGCGGGACACGGCGAAATGGCAGGGCAGGCCCATCTCGTCTTCGAGGAAGTGGCGGACGCCGCGAGCGTAGGTGTCGGACGCGACGATCCCGAAACTGGCGGTCCCGAAGAAATCCTGGGTCACCGAGCGCCACAGGTCCCAGACCGGCTTGATCGTGGTGTGCTTCTCGCGCTCGATGAACGGCTCCGGGTCGAGGCCGAGTGCTTCGCCGAGCGCGCGCAGGAACCGCGTCGTCGAGTGGATGCCGATGGGCGCCTGGAAGTACGGACGCTCCAGGGCCTCGCACAGCAGGCGGCCGAACTCACGGTAGAGGCAGATGTTGGCATCCGCGTTCACCAGGGCGGGGACGTCGGCGAGATGCGAGCCGAGCGGGAACACCAGGTTCACCTCGGCGCCGATGCCTTCGACGAGGCGACGGATCTCGGCCAGATCCGAGGGCATGTTGAAGGTGCCGTAGGCCGGGCCGATGAGATTGACCCGCGGCTTGACGCCCTCTTGGCGGGCGGGCCGGACCGGGATGCCCTTCTTGGCAAAGCGCTTGGCGCCGTACTCGTTCCAGAGCCAAGCCATGGCCCGGTCGGCCGCCTGCCACTGGTCCTCGTCGATGGTACGGGGCAGGAAGCGCTGGAGGTTGGTGCCTTCCGGCGTCACCCCCCCGCCGATCATCTCGGCGATCGAGCCGGTGACGACGACGCTCGGCTGGGCCGGATCGAGGGTGGCGTGAGCCCGCTTCATCGCGGCCTCGGTGCCGTGGCGGCCGAGTTCTTCCTCTGCCAGCCCCGTGACCACGATCGGTAGTTCGTGCGGCGGCAGGGCATCGGTGTAGTGCAGCACCGAGGTGACGGGCAGGTTCTCGCAGCCGACCGGTCCGTCGATGACGACCTGCAGGCCCTTGATGGCGGTGAAGACGTAGACGGCGCCCCAGTAGCCGCCGGCCCGATCGTGATCGAGGACAAGCATCAGGCCATCTCCCCGATCGGCGAATGGTCGAACTTTCCTGGGGCGGGCTTGGCGCGCACGGCCGAGGCGACGTTCTGGCGAAGCTTGGGCACATCCTCCCAGATGCCGGCGGCGTGACCCTCGCCGACCCCATTGAAGAAGGCCCGCATCGCATCGAAGCGACCGCGATTGCCGAGCGCCGCGTTGATCACCTTGGCCAGCGATCCGGCGCCCGCCACGCCCATCAGCGGGCGGGCCGAGATCAGGTTGGTGAAGTAGAGGGCGGGTATCCCCAACGCCTTGGCCTTCTGCACCACGGGCGTGGTGCCGATGGCGAGATCGGGCCGCGCATCCATCATGGCGCCAAGGTCGTCCTCCAGGGAGGCGCGGTAGCGCACGGTGACGCCGCGCGCCTCGAGCCAGGCCTGGTCGGCCTCCGAATAGGGCGTGCGCGGACAGGCGGTGCCGACATAGGCCAGATCCGCACCGCTCTCGACGAGGAGGCGCCCGACCAGGAGTTCGGAGCCTTCGTAGCCCGACAGGGTGATCCGGCCCCGGATCGGGCTGGCGGCGAGCGCGCCCTTGATCATCGGCAGCAGCCGGTTCTTGGCGGCCTCGACGGTGGCGCGGGGGACCGCACAGGCCTCGCCGATCCGGTCGAGCCAGTCGGCGGTGCCATCATGGCCGACCGGAGCCGAGCCCACGATGGGGCGCCCGGCGGCGGCGAATTCCCGGATTGAGGCTGTGTAGAACGGGTGGATCGCGGCGACCGCGGTGCAGTCGAGGGCGGCGTAGAGTTCGCGCCATTCCCGCGTCGGCACCACAGGTCCGGCCGCGAGGCCGAGCGGCTCCAGCAGACCGCCGATGACGACCGGGTCGGCCGGGAACATCTCGCCGAGCAGTGCCACGGTCGGGCGCTCGGACCGACCGGCGCGGGGCGCCTGGACGGGGCCTTGCTCGGCCTCCGTCCGGGCGAATTTCAGCATCGCCCCGGCAAGGACGTCCTTGGCCTCGGCATGGGTCGGCACCCCGAAGCCCGGCACGTCGATGCCGATGATGCGGACCCCGTCGATCTCCTTCGGGAGAAGCCGCAGGGGCACGCCCGAGGCGGTCGGCACGCAGAGATTGATGATGACGACGGCGTCGTAATCGGCGGGCTTGGCAACCTGGAACACCGCCTCGCGGATGTCCTCGAACAGCTTGCCGGTCACCAGCGTCTCGGAGTTGAAGGGCACGTAGCCGACGCTGCGCTTGGCGCCGTAGAAGTGCGACGTGAAGGTCAGCCCGTAGACGCAGCAGGCCGAGCCCGAGAGGATCGTCGCGGTGCGCCGCATGCGCAGGCCGACCCGGAGCGAGCCGAAGGCCGGGCACATGCTCTGGGGCTGGTCGTGCGGACCCGCCGGGTAGTCCTTGCGGAGCTGCTCCAGGGTGTCGGACAGGCCGGCCGCCTCGGCCGCTGCCCGCATCGTCGCCTTGCCGGAGTGACACCCGAGACCATCGGCCTTCGTGGCGGCGATGTTCACCACCTCGGCCGGGGCCACGATGGGCACCAGGGTCGAGGCCGGGCGCTCCTTGCGAGCGCGAAGATCGGCGATGTCGAGGGTGACGGCCATGCGCGTCAGACCTCGTCGTACACGACTTCGAGGGACGGCTTCACGACCTGGGTCGTGCCGCACATGTCCTCGAAGGTGGCGGGCACCAGGGTGACCCCCCGGCCGACCGCTTCGCCTTTGAACAGGCCGAGCAGGCCGTCCTGGCTCAGGGGCGTCGGGTGGTTGGCCGCAGCGTCGTGAACGTTCTGGGCGAGATCGGCGAAGAGCGAGCCCCAGGGGCTCTCGGGCCGGCCGATGATCTCGTAGTTCGCACTCTTCTTCCGGATGTCGTCATGCGCCGGGATCGAGGCCAGAACCGGGATGCCGACCGCCTCGGCGAAGGCCTGCGCCTCACCGGTGCCGTCGTCCTTGTTAATGACGAGGCCGCCGACGCCGACATTGCCGCCGAGCTTGCGGAAGTATTCCACCGCCGAGCAGACGTTGTTGGCCACATAGAGCGACTGCAGGTCGTTCGAGCCGACGACGATGACCTTCTGGCACATGTCCCGGGCGATCGGCAGGCCGAAACCACCGCAGACCACATCGCCGAGGAAGTCGAGCAGGACGTAGTCGAACCCCCACTCGTGGAAGCCGAGCTTCTCCAGCAATTCGAAGCCGTGGATGATGCCGCGCCCACCGCAGCCGCGCCCGACCTCGGGGCCGCCGAGTTCCATGGCGTAGACGCCGTCGCGCTTGAAGCAGACATCGCCGATGGCGACCTGTTCGCCGGCGAGCTTCTTCCTCGTCGAGGTTTCGATGATCGTCGGGCAGGCGCGGCCACCGAACAGAAGCGAGGTCGTGTCGCTCTTGGGGTCGCAGCCGATGAGCAGGACCTTCTTGCCCTGCTGGGCCATCATGTAGCTGAGGTTGGCCAGGGTGAACGACTTGCCGATGCCGCCCTTGCCGTAGATCGCGATGATCTGCGTTTCCTTGGTCGCCGTCACCGGAACGGGGTCCGGCTCGATGCCGGCCTCGGCCCGCAGCGCTTCGGAGACCCCGTTCAGCTGCAGATTCGTCAGCTGGATGTTCATGCCGCTCTCCAATCCAGGATCATCTTCAGGCATTCGGGCTCGCCGAAAGCCCTGCGGTAAGCGTCCGGAGCGTCCGAGGCCGGGCGCCGATGGGTGATGAGGCCGTCGAGGGAGAGACGGTCGCGTTCGACCAGGGACAAGGTCGCGGCGAGGTCTTCGGGCCGCCACTGCGCGGCGACGCGGATGCGGGCTTCGCGCAGGAAGGCGGGCGCGAAGTCGAAGCCGAGGCGGCGCTCGTAGAACCCGGCGAGCACGATCTCGCCGCCGGGGGCGAGACGCGCGATCCCGCTATCGAGGATCCTAGCGTCGCCGCTGACATCGAGGATCGTGGCGTAGTCGTGTCTGGCATCCGCCTCGGGGGTGCTCACAGCGTAGGCGTCTGCGCCCGCGTGGCGGGTCGGATCGATCTCCCAGACCTGCGGCGTGCCGCCGAGGGTCCTGGCGAGGCGGGCGACCAGTCGCCCAAGCACGCCGTGCCCCACGACCAGGAGCGGCCGGGTCAGGTCGATGCCCGCGAGGGCGTGGTGGGCGGTCGCCGCGAGTGCGATCAGGGTTCCGCGCTCGCCCCAGGCCCGATCGATGGGGACGAGGCGGTCGCCGGCACTGACCAGATGGGAGGCTGCGCCGCCGAAGAGGCCGCGAACGGGTCCGAAGCAGCGGGCTCCGGGCACGAACACTGTCTGTCCGACCCGGATACCGGAATCCGCGCCGGCCTCGACCACTTCGCCGACCGACTCGTAGCCGGGCACCAGCGGATACCCCATGCCGGGAAAGGCCGGCATCGTCCCGGACCAGAGCAGGCGCTCGGTACCGGTGCTGATTCCGCTCCACCGGATCGCCACCACCGCGTCAGCGGCCGTCGGCGTATCGAGGTCGAGAGTTTCGAGGTCGAGCCGGCGGGGGGCATGAAGAAGCACGGCGTTCGTCTGCATCGAGCCTGCCCTCCCCTCATCCGACGATTCGGTCCGTTTGGCTTCGAACTCGATGTGTCATCCTAGATAGACACTTTCGAACGTCAAGCAGAACTTACGTTATTCGTTGTCTTAACGGGTGGACACCAGCATGCGGGTCAGGAGCGGGCGCCGGGTCGCGACCTCGCGGATACGCTGAAACCCCGCTTCGGCCAGCAGCGCGGTCAGTTCCGCAGCGGTGCGGCAGTGACCGCTCCCCATCGCCAGCAGGTAGAAGCCGAAATACGCATCGGTGATCGGCTCGGCCCCGGCGGTGCCGCTCATCGGCTCGGCCAGCACCAGGCGTCCGCCGGGCGGCAGCGCCGTCCAGGCCGCTCGCAACAGCCCTCGCACCGTCGCGTCGTCGTGGTCGTGCACGACGCGGATCAGGCTGAGTGCGTCGGCACCCTTGGGCAGTGGATCGATCAGAAAACTGCCGCCGACGGCTTGAGCCCGGTCGGCGAGGCCCGAGCGGGCGAATTGCGCCGCGGCGCGCCGTGCCACTTCGGGCAGATCGAACAGCCTGAGCGCGAGGTCGGGCGCTGCGGCGGCGGCGGCCGACAGGAAGGCGCCTTCGCCGCCGCCGACATCCAGCAGGCAACGATGCCGCCGAAACGGATAGGCCTCGACGATGTCCTCGGCGATCAGCGCCTGCGAGGCCGACATCAGCGCGCTGTAGGGGGTCACGGCCTCCGTCGACAGCTCGGCCCCATCGCCTCGCGCGTACGGCCAGTAGCCCGCGAGCCGGGTCGGCCCGCTCTCGCCGCGCAGGAGTGCGACTGGATCGGACAGATCCGCGTAGAGCAGGGCGTGATGCTCGATCATGCGGCCGATCGAGGGGTTCCCGATCAGCGCCGCCCCGAGATCGGCCAGGACGAAACATCCGTCCGGCAGTCGCCGGATGAGACCGAGCGAAACGGCCGCCTTGAGAAGGCGTGCCGACGCCTCGCGGGACAGATCCATCCGGGCTGCCAGGAGATCGGCGGGAACCGGGCCCTCGGCGAGCAGCGCGAAGAGATCGAGCTTGAGGCAGGCAAACAGCGTCTGCGAATAGGTGAAGCCCGCGCACAGATCGAACAGCGCCCGGGTGTTCGACCGCGCGATGCGCCGGGTCAGCGGAAAGCCGGCGGCCCAGCGCTGGAATCGCGGATCGGCGATGATGCGGGCTCTGAGCGTGTACCAGCGGGACCGCACGCCGCGTGGGCGGAGCGTGGGCGGCGCCCCGGCCGTCGCACCGCCGGCCACGTCAGGCGAGTTCCCGCGCCAGGCTTGCCGGCAGGAACAGCCGCGTCTGCGCCACGATCTCCGCCCGCAGGATGTCGGCGCCGGGGCAATCCGGTATGACGTCGACGGCCTCGCGGACGAGGCGCTTCAACCGGGCCAGCGCGCCGCTCATGCCGAGCAGCGCTGCTGCATTGGGCCGACCGAGGGTCGAATCGCGCCCCACCGGCTTGCCGACCTCCTCCTGGCGGCAGGCGACGTCGCGCAGGTCGTCGGCAACCTGATAGGCCTCGCCGAGGCATTCTCCGAGGAGCCGCCACGGCAGGGATGCCGCACCGGCGGCGGCGGCGCCCGTCACGGTCGCGGCCGCGAACAGGGCTCCGGTCTTGGCCTGCTGATATTCCGTGAGCGCCACGTTCGGTTCCGATTCCCAGGCCTGTCCGGCGGCGATGCCGGCGGGGGAGCCGGCGGCGCGGGCGACGAGCCCGACCAGGGCCGCCAGGCGCATCGGACTGCGCGCCGCGCCGCGAGCCAGCGTCTCGAAGGCGGAGACGATGAGGGCGTCGCCGGTCAGTACCGCCAGGGGCTCGCCGAAGGCTGCGTGGACCGAGGCCTGCCCGCGCCGCAGGGGCGCGTCGTCGAAGCAGGGCAGATCGTCATGCACCAGGGATGCGCAGTGCAGGAGTTCGATCGCCGCCGCCGCCGCGTCCGAAGCCGCCGGATCGTCGTCGCCACAGGCACGGGCCACCGAGAGGCACAGGCGCGGACGAATGCGGTGCCCGCCCGGGAAGACCGCATAACGGATCGACTCGGCCAGGCGGGGCGGGGCGCCGGGCGCTTCCAGATGGGCGACGGCGGCGTCGAGGGCCTGCTCGATGCGACGGTTGGCGTCCATGACCCGTCTCTCCCTGTCACTTGTTCTTGCTAAAACAAAGTGTCAGTATTTATTGACACGCGTCAAGGTCGATCGGTGTGACGGGAGAGGCGCACGTGAAGGTCGTGATCATCGGGGCCGGCATCGGAGGTTTGGTGGCGGCCCTGCGGCTGGCCCATGCCGGGCTCGACGTGACGGTGATCGAGCAGGCCCTTCATCCCGGCGGCAAGATGCGGCGGGTCCCGGTCGGGGGAACGGCCGTCGATGCCGGCCCTACGGTCTTCACCATGCGGTGGGTGTTCGAGGAGATCTTCGCCGAATGCGGTGCGGATCTCGCCGCCCATGTGCGTCTGGAACCGGCCGGCATCCTGGCGCGACACGCCTGGGGGCCGGACGAGCAGCTCGACCTCCATGCCGATCCCGAGGCCTCCGAGGCGGCGATCGCCACCTTCGCCGGGACGGGGGAGCGGGACGGGTATCGCCGCTTCCGCGCCCGGGCCGCCGAGGTCTACGCCACCTTGGAGCGACCGTTCATCCGGGGCGAGCGCCCGAGCCCGATCGACCTGACGCGACAGGCCGGGCTCTCGGGCCTCGGCGACCTCTGGCGCATCCAACCCTTCACCACCCTGTGGAGCGCGCTCGGCGACTACTTCGCCGATCCGCGCCTGCGGCAGCTGTTCGGGCGCTACGCGACCTATTGCGGCTCGTCGCCCTTCGCGGCGCCCGCCACCCTGATGCTGGTGGCGCATGTGGAAAGCCAGGGGGTCTGGCACGTCGGCGGCGGCCTCAGCCGGCTGGCCGCCGTGGTCGCGGATCTCGCCGCCGACCGGGGCGCGCGCTTCCGCTACGAAACCTCGGTGCGCTCAATCGCCGTCCAGGGCGGTCGCGTGGTCGGGGTCGACCTCGATGACGGCGAGCGGCTGGCGGCGGATGCGGTGGTCTGCAACGCCGACGTCGCGGCCCTGGCCGACGGGCTTCTCGGGCGCGAGGCCGCCCGCGCCGCCGACGCGGTACCGGCCGGCGATCGTTCGCTCTCGGCGGTCACCCTGTGCCTCCAGGCGCGGACCAGCGGTTTCCCGCTCGCCCGGCACACGGTGTTCTTCTCCGGCGATTACGCGGCCGAGTTCGCCCGCATCCGCGCCGGGCACCTGCCGGACGACCCCACCGTCTATGTCTGCGCGCAGGATCGATCCGACCGCGCCGCTCCGTCCGACCGGCCCGAGCGCCTCCTCTGCCTCGTCAATGCCCCTGCCCGGCCCATCGGCCCCTCGGAGATCGAGACATGCGTGACCACGATGCGGCGGCGCTTCAGCGCGAGCGGCCTGACCCTCGCGGAAACGGCGGAGCCGGTGACGACGGGACCGGCGGATTTCGCGCGGCTGTTTCCGGGGACGGCGGGGGCTCTCTACGGCCGAGCCTCCCACGGCTGGATGGCGTCGTTCAAGCGGCCGGGAGCACGCACCCGGATCCCGGGCCTCTACCTCGCCGGGGGGAGCATCCACCCGGGGCCGGGGGTGCCGATGGCGGCGCAATCCGGGCGGATCGCGGCGGACAGCCTGCTGCGGGACCGGACTGGCGCCCGCGCTTCGATACGCGGGTGGATCGCGACGGCTACGTCTGGTGGTACGTCGACGCCCTGAGCGCGGACGGGCGACAGGGCCTGACCATCATCGCCTTCATCGGCAGCGTGTTCTCGCCCTACTACGCCTGGGACCCGACGCGCGATCCCTTCGACCACTGCGCCGTCAACGTGGTGCTCTACGGCGAACGGGCCAACCGCTTCTGCATGACCGAGCGGGGGCGCGCCAGCCTCACGCGCGATGGCGACCACATCGCGATCGGCCCGAGCGGGCTGTCGTGGGATGGCACGACGCTGACCATCCGGATCGACGAGGTGACGGCGCCGATTCCCACGCGGGTGCGCGGCACCGTGCGGCTGCGGCCCGGCGGCATCACGCCCGGGCCGCATCACCTCGACGCCGCGGGCCAGCACCGCTGGTGGCCGATGGCGCCGTCCTCCCCGGTCGAGGTCGCGCTCACCGAGCCTGATCTGAACTGGCGCGGCACGGCCTATTTCGACACGAACCACGGCGATACGTCCCTGGAAGCGGCGTTTCGCGATTGGACTTGGTGCCGGGCGGACCTTCAGGACGGGGCGGCGATCCTGTACGACGTGCATCGCCGCGACGGCTCGCGCCAGGACCTGACCCTGTGCTTTGCCGCCGATGGGACACCCCGGGACATCGATCCGCCCCCGCGCGCCGCGCTTCCGGCGACGCGGGTCTGGCGCATGCCGCGGCAGACCCGCAGCGACGACGGCCGCGCCGACATCGTGCGGACCTTCGAGGACACGCCGTTCTATGCCCGCTCGCAGCTCAGCGCGACCCTGCGCGGCGAGGCGGTCCGGCCGATGCACGAGAGCCTGTCCCTCAGGCGATACGCGAATCCGCTGGTTCGCCTGATGCTGCCGTTCCGGATGCCGCGCCGGGTGGGGTGATCATCCGTCAGCCTGAACGGTCTCCAGACCGCTCAGACGCCTTCGCCTTCTCGAGGGCGGCGGCACGGTCGCGCCGAATGCTGCGCTTCAGGACCACGAGCTGCCAGATTGCTAGCCCGAGGGCGAGGGCGAAGACCAGCCCGATATCGAAGACGGCAAAGAGCGGGTCGCTCACGGGCCGACCGGCACCGCGCCCTCGCGCTCCCGCAGGGTCTCGATCAGATCGAGGACCCGGGCGACCTGACCGGGCACGTTCCACCAGGCCGGCGGCACCGGCACGGGCTGGGCCGCGACGGCCTCCACCAGGAAGGCGGTTTCGGCGAGTGGCGGGGCCGTATGATTGGGAATGGACGCCAGCGGCAGCAGGGCGCGGGCCATCAGGACGGCCTTGCGCCGGCCGGGCACCCGGGCGCGGATGGCGACGGGGTCGAGGTCGCCCCTTTCCAGGTCCCGGCCGATCTCGGCGTAGATCAGGCGGGCGGCGCGAATGGCGGGCCGGCAGCCGAGGGGCAATCCGGGGATGCCGGCCTCGGCCCGGGCGTAGAGCGCATCCGCGACGGCGAGCAGGCGTGCGACCAGGGCCTGGAGGGCGGGACTCGCGACCGGGTCGGCGAGGAACGCGTCCGGGTCGAGGCCGACCTCCCGCATCCAGGAGAGCGGCAGGTAGAGCCGTCCCGCCCGGGCATCCTCGCCGATGTCCCGGGCGATGTTGGTGAACTGCATGGCGACGCCGAGGTCGCAGGCCCGGGCGAGCACGACGGCGTCGCGCACGCCCATCAGCACGGTCATCATCGCGCCGACGCTGCCGGCGACCCGCGCCGCGTAGGCGGTCAGGTCCGACAGGGTCTCGTATCGACGCCCCTGCGCATCCCACGCCAATCCTTCGATCAGCGCGCCGGGCAAGGCCTGCGGCAGATGATGGGCCGCGACCAGATCGGCCATCGCCCGGTCGGCTGGAGCGTCGCTGGGGGCTTCGTCGTAGATGCGGGCGAGGCGCGCGGCGAGGCGGGCCAGGGCCGCCGGCCGGTCGCGAGCCTGTGCGTCGTCGACGGCATCGTCGGAGAGGCGGCAGAAGGCATAGAGCCCGTAGGCCGGGTGGCGCACCCGGGCCGGCAGCAGGGCGGAGGCGGCGAAGAAGCTGCGCGAGCCTGTCCGGATCGCGGCCCGGCAGGCGGCATGATCGGCCGCATCCGCGTGCGGAATCGCCCAGAGCGGTGCCCGGACCGGGGCGTACCGAACGGCTTCAAGCGTAGAGACGCGCATCCGGCACCACCGTGTCGAGGACTTTGGCCGAGGACAGGACGCCGGGCAGCCCGGCGCCCGGATGGGTGCCCGCGCCGACGAGATAGAGGTTCTTGAAGGCCGACGAGGCATTGTGCGGCCGAAACCACGCCGATTGCGTCAGCACCGGTTCGAGGCCGAAGCCGGACCCACGGAAGCTCAGAAAATCGCTGGCGAAATCCGCTGGTGTCGTGACTCGGGAGGTGACGATCGATCCGGACAGGCCCGGCATCACGGTGGCGTCGAGGCTGTCCGCGATCGCCTGCCGGTAGGGCTCGGCACGCTGCGACCAGTCCTGCCCGCCGGCGAGGTTCGGCACCGGCGACAGCACGTAGAAGGCGTCGCAGCCGGGCGGTGCCAGGAGCGGATCGGTGGCGGTAGGGCGATGCAGGTAGAGGCTGAAATCCGGCGCCAGGACCTTGCGGACGAAGATGTCGGCGATGAGCTCGCGATAGCGCGGCCCCATCAGGATGGTGTGATGCGCGAGGTCGGGGAATTTGCGGTTCGTCCCGAAGTACCAGACGAACAGCCCCATCGAGGAGGACGAGGCCTTGAGCTTCGCCCGGTGCCAGGATCGCCCCGCCCCGCCGAGCAGGGTCAGGTAGGTCGCGGCCGAGTCGGCGTTCGAGACCACGATGTCAGCGGGAATGGCGGTCCCGTCGGTCAGCGTCACCCCCGTGGCGCAGCCCGCCGCCACGTCGATGCGGGCCACCTCGGCCCGGTAGCGGATCGTCCCGCCCTGCCCCTCGATCAAGCCCACGAGGCCGTCGACCAGCCGTCCGGTCCCCCCCATGGCGAAGTGCACGCCCCAGCGGCGCTCGAGGTGGGCGATGAGGCAATAGATGGCGCTGGCCCGGAAGGGAGAACCGCCGATCAGGAGCGGATGGAAGCTGAAGATGGTGCGCAGGCGCTCGTCCCGGATGTAGCGCGCCACGAGATCATAGACCGAGCGATGGCCGCCGAGGCGCAGCAGGGACGGGGTGATCCGCAGCATGTCGCGGACGGAGGAGAAGGCCACGTGCCCGAGATCTTCGAAGCCGACCCGGCAGATCGCGGCGCTGCGCTCCATGAACCGTTCGTAGCCGTCGACGTCCTCAGGCGAGAACCGGGCGACCTCGGCCCGCATCGCTTCCGGATCGCCGCTGTAATCGAAGGTGGCGCCGTCCGGGAAGCGGATGCGGTAGAACGGCAGCATCGGCGCCAGGGTGACATCGTCGGCCATGCGCCGCCCGCACAGGGTCCACAATTCCTCGAACAGGAACGGCGCCGTCACGATGGTCGGCCCGGCATCGAAGGTGAAGCCGTCCTGTCGATGGACGCGAGCCCGGCCACCGGCCTGCTCCAGCCGCTCCAGCACCGTCACCCGGTAGCCCCGCGCACCGAGGCGCACCGCCGCCGCCAACCCGCCGAAGCCGCTGCCGATCACCACCGCGTGCGGGCGCGGAGACCAGGTCGTCGCGAGGCTCGGTGAGTCTGCGAGTGTCAACATAGAGTGACACTATTCGCGGGAACGCGTCCGTTGCAAGCGCTGATTTGGCCAAACCGTTCTGTCGGTTCGAATGCCAGCCTGCCCGTCATACCGATGCCGACGGATGGGACGCGACGGTTGGAGAACATCAGGTTCGTCGCGAAATCCCTCGGAGGAATGCAGGTTGCCAGGGCCAGCCCAAAGGTCCACTCGGATCGCGCGCAGCGTTTCACGCGCAAGGTTCGAACCGTTGCGTGATGGGAGTCGATCACCCCTTTGTTTGAGAGGATCGATGCGGGATCAGCGGTCGTCGCGGTGCGAGCGCCCATTCGCGGCACGGTTCCTCACGTGAGTCCTGCGCGTATCGAGACTGGATACGGATGGTGCGTGATCGACGCGATGTACCCGCTTTCCGTACCGTCATGTCGCGATGATGGTACGTTATAGGACCGAAAATTCACGCCCCGATATTGCAAAACTGTATCACGTTAACGTAAGACTTCGTAAAAAGCCTAGGTATAAAAGTCTATATGTAGCTTTAGCCTTGATTTCGCAGGTCGAATTGATTGAACCGCAACTTTCGGCTGTTTTGGTCGGCGCGCGGCAGGGGCACCGTTCCGAAGTTATAGCCGCAACGCAGCAGAGCCTTCTCATGTCTTTGCGGGCCTGAATAAAGAATTTTTTGCAGACCAATGGCGGAGGTTCGAAAAAAGTTAGGATAAATCAGGTTTTGAGAGCGTCAGGAATAAATACTTCACAGGCAAGACGGGTAATCACCAAAACGAATCCTGGCTTGTTGCTATTCATCAAACGGTGTTCCAAGAACAATCCAGCGCATACGCTTCGCCTCCGGTCAGCCATCTGATCGCAAATCGGTTGATGTGTCTTGGGTTTTCTCAGTTTCGCAGCGATTTTGGGCGGAGGATTAACGGTCGCAGTGACATGGCCGATCATAGGGCTGTGGTCTTTGCTTGCCGCGCCGTTCGGTGCCAGTTTTTTCACCCTGGGTGCGGTTCTGGTGATCGAGCGTCCTGCTGAGGCCGCGTCACGGCAGAAAGCCGAAGCGGGTGAGACGGAAGCCGGTCTCGGCAAGCCTTCGGACGCGCGTGGACCGCGAGAGATGATGTCTGTCGAGACGAAGGGATCTTCGCGGTAATTGGGACGGCAGGGACTTCGGTCTGGCCCTGATCGCCTCCACGCGATCCGGACCATCCTTGCGGGAATCGCAGGTCGTTTCCCTCAGCGTCGGGCTTCGCTCGCCATCCGCACCGCGAGGCCGGCCAGCACCGTTCCCATCACCCACCGCTGGACCATCGCGAAGGACGGTCGGCGCGTCAGGAACGTTGCCATCGCACCGGCGGATACGGCGATCGCGGCATTGACCGAGAGGCTGAGCACGATCTGCACCGTGCCGAGCACCAGGGCCTGGACGAGGACGCTGCCATTCGTCGGATCGATGAATTGCGGCAGCAGCGACAGGTACATCACGGCGATCTTCGGATTGAGCAGGTTGGTCAGCAATCCCATGACGAACAGCCGGCGCGGGCTGTCCTCGGGCAGTGTCCGGATCTCGAACGGCGAACGCCCGCCCGGTCGCACCGCCTGCCATGCGAGCCAGAACAGGTAGACCGCCCCGGCCATCCGGATGGTGTCGTAGGCGAAGGGAACGGCCAGCAGCAGGGCCGTGATGCCGAACGCCGCGCACAGCATGTAGACGACGAACCCGAGGGCCACGCCGCCGAGCGAGATCAGGCCGGCGGTCCTGCCTTGGCAGATCGACCGCGAGATCAGGTAGACCATGTTCGGCCCCGGTGTGAGGGCCATCCCCAGGGCGATGGCGGCGAAGGCCAGCAGGCTGCTCAAATCAGGCATCGGAAGCTCTTTCGTTGCATCGGTCTCAGGCGGTTGATCAGGGTCTGTCCCGGGCCGAGCCGATATTCCGCTCGGGCCGCACGGTACCATCACGTGCCGCAGGGAACGCGGTATCGTCGATCGGCGGCCCAGCAAATTCCGCACCTCCGCCAAGCCGGCGGCCAGCGCGGCAGCCTGGGCGGTTGGCGCGGCCCTTGCGTCGGCCCACGGGCAGCGCAGAGCCTTTGGCTCTCATGGGTTGGCGTGCCCATCCGAGGAAGCCCGTCCCGGACGGTGCTGCCCGCTCCGACTGCATCATGCCTTCTCCCGATGCAGTCCTGCGTCCGGCAGACCCGAGGGTTCGCGGCATCTTCGCATTCTGCGAATGTCGGAGAGCATCATGTGCGAACGTGACGGCCTGTTCTTCCAACGCTTTTCCCGGCGCGGCCTCCTTCGCGGGATGGGAACCGCCGGCGCCGCCATCGCGCTGCCTGCCCACCTGGCGGCCCTGATGGCGCCGGCCGCTGCCGCGGGCGCCATGACCACCGTCAAGGCCACCCACGGCTCCGGCTTCTGCAACCTCGGCATGTTCCTCGCCCACGAGCGCAAGCTGACGGAGGCCGATGGGGTCACGCTGGACTTCGTGGTGACGCCCTCCAATGCCGAGATCACCACGATGTTCGGGGCCGGGCTCGTCGACATGTCGATGATCCCCTACTCGAATTTCATGACCCTCTACGACGCCGGTGCGCCGGTGAAGATCGTCGCCGGCGGCGGCGTCCAGGGCTGCATGATCGTGGCGCGGGAGGGCATCCGTTCCGCTGCCGACCTGAAGGGCAAGACCCTCGGCACCTTCCAGGCCGACACGCTCGAGGTGCTGCCGTTCGATTACCTGAAGAAGGCCGGCCTGACCTTCCAGGACCTCGACGTGCGCTATCTCGATACCTCGCCGGAGCTGGCCCAGGCCTTCATCGCCGGTGCGGTCGATGCGATCTGCCACATCGAGCCCTATGCGACCCAGTGCCTCCAGTCGCGCAAAGGCGCCACGCTCCTGTCGGATGGAACCGACGTCTACGGTGCCGGCTATTCCGACTGTGTTCTGGCAGCCCGGACGCCGTTCATCGAAGCAAATCCGGCTGCCGTACGGGCCGTGATCAAGGCGCTGTTCACCGCGCAGGCCCAGATCGAGTCCGATCGCGATGCGGCCCTGAAGGACACCGTCGGCAGCTACTACAAGACCACCATGGCGGCTGCAGTCGATGCTTCCGCCAAGCAGCCGGTCTGCACCGACCAGCGCAATCAGACCGACTTCATCATCGCGCGCGGCCAGTCCATGAAGGAGATGGGCTACGTCAAGACGGCGCCGGGCCGCGAGGCCTTCGACTGGCGCCTCATGGAGCAGGTCATCGCCGAGAACCGGCCCCTCTACGATGGGCTCAAGCTGAAATCGGCCTGACGCACCTTGCGGTCACCCGACCGGATGCCGGACCCGATTCCCGATCTCCCGAAAGGCAGCCTCATGGCAGCAACGGATGCCTCCCTCGGCGCGGTGGCGCCGGTTCCCGTGCGCGTGGCCCAAACGGCCCCCACATCGGTGCCCTCCCCGGCGCCAGCGCGATACCCCCAACTCCGCTCCGCTCTGGCGACGCTCGGCTGGAGCATCGCCTCCCTCGGCCTGTTCGCCGGCCTGTGGGAGACGCTGTGGGCGCTCGGCTTCCTCAATCCGCTGCTCCTGCCGCCGCCACACCTGTTCCTGTCCGACCTGCCCGGGACCCTGACCTATTTCGACCGGGCCAATCGCATCGGCAGTCGGGGCGGCGGCGGGGGCGTGATGCCGCTGCTGGCCACCATCGGGTGGACGACGATGCGGGTGACGGTGGGCCTCGTGCTCGGCTTCGTCGGCGGCGTTCTGGTGGGGGCGCTCCTCCACTACATCCGGCTGTTCCGCAATCTCGTCTTGCCCACGGTCCTGCTGCTGGCGCCGATCTCGCCCGTGGCCTGGCTGCCGGTGGCGATCTTCGTCTTCGGGATCGGCGACGTGCCGGCGATCTTCCTCGTCTTCATCACGCTCTTCTTCGCCATCGCGCTCACGACGAGCGCGCAGATCGCGGCCGTGCCGGTCACCTACCTCAACGTCGCCCGCATCATGGGGGCGGATTCCCGGCAGACCTTCTTCCGCGTGGTCCTGCCGGCGATCCTGCCTGGCCTGTTCATGACCCTGCGTCTCAACCTGTTCGCGGCCTGGATGGTGGTGCTGATCGCCGAGGCGGTGGGCGTCGGAAGCGGCCTCGGGCAAATCGTGTCGCTGGCGCGCTCGACCTTCAACGCGCGGCTGAGCTTCTTCACCATGGCGATCATCGGCCTTCTCGGCTTCAGCTTCGACTGGGCCCTGCGACAGATCCAGGCCCGCATGTTGTGGTGGATCGCCCC
The DNA here is from genome assembly GCF_001423325.1 of Methylobacterium sp. Leaf113. Lineage (NCBI taxonomy): Bacteria > Pseudomonadati > Pseudomonadota > Alphaproteobacteria > Hyphomicrobiales > Methylobacteriaceae > Methylobacterium > Methylobacterium sp. Leaf113. The sequence goes on from NZ_LMNJ01000023.1 coordinate 246,249, forward strand.
CCAGGGAGGTGGCCGATGAACGCTCCGGTTCCACGCGCCGCGCCGCGCCGCCCGGCCGTGCGCCTGTCCGGCGTCGGCAAGACCTGGACGCCCGCCGGTCGATCTCCGGTCAAGGCCCTGCGCGACATCGACCTCGACATTCTCCCGGGCGAATTCGTGGTCTTCCTCGGGCCGTCCGGCTGCGGGAAGTCGACCCTGCTCTACATGATCGCCGGGTTGGAACCGGCGAGCGCCGGCACCATGGCGGCGGATGGCCTGCCGATCACGGGACCGTCGGCCGAGCGCGGCCTGATCTTCCAGGACGCCTCGCTGTTCCCCTGGCTGACCATTCTCGACAACGTCGCCTTCGGCTTGGCCATCGGGGCCGTGCAGAAGCTCAAGCGCCGGGAGATCGCCGCCGAGATGCTGCGGCGTGTCGGCCTCGCCGACATGATGGACAAGAAGCCGGACGAACTCTCCGGTGGCATGCGCCAGCGCGCGGCCTGCGCCCGGGCGCTCGCCATGCGGCCGAAGGTTCTCATGATGGATGAGCCCTTCGCCGCCCTCGACGTCCAGACCCGGGCGAAGATGCAGGATTTCCTGCTGCAGATCTGGCGCGACAGCGGCGCGTCGATCGTCCTCGTCACGCATTCCATCGACGAGGCGATCGCGCTGGCCGACCGCGTGGTGGTGTTCACCGCCCGCCCCGGTCGCGTGAAGACCATCGTGCCGGTGGACCTGCCCCGGCCGCGCAATCCCCGCGATCCGCGCTTCCACGACCTGCGCGACCGCTTCGGCGAACTCCTCGCCGACGAGGTCGACCGCGCCTTCGCGGAGCAGGAGGCGCGCTGAGCGCCGACCACGTCCGCGACCTCCACCCTCATTCGTCCGAAGGATCAGCATGACCGAGATCATCGTCGAGGCCCGCACCGTCATCACCGGCGTTCAGGACCGCCATACCCCCATCCAGCACGACAACGCCGCCGTGCTGGTGCGGGACGGCGTCATCGTCGAGGTCGGCCCTCCAGAGTCGCTGCGCGCCAAGGCACCGGACGCGGTCACGCATCGTTATCCGCGCCACGTGATGCTGCCGGGCTTCGTCAACAGCCACCACCATGTCGGGCTGACCCCCCTGCAGCTCGGCTCGCCCGACCACGCCCTGGAGTTGTGGTTCGCCACCCGGATCGCCGCCAAACGCGTCGATCACGGGCTCGACACGCTCTATTCGGCCTTCGAGATGCTCGCCTCCGGCGTCACCACCGTGCAGCACATTCACGGCTGGATGGCGGGTGGTTACGAGCAGGTCCACGGTGCGGCGTCCCAGGTGCTCGGCGCCTATCGCCAGATCGGGATGCGCGCCTCCTACTGCTACGCCGTGCGCGAGCAGAACCGCCTCGTCTACGAGGCCGACGAGGCCTTCTGCGAGCGCCTGCCCCAGCCCATCGCCGGGCACTTGATGGCGCATCTCAAGGCGCAGTCGATGCCCTTCGGCGATTTCATGACCCTGTTCGAGACGTTGAAGGCCGAGAACGAGGGCGAGCGCCTGACCCGGATTCAGCTGGCCCCCGCCAACCTGCACTGGTGCAGCGACGAGGCCCTGCAGACCCTCGATGCGGCGGCCCGCAAGCACGGGGTGCCGATGCATATGCATCTGCTCGAGACCGCCTATCAGAAGGAATACGCCTGGCGCCGGACGGGCAAGACGGCCGTGCGCCACCTCCACGACCTCGGCGTGCTCGGGCCGCACCTGACCCTCGGGCACGGTGTCTGGCTGACGGCGGAGGATGCCGACATCGCCGCCGATTCCGGCACCTGCATCTGCCACAATTGCTCGTCGAATTTCCGCCTGCGCTCCGGCGTGGCGCCCCTCAACCTCTACGAGGCCAAGGGCATGACCGTCGGGATGGGCCTCGATGAGGCCGGGATCAACGAAGATCGCGACATGCTCCAGGAACTGCGCCTCGTCCTGCGGGCCCACCGCACCCCCGGCATGGACGACGACGTGCCGACCTGCCCGCAGGTCCTCCGGATGGCGACCGAGCACGGCGCCAAGACCACCGCCTTCGGCCAGAGCGTTGGCCGGCTCGATCCGGGCCGCTTCTTCGACGCAGTGCTGATCGATTACGACCGGGCGACCTATCCCTACCAGGACACCGACATTCCCCTCCTCGACGCGCTGATGCAGCGGGCCAAGACCGGCGCCGTCGATGCGGTCTTCGTCGACGGGAAGATCGTCTACGCCGATGGCCGGTTTACCCAGGTCGATCGCGACGCGGTCCTGGCCGAGATCGCCGAGACCTTGGGCAGGCCGCGCACGCCCGAGGAGGTGGCCCGTCGCGAACTCGGGCGCGCGGTCACGCCCTACGTCAAGGCTTTCTACGACGGCTATCTGCCGGATGCTCCGCGCCAGCCCTTCTACGCCCCGTCCTCGCGCAACTGACGAGGGGCCGATGATCCGCCGCAACACCACGGGGTGCAAAACGATGACACGTCGAAACCGGGCGGCGCTGGCCGCCATGGCGCTCGGGGCGTTCGCTTCTCCTGCCCAGGCCGAGAGCCTGTTGCGCATCGCCATGACGGCGACCGACATCCCGACCACGACCGGCATGCCGAACAACGGCTTCGAGGGCCTGCGCTTCCTCGGCTACCCGATCTTCGAGGGGCTGGTCTCCTGGGATCTGACCCGGGCCGACCGCCCGGCCACCCTCCGGCCGGGGCTGGCGGACCATTGGGAGCAGGCCGCCGACGACAAGCGGACCTGGCTCTTCCACCTGCGCGACGGGGTCGCGTTCCACGACGGAACGCCGTTCGACGCCGATGCGGTGGTGTGGAACCTCGATCGCTACTTCAAGGCCGATGCACCCCAGTACGAGGTGGCGGCAGCCGGCATCACCCGGACGCGGGTGCCGATCATCGATCGCTACCGCAAGGTCGATGACCGCACCGTCGCGATCACCACCACGATCCCGGCATCGTACTTTCCCTACATGATGGTCTACCTGCTGATGACCGCGCCCTCCTCGTTCGAGAAGGGCGGCCGTACCTGGGCCGGCACCGCGATGCTGCCGGCTGCCGGCACGGGGCCATTCCGGATCACCCGGGTCAGCCCCCGCGAGGCGGTCGATCTCGCGCGCTTCGACGGTTACTGGGATGCGGGTCGCCGCGCGAAGCTCGATCGCATCCGGCTGATGCCGATCCCCGAGGCGAATGCCCGGATCGCGGCCCTGCGGTCGGGACAAGTCGACTGGATCGAGGTTCCGGCCGCCGATGCGATCCCGTCACTGAAATCCGCGGGCTTCACCGTTACCACCGGGTCGTATCCGCATGTCTGGCCGTGGTTCTACAACATCGGCGCCAAGGACAGCCCGTTTCGCGATGTCCGGGTTCGGCAGGCGCTGAACTACTGCGTCGACCGCGATTCCATCGTGAGCTTCCTCAACGGCACCGCCGAGCCCGCAATCGGCTGGCTGAAGCCGGACGATCCGGGCTTCGGCGCGCCCGCAAACCGCTACGGCTTCGATCCGGAGAAGGGCCGATCGCTCCTGGCCGCGGCGGGCTACGGACCGAAGAAGCCGCTCGCCTTCCCGGTCATGATCTCCACCTCGGGGTCGGGCCAGATGCTGCCCCTGCCGATGAATGAGTTCCTCCAGGAAAATCTCAAGCAATCCTGCGGCGTCGAGGTCAGCTTCAACGTGGTCGAGTGGCAGGTGCTCCTCAACGCCACCCGCGCTTTGCCGGATGCGCCGAGTCTGTCCGGGGCGATGGCGCTGAACGTCAGCTCGCCCACCTCGGATGCCGGGGTGATGGCTCGCTACTTCTCCTCCGACCGCTTTCCGCCGAGCGGCTTCAATTTTCCCAACTGGCGGGACGAGACCTTCGACGCCGCGCTCCAGCGCCTGTCCGAATCGACTGATCCCGCCGTCATCGCGGAGGCCACCCGCACCGCGCACGCGCGCCTCGTGGACGATCCACCCTGGCTCTACGTGGTGCACGACCGCAACCCGCGCGCGATGTCGCCCCGCGTGAAGGGCTTCGTCTCCGCCCAGTCCTGGTTCCTCGATCTGTCCCTCGTCAGCGTTCCATAGGCGTCTCATGTCAGACCCCACCGATCTCACCGCCCTGGCGCTCGCCGAGGCCATCGCGGCCCGTCGCCTTTCGCCCGTCGAGGCGGTCGAGGCCCATCTCGCCCGGATCGCCGCGCACGAGCCCAAGCTCCAGGCCTTCACGGACGTCTATGCCGCCGACGCGCGCCTCGCGGCCGAGGGGGCCGACCGGGCGATCCGCTCCGGCCATGCCGTCGGCCCCCTGCACGGGGTGCCGGTGGTCCTGAAAGATCTGATCGATCTCGCCGGGCGGATCACCATGGGCGGCTCGGCCGCTCACCGGGGCCGACGCGCGCAAACCACCGCCACCATCGCCCAGCGGCTGATCGCCCAGGGCATGATCGTGCTGGGCAAGACCCACACGGTCGAGTTCGCCTATGGCGGTTGGGGCACCAACCAGCACCTCGGCACGCCCTGGAATCCCTGGGACCTCGCGGTGGCCCACACACCCGGTGGATCGAGCAGCGGGACCGGCGTGGCCGTGGCCGCCCGCCTGGCGCCCTGGGGGATCGGCACCGACACGGGCGGATCGGTGCGCCTGCCTGCCGCGTTCTGCGGGTTGACCGGGCTCAAGGTCACGGTCGGTCGCGTCAGCACGTATGGAATCGTGCCGCTCAGCACCACTCTGGATACCCCCGGCCCCCTCGGGCGCTCGGTCGCCGACGTGGCGGTGCTGTACCGGGCGATCGCGGGCGCCGACCCGCTCGATCCGTCGACCCGCGGCGTGGCGCCTGCCGACCCAATGCCGGATCTCGGCCGGGGCGTACACGGCCTGCGCCTCGCGCGGATGCCCGAGGCCGAGCGCACGGGCGTCGCGCCTGCCATGCTCGCCGCCTATGACGACGCCCTCGCGACCTTCGAACGCCTCGGCGCCGAGGTGGTGGAGATCGCCCTGCCCTTCCGCTTATCCGACCTCGTGACCGCGCAGGCCAGCGCCATCACCAATGCGGAGGCCTACTTCGTCAACGGGGCGCTCGCCGAAGACCCGGACGCACCGCTCGGAGACGCCGTCCGGGCTCGCATCCTGGCGGGCGCCAGCGTTACGGCGCAGGACTACCTCGGCGCCCAGCATCGGCGACGCGATCTCCAGCGGCAGTTTTTGACGGCGATGGATGGGTTCGACGCCCTTCTGACTCCCACCACCGAGACCCCGGCGATCCCTCTCGCCAGCGTCGACGAAGGGCATCTGCCCTCGCGCTTCACCCGATTCGGCAACCTCCTCGACCTATGCGCCCTGGCGCTCCCGAACGGGTTCACCGCGGACGGGCTCCCGCTGTCGCTGCAGATCGCCTGCCGGGGCTACGACGAGGCGATGGCCCTGCGCATCGGGCAGGCCTACCAGTCGGCGACCACGTGGCACCGGCGCGCTCCCGTCGGTCTGGCGTAGGTCAGCCCGTCCGGGTCTCGCCCGCGAAGGCCGTCAGGATCGCCTCGGCGATGCGGTCCGGCGCCTCCTCATGGGCAAGGTGGCCGAGGTTGCGGATCAACTGGACGCGCGCGTTCGGCAGCCGGTCCTTGAGGGCGAAGGCCGTCTCCGGGGCGATCGCCTTGTCGTCTCCGCCGACCAGCAGCAGGGTCGGCACGCTCAAGTGGGTGATCTCCCGGTCGAGGCTCGCGAGGTCCCAGTTCGCCATCATGCCCAGCGCTCCGGCCACGTGGCCGGGCCGGCGGAACAGGCGCCGGTAGAGGTCGAGGCTACGCGCGTCGAGCCGTGAGCCGGTACCTCGGATCAGGCGTTCCACCGCCGGGCGGTCGGCGGTCCAGGCAAAGACCCGCGGGGTGATGGGGTTGAGAAAGAGCATCCGGGCAAGACCGGGAAACAGCACCGAGGCCAGACCGGGAAACGGCGTCAGCGCGCCGTTCAGGGCCACCAGCAGGCGCGGGGCCAAGCCGTCGAGGCAGAGCCGCACCAGGATCGCCGCTCCGGCGGAATGCCCGACCACCAGGTCCGGCGTGACGTCGAGGGTCGTCAGCAGGTCGCGGATCGCCTTCGCCATGCCGGGCAGAGACAAACGTCCGGCCGGCAGCGGATCGGTGAAGCCGTGGCCCGGCAGGTCCGGGGCGACGATCCGGAAGTGATCGGCAAGTCGCGGCGCGAGGCCGGCCCAGGAATGGGTGGCCGCCCCGGTGCCGTGCAGGAGCAGGAGAACCGGCGCATCGGATCGACCGAATTCCTGCACGTGCCAGGTGAGGTCCGAAGCGCGGACGAACCGGCTCGCGTCCCGATTCGGCCAATCCGCGCCGTCGCGCTCCCAATCGGGCCGGTCGCTCGGCGCAGGCATCGCATGTCCTTCAACGGGCCGAGCGGATCGCATGGCTCATGGCCGTGGCATCGGCGTAGGGCAGCGGGAGATAGCGCGCGCCCATGGCGTCCGCCAGATGGCGGGCGGTGTCCTGCGGTCGCGCCGCCGTGTCGATCAGGATCGTGCGGATGTCGGCCGCCCGCAGCAGGGCCGCCGCGTTGAGGGCGTCGGCATTCGCGGCGGCCCGGCCGGGCACCCCGGAGCGGGCGACGTTGGCCCGCCCGTCGGTGAGCACCACCACCACCGGCGTGCCGCCGCTGCGCCGGACGGAACGGGCGAGTTCGGTAGCGGCATCGATACCGGCCGCCAGGGGCGTGCCGCCGCCGCCCGGCAGCGCCCCGAGGCCGCGCCGGGCCCGGGCCAGGGCGCGGGTGGGAGCCAGCACGACCTCTGCGCCCGTTCCCCGGAAGGCCACCAAGGCGACCTTGTCGCGGCGGACATAGGCTTCCGCCAGAAGCAGTTCGACCGCGCCTTTGGCCTCGGCCAGCCGCTCCAGGGCCGACGAGCCGGAAGCGTCGACCGCGAAAATCGTGGTGGTTTCGCTGCGCTGGCGGAACCGGATGATGCGGAAATCCGCGCTGCGGACTTGGATCGGCAGCAGGGCGTCGCTTGGTGCATTACTTGGCACGGCCTTTGGCGCGGCGCGCAGGCGCTGCCAGGGCGCGGCCGCCCGCAGGGTCGGCAGCAGGGCGAGGCGGCCGACGCGGAGGGAACCGGGCCGCGTACCGGCTGGCCGCCCGGTGCGCGGCGCCTGCATCGCCGCGCCGACTCGGCCCGCCTTCGGTGCCGGGGGCGCATGAGCGGCCTGCGTCAGGCGGGCGAGGAGGTCGGGGGGGATCGCCGCGCGGGTGGCCTCGACGAGGCTGTCGGCACCCGCCTCGAGGGTCGCGTCAGGATCGGGTGATCCGTCCGGCGGTGAAGCATCCGGCCGCACGGCGGGCGCGGCCTGCGGTTCCTCGGCGTCGGGCGGCAGGCGCGTCGCGCGCGGAGCGAGGACGAGGCAGGCGGCTGCGCGCACGTCCGCGTTGGTTACATCCGCACCGCCCGCCAGCAGGCGAGCGACCCGCATCGCCATCAGCGGTGCGCGCAGGGAGGCGATGCCGAGATGGGCGGCCGCCCGGCACAGGTCCGTGATGGCCGTATCGACGCCGTCGGGATCGCCGAGGTGCGGGCGCGCCTCGTCCGGCGCCGCCCCGGAGGTGTCGCCCCAGGCGATGCCGGTCAGGTCGAGGCGGAAGGCGAGGCGGTCCGCCAGGGTCTCGGGCACCCGCGCGTCGTCGCCCTCACCCTCGTCGAGGAGGATGAGGCCGATCCGGGCCGGTGCCCGGGCCGCCATCCCGTCGCGCTCGGCCCGGACCGCGCCCGCATCCAGCGTCGCGGCGAGGCGGGCGGCGGTTCCGGAAGACAGGCGCTCGGCCATCGGCACGACGACGATGCCGCCATCGGCCTCGGCCAGGAGGCCCGATTGGGCGATCGGCCGCCCGGCCGCGAGGGTGGCGGCAAGGTCGAGCCCCCCCAGCAGCCGGTCGTCGGCGATCCCCACCGGTAGGCGGCGCATCGGACGGGACCCGAGATCCGAGGCCAGATGATCGAGCCAGAGATCGCGGACCGGCCCGGCACCGGCCCGGACCAGGACGCCGCCGCAGCCATGCGGATCGAGGGCGGCGAGCCGCGCCACCCGCAGGGCATTGGCCCAGGCCGGACTCATCGGCTCAGGATCTCCGCGACGGCCCGGGTGACCCGCGCGGTGGAACCGGACTCGTCGAGGGGGTTGCGGCGCAGGCGGTGGCGCAGGGCCGAAGGGGCGATGCGGGCGAGATGGTCGAGACTCACGGTGTCGGCCCCCTCGTAGGCGGCCAGCGCCCGGGCGGTACGCATCAGGGTCAGCTCGCCGCGCAGGCCGTCGGTGCCGAGCGCGAGGCAGAGCCGCGCTGCGGCTTCCAGGGTGGCATCGGGCACATGCAGCCCGGGAAGCCGCGCGCGGGCGGCGGTGAGCGTCTTGCGGATGGCGCGATCGGTCTTGGCGTAGTGGGCGCAGAAGGCGGCCGGATCGCGCTCATAGGCGTCGCGGCGGCGCACCACGTCGATGCGGACGGCCAGATCGGTCGGCGTCGTCACTTCGACCGCAAGTCCGAAGCGGTCGAGGAGCTGGGGCCGCAACTCGCCCTCCTCCGGGTTGCCGCTGCCGACGAGCACGAACCGGGCGGGATGGCGGATGCTCAGCCCCTCGCGTTCCACCGTGTTGACGCCGGACGCCGCCACGTCGAGCAATAAGTCGACGAGGTGATCCTCCAGGAGGTTGACCTCGTCGATGTAGAGGAAGCCGCGATTGGCCCGTGCCAGCAGGCCCGGTTCGAACGCCTTCTCGCCCCGGGTGAGCGCCCGTTCCAGGTCGAGGGCGCCGACCACCCGGTCCTCCGTGGCGCCGAGCGGCAGGTCCACCACCGGGACCGGGACGGACTCGGCCCGCAGCATCGCCTGCTCGCGGCAGCGATGGCATAGCTCGGCCGGCCGGCCGGGATCGCAGGCATAGGGACAGCCCGCCACCGCCGCCATCGGTGGCAGCAGGGCGGCGAGACCCCGGATCGCCGTCGACTTGCCGGTGCCGCGATCGCCGAACACCAGGACCCCGCCGACGGAGGGGTCGACGGCCGCGATGAGGAGCGCCCGCCGCATCTCGTCCTGGCCGACGATGGCGGAGAACGGGAAGGTGGGGGCCGCAGTGTCGGGCGTCGCCTCGGGGGGCGTCGACTCGGGGGGCGTCGTCCTGGGACGACGTCCTCTCTCGGCTTGCAGGGGCTTCACGATCGCGGAGGTGGCGGGCACCTTTTCACCCGCCCTCGCGTGGGTCGATCCGTTGACGATCATGGGCTTCATCTTCCCTGTCTCGATCTTTTCAGGCCCGATCGTCTCTGGCCCGATGACACCGACCGGCCCCTTCGCTGCGCAGGTTCCACCCTCCCGGCAGGGAGGGGCCGGGGATGCTCCTGCCCCTCACTCCGCGGCCGCGCGCCGGACGCCCATCCGTGCCCAGATCGCGCTGAGCGCGTCGACCAGATGGTCGATGTCGGCATCCGAATGCAGGGGCGAGGGGGTGATCCGCAGGCGCTCAGTCCCACGCGGAACCGTCGGATAGTTGATCGGCTGGACGTAGATGCCGAACTCATCGAGCAGGGTGTCGCTGATCGCCTTGCACAGCACCGGGTGGCAGACCATCACCGGCACGATGTGACTGTCGTTGGGCAGGGTCGGGATGCCGGCGGCATCGAGGCGGGCCCGCACCGTGGCGGCCCGCTCCTGGTGCCGGGCGCGCTCGCCTCCGCTGACCTTCAGGTGGCGGATGCTGGCGGCAGCGCCGGCCGCTACGGCCGGCGGCAGCGACGTGGTGAAGATGAAGCCCGAGGCGAAGCTGCGCACGAAGTCGCAGAGCTTGGCCGAACCCGTGATGTAGCCGCCATGGACCCCGAAGGCCTTGCCGAGGGTTCCCTCGATGACGTCGAGGCGGTGCGCGATGCCGTCGCGCTCCGAGATGCCGCCGCCATGGTCCCCGTAGAGCCCGACGGCGTGGACCTCGTCGAGATAGGTGAGCGCGCCGTGCGCCTCGGCGACGTCGCAGATCTCCGCGATCGGTGCGATGTCGCCGTCCATCGAGTAGATCGACTCGAAGGCCACGATCTTCGGCCGGGCCGGGTCGACGAGGCGCAGCTTGCGGTCGAGATCCTCGGGGTCGTTGTGGCGGAAGATGTGGCGTTCGGCGCGGGACGCCTTGATCCCCTCGATCATCGAGGCGTGGTTGCCGGCATCGGAGAAGATCGCACAGCCCGGCATCTGCGACCCGAGGGTGCCCAGAGCCGCCCAGTTCGAGACGTAGCCGGAGGTGAATAGCAGCGCCGCCTCCTTGGCGTGGAGGTCGGCGAGTTCGCGCTCCAGCAGCACGTGGTAGTGGTTGGTGCCCGAGATGTTGCGGGTGCCGCCGGCCCCGGCGCCGCAGCGGTCCAGGGCCTCGTGCATGGCGTCGAGAACGGCCGGGTTCTGGCCCATGCCGAGATAGTCGTTGGAGCACCACACCGTCACGGGCCGCGTGCCGGCCGGCGTGTGGTGGGTGGCATGCGGGAAGCGGCCCGCCTGCCGTTCGAGGTCGGTGAAGACGCGGTAGCGTCCCTCACGGTGCAGGCCGGCCAAAGCAGAGCCGAAGATCGCTTCGTAGTCGATCCCTTCGTGTGTCATGCCTGTCCCCTTCCCTCGGTGTGCGGCGGGTTCTTCCAGCCCGCTCAAGTGTCCTGCCGCATTGGCGGCGTCGACGAATCCGACCCCAGGAGGCGGGGCGGACAATCAGTGTCCCTCGATGTCGCTGCGGGTCGCCGGGATCGGCGAGGCCAGCGGGCGCGGGGGCGACAGCTTCGGCAGGCTCCACTGCCAGAGTGCGGCCGAGGGCAGCGGCAGCATCAGGAATCCGTGCTCCAGGGTGGCCAGGGCCATCAGGGTCGCCAGAATGCTGAGACCCGCGACGTCGTGGGCGGTCAGGCCTTCGCCCAAAGCCGCCAGCACCAGGGCGCCGGTGGCGAGCCCCGCCGCCATCACCGAGATCGGGAAAAGCGGGTTCATGGCGCGCACCCGCAGGTAGCTGCCGAGATAGGCGAGGTGCTCGGGCAGGAACTCGGCGTTGAGGTTGCGCACCCCGAGGAAGAGGTTGAGGCGGGCCGAGAGGTTCATCCCCCACAGGACGAGGTAGGTCCACAGCGCGAACAGGTTCGGCTGGCGCCAGGTCAGGGCCAGGATGGCGAGGCCGCCGGCGACGATGGCCGCCTCGTGCCACAGGCTGGTGGCGGCTGCCGCGCGGAAGCGCGCGAAGCCCCGGGCGCCCGGCGGACAGCCGAGGGTGCGCGGGCCGGAGACGAAGCCCATGTAGTAGCTCATCTCCTGCCAGCCCCAGACCAGGAGCGCCGCCGTGAAGGCGGTGTAGGCGCCGCCCGCGCTGGCATCCCCGGCCGAGGCGCCGATGGCCCAGAGCGCCAGGGCGAGGACGGCCGTGCCCGCCACCATGCTGGCCGCGTGCGTGGTGCGCGGGCGATGGTCGAGGAGCAGGATCAGCCCGGTGGAGAACCACCAGACCAGCACCGCGTAGAGGGCGGGGAGCGCATAGGCCGCCATGCTACCAGACCGGCTCGAGGCGGATCTCCGCCGGCATCGGATTGTCGAGAGTCGGGAGGGCGTAGAGCCGGGCGAAGTTCACCGCCGAGGCGGCGATCCAGGCGCCGTGCCGGAGCTTGCCCAGAAGTCCGCCCTGGGCCTTGGCGTCGGCGATCTTCTCCGAACAGACCAGCAGCCGGTCCAGCGCCTGCTTGAAGCGCGGATTGTCGAGGTCGAGGGTGAGCGGGAAGGTCTGCTTCGAAATCTCGGAGGTGATCCGAAACACCTGGAAGTCGTAGTCGGTCGGGTCGACCCCCAGGGCCTCGTGGAAGGCCGGGCGGCAATGGTCGCGGACATACATGGTCGCGAAGACCGCCAGGAGGAAGAACTTGATCCAGTAGCGGTTCACGCCCGAGGTCAGCTTCGGGTTTGCGCGCATCAGCAGGGCGAAGGCCTCGCCGTGGCGGAACTCGTCGTTGCACCACTTTTCGAACCACTTAAAGATCGGGTGGAAGCGACGCTCCGGATTGCGCTCCAGTTCGCGGAAGATGGTGATGTAGCGGGCGTAGCCGATCTTCTCGGAGAGATAGGTGGCGTAGAAGATGAATTTCGGCCGGAAGAAGGTGTACTTCTTCGACTTCGTCAGGAAGCCGAGATCCACGCCAATGCCGAAATCCTTCAGCACGTCGTTGATGAACCCGGCATGGCGCGCCTCGTCGCGGCTCATGAAGCCGAACAGTTCGCGGATGTCGGGATTCTTGGCGCGCTTGCGCATCTCCGCATAGAGCACGCAGCCCGAGAACTCGGCGGTGATCGAGGAGACCAGGAAGTCCATGAATTCCTTGCGCAGGGCCGGGTCGAGCCCGGACATGTCGCAATCGAATTCGTCGTTGCGGGTGAAGTGGCGCTTGTTCGGGTCGGCGCGCAGCTCGGCGATGAGCTTGTTCCACTCCGCCCGCACGGGCTCGACGTCGGTGCGGTCGAGCTCCTCGAAATTGGTGGTGTAGAAGCGCGGGCTCAGGAACGTGGTCTCCTGCGCCGCCTTGGTCCCTTCGTTCATGGGGAGCTTCGGCGAGAACTTCGGCGAAGCGGTCGGGGTGGGCTGCTGGATCGCTGCGGTCACAGGCGCCTCCTCTCGGAAAAGCTGACTTCGTAGAGTTCGGTGAGTTCGAGGTGGCCCGCGAGCTTGGTCCAGAGCCGCTCGATGCGGCCGGCGCGGGTCACGGTGGCGGTCCGGCGCACCACGAGGCGCTCGCCGTAGGGCACCGAGGTGGGGGCGTCGTGCACCTGCACGGCGTCGCCCGGCTCGATCTCGAAGGCGGCGTCCAGCACCACGTGGGCGTGCAGGCTCTCGGCCGTCTGCTCGATCTCGACGGTGCAGGGGACGTCGACGGTTCGGCGTCCGTTCAGCCAGGCCATCATCGTACGGCTCCATGGTCGGGCATCAGGCGGGCGAAGGCGGCGTAGTTCGAGGGGCCGAACGCGCCGAAATCGACGCTGCGCCCGGTGAGCGCGTCGTCGAGGCGCAGCGCTCCGTCGGCGAAGCGGGTCAGGCGGAACGGCACTTCGCGGGAGAGACCGGCCCGGAGGCGTCCCTGCGCGAAGCCCCGCAAGGTGGCGCGGATGAAGTTGTCCGCGCCGGGCGGGACCGTGGCGATGAGGGTGCCGCGCTCGGCATCCCGCAGGGTGATCGAGCCGTCCGCCACATCGTCGACCCGGAGGGCGAGGCTCTGAACGGGGCGCGCCGGCTCCATACGGGTCAGGCCGACGCTCTCGACCCGGCCGACGGTGACGGCCGCGATGACGAAGCCGAGGAGGAGGCCGGCCCCGACGACAAGCGTGCGGGAGGTGCGGCCGGCGCTGCGCGCGAGGGGGTGCGGGCGGGTCATCGCGTCAGCTCGCGGCGGCGAGGCGGGGCCGCGGCGCCGTGCGGGGCCGCAGCATCACCGGTCCGGCCGCCTCCTCTGGCGCCGCCCGGTGCGCCGCCAGCGCACGGCCCAGGATCTGCGCCACGTCTTGGCCCTGCGCCACCGTGCGCAGCATCGGCTCGGGCCGGTTGACGCGCCAGGGGCGGGCATGGGGCCAGAGGTGGAGGTAGGCGACGCGGTTGCCCGGGCGCAGGCGCAAGGGCAGATCGGCGCTGCCGTCCCGGTAGAGCCGGCACTCGGCCGCGTCCACCAGGGCGAAGGGCAGGTTCAGGGTCATCGGCAGGGCGATACCGATCCGCATCACCACCCGGCGGTTGGTGATGGTGTAGGTGGTGGTGCGGGCCGAAAGCCAGCCGAGCAGCGCGAGCAGCAGGACTGCCCCGGTCCCGACCGCCAGGGTCGGCAGTGCCAGGGTCGCGGCCTCGCGCCAGACCCCCGACAGGAGTGGTGGCAGGGCGGCCCAGAAGGCGAGCGCTCCGAACCACAGGCCGACAAGGCCGAGATGCAGGGCCCGGAAGGCGATGCCGAAGCCGCAGGGCCGGCCCTGCCACAGGATGTGCTCGCCGGCCGGCAGCGGGGCCGGCAGGCCGCGCGGCGCGTCGAAGGCGTTGGCGGGAAGGGAATGGGTCGCGCTCACAGGATCGCCTCCTGGCGGGTCGGCGTCGCGTAGAGCGTGCCGCCGCCGTAGAACGCCATGATCCGCTCCTCCTCGTTGAGCGTGACCGAATCCGGGTCCTTGGTGGTGGGAACATCGGCGAACTGGTGCGCCAGCAGGGCCTCGCAGGTCACCGTCTGGGAAAAGCGCCCGGTCCGGCAGAAGGTGGCGGGCATCAGCACCCGGCGACCGCCGGCTCCCAACTCGACCTCGTAGTAGCGCACCATCGATTCACCCCGGTCGACCCAGAGGTCGCTCACCGTCCCAGCCACCTGCCGGTCGGCGCCGAAGACCGACATGCCGATGGGGTTGGGGCCGAGCTCGTGGACCACGAAGTGGTCGGCGACCCGCAGGGGGACGATGCGCTTCTCGCGGTCCCAGGTCTCGTCGTGGCTGTCCTCGCGGTTGGCGTAGGAGCCCGGGCCGATGGCGTCGTGCAGGCCGTCGGTGTCGGGTTCGAGCGGCGCGCCCGGCCAGACCTCGAACTTGTGGCCGCGGTAGTTCCAGGGGGTGCGCTCGCCGGTCTGGGGCGCGTATTTCACGTGGCCGTTGGACAGGAGGAACTGCTTCGGCGACGGGATCAGGAACGGGTCCGGCGGCATCGCCCGGCCGCGGGCGGCCTCGGATTCCAGCGGGTAGCCCTCCCGGCGGTCCTCGCGGCGGAGATAGAAGACGAGGCCGGCGAAGAAGATCCAGAAGGCGTAGAGGACCACCTGCGCGACGTCGACGTAGCCCGTGATTTCACCTCTCGGCATGGCCGGTCTCCTTCAGGCTGAGCGGGGCAGGGATTGAGGCAGGGCGCGCGACCGGGGCGTGCGGTTCTCGGCCCGGACGAGGGGGCCGATGGCCAGCAGCGTCGCGAACAGCAGCGCGATCTCGAGGTGGTAGACGATGAGGTATCCGGTCGAGGGCAGGTTCATCGCCTCGCCGAGCGCACCGGATTCGGCGAGATGGGCGCCGAGATCCCGCAGAATGCCGCTGGCCGCGATGGCGAGGCCGGCCGCACTGGCCTGGACCGCGCCCCAGGCGCCGAGCGCCAGCCCGGTCTCCTCCGGTCCCGCCTTGGCCATCGAGGCCGTCAGGGTGCCGTGGGCGAACAGGCCGCCGCCGAGACCGATCAGGCTGACGCCGACCGCGAACAGTCGAGCCGAATCGAGCGGTGCGGCGAAGACCACCGCCGAGAAGGCCGCGATGCCCACCCCGGCGCCGGAGGCGGCGACCCGGAAGGCGTCGCCGCCCCGGTCGAGCCAGCGCGCGGCGATCAGCAACCCGATGCCGCCGCCGGCCGCGAGCAGAGCGGTCAGCGCCGTGGTGGCGGCCACCGGCAGGTGCAGGATCTGGCCGCCATAGGGTTCCAGCAGGATGTCCTGCATCGAGAAGGCGGCCGTGCCGAGCCCCGTGGCGACGAGACGGCGGCGCGCCCGGCCCTTGCCGGCATAGAGCGCCCAGGATTCCGAGAAGGCGGGGCGTGGCAGGTCCCGGGCCGTGCGGCTCGGGGCGCGGGGCTCCTGCTTCCACAGGGCGATGCCGTTGAGCACCACCGTGAGCAGTGCTGCGCCCTGGATGACCTTGATCAGGCGGAGCGCCGAGAAGTCTGCGAGGAGCAGCCCGAACGCAATCGCGCTCACCACCATGCCGGCGAGCAGCATGACGCAGAGGAGCGCGACGACCCGGGGTCTGGCATGGGCCGGAGCGAGGTCGGTGGCAAGTGCCAGGCCCACGGTCTGTGTGGTGTGGAGCCCCGCGCCGACCATGACGAAGGCGAGGGCCGCCGCCACGTGGCCGGGCCAGACCGGGCCGGTGGTGTCGCCCGACAGGATCAGCAGGGCGAACGGCATGATGGCGAGCCCACCGAACTGCAGCAGCGTGCCGAACCAGATGTAGGGCACCCGGCGCCAGCCGAGCACGGAGCGGTGCGTGTCCGAGCGGAAGCCGACCAGCGCCCGGAACGGCGCGAAGATCAGCGGCAGCGACAGCATCACGGCGACGATCCAGGCCGGCACCGCCAGCTCGACGATCATCACCCGGTTGAGGGTGCCGATCAGCAGCACGGCCGCCATTCCGACCGTGACCTGGAACAGGGCGAGACGCAGCAGGCGCCCCATGGGCAGCTCCACCGTCGCCGCGTCGGCGAAGGGGAGGAAGCCCGGGCCGACGCGCTGCAGGGCGCGGGCCATGGAGGCGCCGAGGCGCGTCATGCTGACCGCCCGAGTTCGAAGGCCTGGGACAGGTAGAACCCGCTGTTCACCCGATGCGCGCGGTCGATGCGGACGCCCGAAAGAGCCGGCTCGGCCGCCAGCCGACGGCGCAGGTCCGCCTCGCCGACGGGCACGATGGCCGGGGCGCGGTCGCCGCGGGGAAAAACCCGCCCGGCCATGTGCATCAGGGTCAGGAGCGGCGTGCGCGGCGCCACCGTGAACAGGATGGCGGCATCGGTGCGCGCCGCCAGCGTCGCCAGGGCCTGGACGATATCGGGCGTGGCGTAATGGATCAGCGAATCCATCGCGACCACGTAGTCGAAGTGGCCGAGACCGGGATCGAGCATGTCGCCGACCCGAAAATCGATGCGACCCGAGGCCGAGACGGCCGTGCGCTCCCGCCCCAGGGCGATCAGGGTCGGCGAGACGTCAATGGCGACGACGTCCGCACCCCGGCGGGCCGCTTCCAGACTGAGTGCCCCGGTGCCGCAGCCGGCGTCGAGCAGGCGCGTGCCGCTCAGGTCGGCCGGCAGCCAGGACAACAGGGTGCCCCGCATGGCGTCGCGCCCGGCCCGCACCGTGGCGCGGATCTTCGAGACCGGTGCGTCCGACGTCAGCCGCGCCCAGGCGTCGACGGCGGTGCGGTCGAAATAGGTGGTGAGTTGCGAGCGGCGGGCGGCGTAGCTGTGTGAGGTCATGATGCGGCCTCCGCTCAATCGAAGCCGAGGAATTCGAACAGGTCGCGGTCCTTCATGGGAATCGCGTTCAGCGGCTTGCCGCCGGCCCAGAGATGGGCCGCCAGCCGCATGTATTCGGTGGTGACGGCGACCAGCTCCGGCGTCGGTTCCATCTCGAACAGGGTCGACTTCTTGAGGCGCGAGCGCCGGACCACGTCGAGGTCGGGAAAGTGGGCGATGCGCTCCAGGCCGACGGCGGCGTTGAAACGGTCGATCTCGTCGGTCTTGGCCGAACGGTTGGCGATGACGCCGCCGAGGCGCACCGGATAGTTCTTCGCCTTGGCGTGGATCGCCGCCACGATGCGGTTCATGGCGAAGATCGAGTCGAAGTCGTTGGCGGTGACGATGAGGGCGCGGTCGGCGTGCTGGAGCGGCGAGGCGAAACCGCCGCAGACCACGTCGCCGAGGACATCGAAGATCACCACGTCGGTGTCTTCGAGCAGATGATGCTCCTTCAGGAGCTTCACCGTCTGTCCGACGACGTAGCCGCCGCAGCCGGTGCCGGCCGGCGGGCCGCCGGCCTCGACGCACATGACGCCATTATAGCCTTCCGCCACGAAATCCTCGATGCGCAGCTCCTCGGAGTGGAACTGCACGGCCTCCAGGGCATCGATCACCGTGGGGGCCAAGCGCTTGGTCAGCGTGAAGGTCGAATCGTGCTTCGGGTCGCACCCGATCTGCAGCACGCGCTTGCCGAGCTTGGAGAACGCCACCGACAGGTTCGACGAAGTGGTCGACTTGCCGATGCCGCCCTTGCCGTAGACGGCGAACACCTTCGCGGTGCCGATCTTCAGGTTCGGGTCGAGTTCGACCTGAACGCTTCCCTCGGGCTGCCGGGCGGCGACCGGATTGCGGATGGCGATGTTCATGCGGCGACCCCTGCGGTGATGCCTTCGACACGGTCTTCCAGTTCCTCCTCGGCGCGGTCGAGCGCGTCGCGCGTCGCCGCGTCGGGGGTCCAGAAGCCGCGCTGGTGCGCCTCGATCAGCCGGTGTGCGACCTTGGCCGAAGCGGTCGGGTTGAGGGCCGCCATGCGTTCGCGCATGGCGGGGTCGAGGACGTAGGTTTCGGTGATGCGCTGGTAGACCCAGGGGGCGACGCCGTTGGTGGTGGCCGACCAGCCCAGGGTGTTGGTGAGGTGCGCCTCGATCTGGCGCACGCCCTCGTAGCCGTGGCCGAGCATGCCCTCGGTCCATTTCGGATTGAGCATCCGGGTCCGGGTCTCGAGGGACACCTGTTCGGTCAGCGAGCGCACCACGCCCTCGCCCCGGGTCTGGTCGCTGATGAAGATCGGCACGGCCTCGCCGCGGGCCTTGGCGACCGCCCGGCCCATACCGCCGAGGCCGTCGAAATAATGGTCCACCGAGGTGACGCCGACTTCGACGGAATCGAGGTTCTGGTAGGCGAGATCGACCGTGGCGAGCACGGCTCCCATCAGGGCGCGCTGGGCCGTCGGCACGCCGGTGCGGCCGTAGGCGAAGGATTTGCGCCGCGCGAAGGTCTCGGAGATCTCGTCGGCATCCTCCCAGCGGCCGGATTCGACCAGCTGGTTGACGTTGGCGCCGTAGGTGCCTTCGGCGTTGGAGAACACCCGGAGCGCCGCCGTCTCGAGATCGATGCCGTGTTCGACCTGAAGCGCCAGGGCGTGCTTGCGCACGAAGTTCTGTTCGGACGGCTCGTCGGCGGTTGCGGCCAGATACGAGGCCTCCGCCAGGAGCTTCGTCTGCAGCGGCAGCAGATCGCGGAAGATGC
Source organism: Methylobacterium sp. Leaf113 (assembly GCF_001423325.1). NCBI lineage: Bacteria > Pseudomonadati > Pseudomonadota > Alphaproteobacteria > Hyphomicrobiales > Methylobacteriaceae > Methylobacterium > Methylobacterium sp. Leaf113. Next base: position 265,034 of record NZ_LMNJ01000023.1, read on the forward strand.
CCGAGAGCGTGACCACCACGTCGATGCGCGGGCGACCCAGGGTTTCGAGCGGGATCAGGGTCGCGCCACTGAGCCGTCCATAGCCGTCGAATCGCGGAGCCGCGCCGATCAGCGCCAGGGCCTGGGCGATGGGTCCACCCTCGCTCTTCAGGTTGTCGGTGCCCCACAGGACGAGAGCGATGCTCTCGGGCAGCGCAGCCCCTTCGTCGCGGTAGCGGGCGAGAAGCCGCGCCGCCTGCCGGGCGCCATCGGCCAGCGCGAAGGCGGAGGGCAGACGGTAGGGGTCGAAGCCGTGCAGGTTGCGGCCGGTGGGCAGAATGTCCGGGTTGCGCAGGAGGTCGCCGCCGGCGACGGGCGCGATGAACCGGCCGTCCAACGCCCGAAGCAGGCCCTGGATCTCGTGATCCTGTGACAACAGGCCATCGGTCTCGCGCAGGGCCGCGAAGGCGGCGCGGTTCGGTTCGGTGAGGGCGAGGCCACCCTGTCCCAGCGCGATGTCGATGGTCTCCCCCGCCACCAGGGCCTCGAGGCCGGCCCGTGCGGACACGAGACCGTGGCTGGCCTCGGCGAGCGCGAGCAGGATGTCGGCCCGCTCCTCCGGCGGAGTCCCCTGCCCCACAACGTGGAGCCCGTGCGGGATCAGGGTGTGCTCCAGCTCGTGCAGCGCTGCGCCGAGGCGGTGGACGTGGCCCGCGAGGTCATCCGTCCAGGCCGGTTCGGCGGCGGTGAGGTCGAGGGCGGACCCTTGCGCCTGGATCAGCTCGGCGAGATCGCGGCGCTCGCCAACGGCTTCCGGCTCCAGGGAGCGCCAGCGCTCGATCGAGGCTTTCAGGTCGATGAGCCCGCGATAGAGTCCGGCCTGGGCGAGGCTCGGCGTCAGGTAGCTTACGAGGGTCGCGGCGGAGCGGCGCTTGGCCAGCAGGCCCTCGGACGGGTTGTTGGCGGCATAGAGATAGACGTGGGGAAGCGCGCCGATCAGCCGCTCGGGCCAGCAGGCACCGGAGAGGCCGGTCTGCTTGCCGGGCATGAATTCCAGAGCCCCGTGAGTGCCGAAATGCAGCACGGCGTCGGCGCGGAAATCCTCGCGCAGGTAGCGGTAGAAGGCCGAGAAGGCGTGGGTCGGAGCGAAGCCGCGCTCGAACAGCAGCCGCATCGGGTCGCCCTCGTAGCCGAAGCCCGGTTGAACGCCGACGAAGACGTTGCCGAACTGGGCACCGAGTACGAAAATCTGCGAACCGTTGCTGTTCTGGCGCCCCGGGGCGGGCCCCCACTGCGCCTCGATCTCGGCCAGGTGTCGCTCGCGCCGGACGTGATCGTCGGCCGGGATGCGGTGGTGGACGTTGGCGGGGGTGCCGAACCGGCTCGCATTGCCGTCGAGCAGAGCCGCGCGCAGGGCGTCGACGCTCGACGGCAACGCGACCGCGTAGCCCTCGTCCTTCATCGCCGCGAGGGTGTTGTGGAGGGAATGATAGACCGACAGGAAGGCGGCGGTGCCGATGCTGCCGGCGTTGGGCGGAAAGCCGAACAGCACCACGGCGACCCGTCGCTCGGCCCGCGCCTTGCGCCGCAGGACGACGAGGCGCTCGATGCGGGCGGCGAGCATGTCGGCGCGTTCGGGGTGCACGACCATGTCGCGGGCGCTGGCGCCGAGCGAGCGGCTGGAGCGGCCGCCGAACACCATCGGGGCGGTGGCGCCGTCGAGTTCCGGGATCGCCACCATCATGGTGGCCTCCACCGGCGACAGGCCCCGATCGGAGGCCTCCCATTGTTCCAGAGTCTGGAACTCGAGGGCGTGGGCCGCCAGATAGGGTACGTCGAGGTCGGCGAGCAGCGCCTGCGCCCCGGCGGCGTCGTTGTAGGCCGGGCCACCGACGAGGGAGAAGCCGGTGAGCGAGACCAGCGCGTCGATGGTCGGGCGCCCGCCATGCCGGAAGAAGGCGTCGACGGCGGGGCGGTTGTCGAGGCCGCTGGCGAAGGCCGGCACGACGGCGAGGCCGCGCGCCTCCAAGGCGGCGATGACGCCGTCGTAATGGGCGGTGTTCCCGGCCAGCACGTAGGAGCGCATGACGAGGAGGCCGACGCGACCCTTCAGGGGGCCTGCGGGCCTGGGCACCCTCGCCACATCCTCGCCGATCCGGCCGGCCATGCGCGGATGATAAAGGCCGGTCTCGGGGTAGCTGAGCGGCGCGGGTGCGGCCGCGATCCGGCGCCAGCCCTCTCGCGGGCCGGCGGCGTAGCGACCGACCAGGAAGCGCACGAGGTTGGCGATGTTCTCGTCGGACCCCGAGAGCCAGTATTGCAGGGTGAGGAAGTAAGCCCGCACGTCCTGGGCCGAGCCCGGAATGAAGCGCAGGATCTTGGGCAGTTTCCGGATCATCGCCATCTGGCGGGCGCCGTTGCCCTGGGCGCCGGGCTTGCCGCGCAGTTTCTTCAGAAAATCGAGGGCGCCGCGCTTGGTGCCGTCCATGTCGAAGCGGTTGAGACGGGTCGTCTTCACCACTTCGCTGGCCGACAGGCAGCCGATCATCGCGTCGCAATGCGGCCGCCGCGCCAGCAGCGACGGCAGGATCGCCCGGACGTGTTCGTCCATGAACAGCATGGTCGAGAGGATGATGTCGGCGCGGGCGATGTCGGCCTTGCAGGCCTCCAGGGCGGTGGGGTCGGTGTCCCAGGCGGCGGCCGCATGGAAATCGAGCGTTAGGCCCGGCAGGTCGCGGGCGAGTCGCTGACGGGCGCGCTCCAGCGCGCTCGCCACATGATTGTCCATCGTCACGAGGACGACCCGGAGCGCCGGGCGCTCAGCGTCCGAAATGCGCTTTGGCATCGTATAAGGTCTCGACGGTGATGAGCGGCAGGGCACGGTCCCGTGCGAAGCGCTCGGTGTTCGCGCGGGCCTTGCCCCGCACGAAGAACGGGATCTTCTTCAGTTCCTTCTCGGCATCGCTCGCCCAGGTCAGGAGGATCGGATCGGTCGGTGCCATGGTCGCCGAGGGCGCCTCGGCTTCGGGTGGCACCACATCGACGCCGTGCCTCGGCAGGTGCGAGGGCGCGGCGGCGCCGTGGAATTCGGAATCCTCGCGGAACATGCCGAGCAGGTGTTCCTCCAGGCCCATCATCAGCGGGTGGACCCAGGTGTCGAACAGGACGTTGGCGCCCTCGAACCCCATCTGGGGCGAGTGGCGTGCGGGAAAATCTTGGACGTGGATCGGCGCCGAGATCACCGCGCAGGGCAGCCCCAGGCGCTTGGCGATGTGGCGCTCCATCTGGGTGCCGAGCACGAGTTCCGGCCCGGCGGCCTGGATCGCGGCCTCGACGTCGAGGTAATCGTCGGTGATGGTGGCTTCGATGCCGTGAAGCGCCGCCTCGGCGCGGACCTCGCGGGCGAATTCGCGGGTGTAGGTGCCGAGACCCACCACCTTGAAGCCGAGTTCGGTGGCGGCGATGCGGGCGGCGGCGAGTGCGTGGGTGGCATCGCCGAAGATGAAGACCCGCTTGTCGGTGAGGTAGGTCGAGTCGACCGAACGCGAGTACCAGGGCAGTCGCGAGGGCGCGCCGCCGAGCACCGGCGCCGGATCGACACGTGCCGCGGCCGCGACTTCCTCGACGAAGCGGATTGTGGCCTGGACACCGATCGGCACGGTCTCGATCATCGGCTGGCCGAAGATCTTCTGCAGGTGTGCTCCGGCGGCGCGGGCGATCTCGGGATAGAGCACGATGTTGAAGTCGGCCGCCCCGAGGCGCCCGAGATCGGCGGGCGTCGCGCCGAGCGGCGCCACCAGGTTCACGTCGATGCCGAGGGCGGCGACGATCTTCGTGATTTCCACGAGGTCGTCGCGATGGCGGAAGCCGAGCGCCGTGGGGCCGAGGATGTTGCAGAGCGGGCGGCGCCCGTCGCGCGGGCTCGGCGTACCACCGGCCAGGGCCCGGACGAGGCGATAGAGGGTTTCCGAAGCGCCCCAGTTCTCCTTCTTCTGGTAGGCCGGGAGCTCGAGGGGAATGACCGGGATCGGCAGGTCGAGGGCGCGAGCAAGGCCACCCGGATCGTCCTGGATCAGCTCGGCGGTGCACGAGGCGCCGACGATCATCGCCTCCGGCTGGAAGCGCGCATAGGCCTCCGCCACGGCATCCTGGAAGATCGCGGCCGTGTCGGCGCCGAGATCGCGGGCCTGGAAAGTGGTGTAGGTCACCGGCGGGCGCGCGTCGCGCCGCTCGATCATGGTGAAGAGCAGGTCGGCGTAGGTGTCGCCCTGGGGGGCGTGCAGCACGTAGTGCAGGCCCCGCATCGCGGTGGCGACGCGCATGGCGCCGATATGGGGCGGTCCCTCGTAGGTCCAGAGCGTGAGCTGCATCGCCTCAGACCTCCAGCCGCGCGCGGCGCTTGAGTGGCCGCGCGAACAATTCGGCGAGGTCGCCGGCTTGGTCGTAGCCCTGGATCGGCGTGAACAGCAGTTCGATCGACCACTTGGTCGCCAGGCCCTCCGCCTCCAGCGGATTGGCGAGACCGAGGCCGCAGATTGTCAGGTCGGGCTTTGCGGCCCGGCAGCGATCCATCTGCGCATCGAGGTTCTGGCCCTCCACCACCTGCGTGCCGGCCGGCAGCAGGGCCAGTTCGGGCGCGTGGTGCTGGCGGTGCAGGTAGGGTGTGCCGACCTCGATCAGCTCGGCGCCCATCTCGCGCGACAGGAAGCGGGCGAGCGGCAGTTCGAGCTGCGAGTCGGGGAAGAAGAACATCCGCTTGGCCGAAAGCCGTTCGCGGTAGAGGTCGAGGGCGATGGCGGCCCGCGCTCGTCCCGGCGCGGTGACGCGCGCGACGGTCTCGCGATCGATGCCGAAGGCCTCGGCGGCGGCGGCGAGCCAGCTGGTGGTGCCCTCCGACCCCAGGGGGAACGGGGCGGCGATCCGCAGGGCGCCGCGCGCTTCCAGGGCCCGGGCGGTCTCGGCCAGGAAGGGCTGGGCGAGGAGGTAGCGGGTGTTCGCGCCGAGCACCGGCAGATCGCCGGCCCGGCGCGCCGGCAGGAAGGCCACGTCGGCGATGCCGAGATCGGCGAAGAGGCGGGCGAACTGGTCCTCGACCACGTCGGCCAGGGCGCCGACCACGAGGAGCGAGGGCGCGGCGGTCTCGTCTGCCCGCGGCATCTCGGGCACCAGGGCGGCGAGACAGGCATCTTCGCCCTGCGTAAAGGTCGTCTCGATGCCGCTGCCCGAGTAGCTCAGCACGCGCACGCCGGGATGGAAGCTGCGGGTGAGGCGCTGGGCCGCCCGCGAGAGATCGAGCTTGATCACCTCCGAAGGGCACGAGCCCACGAGGAACAGCAGCCGGATGTCGGGGCGGCGCTCGATCAGGCGCCCGACGACCCGGTCGAGTTCCTCGTTGGCATCGACGAGGCCGGCAAGGTCGCGCTCGTCGAGGATCGCGGTGGCGAAGCGCGGCTCGGCGAAGATCATCACGCCGGCGGCCGACTGGATCAGGTGGGCGCAGGTGCGCGAGCCGACCACCAGGAAGAAGGCATCCTGGATCTTGCGGTGCAGCCAGACGATGCCGGTCAAGCCGCAGAACACGGCGCGCTGGCCCCGCTCCTGGCGGATGTCGCAGCCGGTCTGCGGGGCCGGCCCGATGGGACGGGTCTGGAGCGGCGCGTGGGCGTTCATCGGGCGGCCCCCGCGACGAGGCGGCTGGGCGTGGCCTGGAGCCGGGCGGCTCGGAGCTTGAGCACGAACTGCGCGGCGTTGACGGCGTAGGAGGCGTAGGCCGCCAGCGCCAGAACCATCAGGCCCGCGGTGTCGAGGGCGCCGGTGGCGAGGGCCGCCAGGTAGGCGGTGTGCAGGGCCAGCACCAGCATGCTGACCATGTCCTCCCAGTAGAAGGCGGGGGCGAACAGGTAGCGCCCGAAGACCGCCTTCTCCCAGATCGAGCCGGTGATCATGATGGCGTAGAGGACGAGGGTCTTCACCACGACGGAGAGGTTGGCGGCGAAGGCGCCCTCCCCGGTCGACAGGGTCTTGAGAACGAGCCCGAGGCTGATCGCGAACACCAGGAATTGGAGGGGAGCGAGAATGCCCTGAACCAAGGTCCAGGGCGTGGCATCGCGCCGGGCGCGCTCATCGGCGTCGTAGAGGGGTCGCCTGGGCCTGTCCGCTTTCCGGATCATGCTGATCGCCCCCTTTCTGAGCACCTTGCGACCGGGTCGCCGGGGCTCGTTGAAGGGAGGTTAGGAAGGGCATCCCCGAGTGTCAAGCTGGCTTGACGTCAAATCGCTATTACAAAATGAATGCAGAATAGTTATAAACCGGATATTGAAAAAGCAGTTCGAGTGGGTATCGTGTCGCTTGATTGCAAGTGCTGGGACACCAGCCCTCCCGACGCCGGAGTATCGAGGCGGATCTTTCGAAATTCCGGAATTCGACGCGCAAGATCGAACCGAATTTTACCCCGTCAGCGACATTGGGAGGGACCAATGGATGATGTGAGGCAGTTCGGCGATTGTTTGCGCTACGAACCGACCGGTCGTGATGTCAGCGACCTGTACGATGCCGGAATCGGCGCGCAGCTAGCGGTCTTCGGTCAGGCGATGCGCCTGCAGCGGGACTTGGCGCGCGTGGTCGAGACGGAGATCATTCCGCGCCTGATGCTGGCGCATCAGATCGAGCCACCGCCGCAAACCAGCAATATTTTGCCGGATGCCGTGCAGATTGCGGCGTTCACGGCGCTGATGCTGGCCCCGGCCGGCGACGACCTCGAGTCCCGCCTGACCGAGCTGCTGGCGACCGGTCTCGGTCCCGAAAGCCTGCTCCTCGACCTTCTGGCGCCGACGGCGCGCCACCTCGGCACGCTGTGGGAAGACGATCTCTGCGACTTCGTGGAGGTGACGCGCGCCATGGGTCGCCTGCAGCGAATCATGCGCGAGATGACCAGCCGCTTCGGCGGCGAGCCGACGGTCGTCCGGAGTCATCGCAGGATCCTCCTGCTGCCCTGCCCCGGAGATTCCCACAGGTTCGGCCTCACGGTCGTCGAACGATTTTTCCGGGAGGCCGGGTGGTCCGTCACTTGCACCGCCGCCGAGCCGGACGACGTCAGCCTGCGGCGGATTCGCGAGGGCTGGTTCGACATCGTCGGTCTCTCGCTCGCCTGCGAGACGCTGTTCCCCCGGATGACCGAGACCGTCGCAGCCCTGCGCCGTCACTCCCGCAACGCGGCCGTCCGGGTGATGGTCGGCGGCCCCGCCTTCGCGACCGATCCCGAGAGCTTCCGGTGCGTCGGCGCCGACGCGAGCGCCGGCGACGCGCGACACGCCGTGTCCGTGGCGGAATGCTTGCTTGATCTGTCGCCCATACCCTGCTGAAAGACGTATCCGATCGATCGCATCGATCACAAGATCTCGATCCGACCCATCCGACCACATCCCGACGTGGTGATCCGTGACCAGCCTGGCGCTTCCTGCCGCGAGCCATGCGCTCGCGGCGCTTCAAAAATCCCTTGGTCCTCTCGACGCTCAGGCGGCCGGGCTGCTGGTGGCTGCCGCGACGGATCTCTCCCTGGTGATCGACGCTGAGGGGGTCGTCCGGGAAGCGACCTTCGGCAGCGCCGATCTCGCGGATGAGGGGTGCGAGGCCTGGCTCGGCCGGCCCTGGGTCGAGACGGTCACGGTCGAGAGTCGCCCGAAGATCGCCGCCCTTCTGAAGGATGCGGCTCCCGGTGCGGTCACGCGCTGGCGCCAAGTCAACCATATTTCGCCGACCGGCACCGACCTGCCCGTGCGTTACGCCGCCATGCGACTCGCCAAGGACGGGCAGATCCTTGTCCTCGGGCGCAACCTGCGGGCCATGGCTTCGCTGCAACGGACCCTGGCCGAGACGCAGCAGGCCCTGGAGCGCGACTACCTGCGCATGCGCGGGGCCGAGACCCGCTACCGCCTGCTGTTCCAACTCGGGTCGGAGCCGGTGCTGGTGGTGGATGCGGCGACCCGGCGCGTCACCGACATCAATCCCGCCGCCTCGCGGCTGATCGGCCGGGCGGAGAAGCGCATCGTCGGGCAGGATGCGGTCGACCTGTTCGACGGCGCCAGCCTGCGGGACCTCGAATCGCTGTTCGCCGGGCTGCGGGTGACCGGTCAGGCCGCCGACCTCGATGCGGCGCTCAGCCAGGGTCGCGGCTCGGTCCGCGTCGCCGCCTCGCTGTTCCGGCAGGAGAACGCCACCAGCGTGCTGCTCCGGCTCGCCGCGCCCGACACGGTGGCGCTGGAGGCGAGCGCGGCGCGCGCGGGCATCGGCGCGCTGGATGTCCTGCGCAACCTGCCCGAGGGGTTCGTCGTGACCGATCCGGCCCGGCGCGTGCTCTCCGCCAATCCGGCCTTCCTCGATCTGGTGCAGCTCGCCACCGAGGAGCAGGTGCGGGGCCAACCCCTGGAGACCTGGCTGGGCCGCGAAGAATCGGAGGCCTCGGCCCTGTTCGCCACGCTGGCCCAGCACGGCTTGGTCCGGCACTTCCCGACCCATATCCGGGGCGCCTATGGCGGCGTCGAGGATGTCGAGGTCGCGGCCGTTTCCGTCACCGGCGGAAGCCATCCCTGCCTCGGCTTCACCCTGCGGGCTACGCCGCGCCGGGCCGCGCCGGTCTCCGGCGGGCGTGAACTGCCGCGCTCCGTCGAGCAGATGACGGAGCTGGTCGGCCGCGTCTCCATGAAGAACCTGGTGCGCGAATCGACCGATCTGATCGAGCGCCTATGCATCGAGGCTGCCTTGCGCATCACCCGCGACAATCGCGCTTCGGCCGCCGAGATGCTCGGGCTGAGCCGGCAGGGCCTCTACGCCAAGATGCATCGCTACGGCATCGGCGATCTCGATGGCCGGGACGTCGCCGACGACGCCTGATGGGCGGGGGCGACTGCGCGCCTCTGGGGCCAACCCGTCGCGCCGCGTCTGATCGCCGTCGCTCCGTCCGCGACCGGCATGGTCGACGTCGCGACATTGTTGTAAATCAAACTTGACACTCGTGGGTGTAAATATCTAGCGTCGTCTCCATGGCAACGCCAGCACCCAGCGCCCTCATCGAGCTTCTGAAGCCGATCACTTGGTTCGCGCCGATGTGGGCCTTCACCTGCGGCGTGGTTTCCTCGGGCGCCTCGCCCTCCGGGCAATGGCCGGTGATCGCCGCCGGCGTGATCCTGGCCGGACCCCTGGTCTGCGCCACCTCACAGGCGGTCAACGACTGGTACGACCGGCACGTCGACGCCATCAACGAACCCAACCGGCCGATTCCCTCCGGGCGGATGCCCGGGCGCTGGGGCCTCTACGTTGCGGCCGGATGGACCGTCCTGTCGCTCCTGGTCGCGGCAGCGCTCGGTCCCTGGATTCTCGGTGCCGCCCTGGTCGGCCTCGTCCTGGCCTGGATCTACAGCGCCCCGCCCCTGCGCCTGAAGCGCAATGGCTGGTGGGGCAACTCGGCGGTCGCCCTGTGCTACGAGGGCCTGCCCTGGTTCACCGGCGCCGCCGTGATGGCCGCGTCGGTGCCGGACCGCCGGGTGCTGCTGATCGCCCTGCTCTACTCGGTCGGTGCCCACGGCATCATGACCCTCAACGACTTCAAGTCGGTGGAGGGCGACGGCCGCACCGGCATCCGCTCGCTGCCCGTGCAACTCGGCACCCTCGGCGCCGCCCGCCTCGCCTGCCTGGTCATGGCGGTGCCGCAAGTCGCCGTCATTCTCGGGTTGTTCGCTTGGAACCGGCCCTGGCACGCCGCCGTCATCGGCGCCCTGCTGATCGGACAGTTCGTGCTGATGCGCCGGCTCCTCGCCGCACCACGGGAGCGAGCCGCTTGGTACAACGGCACGGGGACCACGCTCTACGTCCTCGGCATGCTGGTGGCGGCCTTCGCCCTGCGGCCCCTGGTCCAGGGAGGTTTCTGATGGCATCCGCGTCCTTCGGCTGGCTCGCCATCGCCCGACTCGGCCTGGTCCAGACCGCGCTCGGCTCCGTCGTGGTGCTGATGACCTCGACCATCAACCGCGTCATGGTCGTGGAACTCGCCCTGCCGGCCATCGTGCCGGGGGCGTTGGTCGCCCTGCACTACGCCGTGCAGGTGCTGCGCCCGCGCTGGGGCTACGGCTCCGACCGCACCGGGCGGCGCACGCCCTGGATCGTCGGCGGCATGGCGGCCCTGGCCCTCGGGGGCTTCGGCGCCGCCGTCGCCACCGCGCTGGCCGAGACGCATCAGACCGCCGGCCTCGCCCTTGCGGTGCTGTCGTTTCTCACCGTGGGCATGGGCGCAGGGGCCGCCGGCACCTCGCTCCTGGTGCTTCTCGCCACCGGTGTCGAGGCGAGGCGCCGGGGCGCGGCCGCCACCGTCGTGTGGGTGATGATGATCGCGGGCTTCGCCATCACCGCACCGCTGGCCGGGCACTTCCTCGATCCGTTCTCGGGCGCCCGGCTGGTCGCCGTCTCCGGCACGGTCTCGCTGATCGCCTTCGGAGTCGCGTGGCTGGCGATCCGGGGCGTCGAGCCGGCGGCCCGGATCGCCGACAGCGCCGGCTCGACCGAGAAGCGCCCGTTCCGCGACGTGCTGGCGCGGGTCTGGGCCGAACCCGAATCGCGCCGCTTCACGATCTTCATCTTCATGGCGATGCTGGCCTACAGCGCCCAGGAACTCATCCTCGAACCCTTTGCCGGCCTCGTCTTCGCGATGACGCCCGGCGTCACCACCAAGCTTGCCGGCCTGCAGCATGGCGGCGTGCTGGCCGGCATGCTTACGGTGGCGGGCGTCACCATGGGGATCGGCGGGCCGGTGCTCGGATCGCTCAAGCTGTGGACCACGCTCGGCTGCGCCGGCTCGGCCCTCGCCCTTCTCGCCATCGCGGGGGGCGGCCTGATCGGCGCCGACTTTCCGCTGCGGGTGCCGGTCTTCGCCCTCGGGGTGTTCAACGGCATCTTCGCGGTGGCCGCCATCGGCTCGATGATGGCCCTGGCCGGTGCCGGTGGCGAGGCCGAGCGCGGGACCCGCATGGGTGTCTGGGGCGCGGCTCAGGGCGTCGCCTTCGGGGCCGGTGGATTTCTGGGCACGGTGGCGGTGGATCTCGCGCGCCTCGTCACCCCGCGGGTGGTCGATGCCTATGCGGGCGTGTTCGCCGCCGAGGCTGTCCTGTTCGTGTTCGCCGCAGGGCTCGCCCTGCGGATCTCCCACGCTCCGGCGACGCAGGTCCCGCGCGCCCGGCGATCCGCGACATCCTTCGAGGCAACGCTTTCTGCGAGGTAGGACCATGCTGCGAGACCGGACCATGGCCGCGCTTCGGGATACCGATGGGGAGACCTACGACGTGGTGGTGGTGGGCGGCGGCCCCGCCGGCGCCACGGCCGCCACCGACCTCGCCAGTGAAGGCAGGCGCGTTCTGCTCCTCGACAAGCCGGGCCGGATCAAGCCCTGCGGCGGCGCGATCCCGCCTCGCCTGATCCGCGACTTCGCCATTCCCGATCATCTCCTCGTCGCCCGCATCCGCTCCGCCCGCATGGTCTCGCCCGAGGACAAGCGGGTCGACATGCCGATCGGGGACGGCTTCGTCGGCATGGTCGACCGGGCCGATTTCGATCCGTGGCTGCGCGCGCGCGCCGCCGCCGCCGGGGCGGTGCTGCGCCCGGCCACCTTCCGCCACATCGAGCGCGACGGCGACGGCACCACCGTTCACTATCTCCAGGACGGCTATCCCCGCGCAGCGCGGACGCGCCTCGTCATCGGCGCCGACGGAGCGAGTTCCCCGGTCGGCCGGGCCGAGATCCCGGGCCACGCCGCCATGCGCCAGGTCTTCGCCTATCACGAGATCGTCCGGCTCCCCGAGACCGGAACCCACGATGTCGAGGCCACCCGTTGCGACGTCTATTACCAGGGCAAGCTCTCGCCCGACTTCTACGCCTGGGTCTTCCCGCACGGCGACACCGTGAGCATCGGCACCGGCAGCGCCCGCAAGGGGTTCTCCCTCCGGGGCGCCATCCGGGCGCTGCGGGCCTCCACCGGCCTCGAGGGCGGCGAGACCGTCCGGCGCGAGGGCGCGCCGCTTCCCCTCAAGCCTCTGCGCCGGTGGGACAACGGCCGCGACGTCCTGCTCACCGGGGACGCCGCCGGCATCGTGGCGCCGGCCTCCGGCGAGGGAATCTACTATGCGATGCTCGGCGGGCGCCTCGCGGCCGAGGCGGCACAAGCCTTCCTCGCCACCGGGCAGGCCAGGGCGCTTGCCGGCGCGCGCCGCCGGTTCATGCGCCTGCACGGCCGGGTCTTCCTCATCCTGCGGATCATGCAGGGCGTCTGGTACCGCAACGACGGCCTGCGCGAGCGCTTCGTCTCCATCTGCCGCGACCGGGACGTGCAGCAGCTCACCTGGGATTCCTACATGAACAAGGAGCTGGTGCGGGCCAAGCCCGCCGCCCATGCGCGCATCTTCTTCAAGGATCTGGCGCACCTGTTCCGCTGGGTCTCGCCATGATCGCCGCGCTGTGGGGACCGGCCGGCATCGCCGCCGTTTCGGCCATCCTGGTGGCCCTGGCGGGCGGGCTCCTGACCACCACCGGACCCTGGTACCAGGCGCTTCGGCGCCCGGCCTGGAAGCCGCCGGACTGGGCCTTCGGTCCGGTCTGGACCACGATCTTCACCCTGACGGCGATCTCGGCCGTGCTCGCCTGGAACGCCGACGCGAGCGTCGCGGCCCGGAGCGCATTGGTGGCGGCGTACGTCGTCAACGCCGTGCTCAACATCGCCTGGAGCGGCCTGTTCTTTCGTCTGCGCCGTCCGGACTGGGCCTTCGTCGAGGTGCTGTTCCTGTGGCTCTCGATCGCGGTGCTGATCCTGGTCACCGTCCGGGTCTCGGGCTTGGCTGCGTCCCTGTTGCTGCCCTATCTCGTCTGGGTCGGCATCGCCGCCTGCCTCAACCGGGCGATCGTCCGCCTCAACGGCCCGTTCCGGCGCGCCTGACATGGAGGCGCTTCTGGCCAGCGGGCACCTCCTCGATGTCATCCTGCTCCTGGTCGCGATCGAGGCCCTGGGCCTGATCCTGTGGAGCCGACGGGTGCGTGGCACCTGGCCGGTCGCGCTCCTGTTCAATCTCGGGTCGGGTGCGGCTCTGATGCTGGCCCTACGCGCCGCGCTGACCGGCGCGGCGTGGCCTGCCATTGCCGGAGGCCTCGCCGTGTCCGGGCTGGCGCACGGTGCCGAGATGGCCCTGCGCCTCGGACTGTTCGCGAGACCGCCACGCTTCGCTGCCCGACCGGTCCGCCGACCCGTCCGTCGACGCGAACCCGAACCCAGGGCCGCCCCCGATCCAAGCCCCTGACCGATCCCCGCACAGCCCGATCCGGAGAGACGCCATGAGATATCGCCGCCCCGCTCTCCCGCTCAGGCCCTGGCGGGTGCTGAATCGCCCGGGCCTCGCGGCTGTTGCCCTGGCCCTCGGTGCTCATGCCGCCGCGGCCCAGAGCGCCGTCCCGGCCGCCGCCGATGCCGACCTGATCAAGCGCGGCGAATACCTCGCCACCGCCGGGGATTGCGTCGCCTGCCACACGGCGCCGGACGGCAAGCCGTTCGCCGGCAACTACGTGCTCAACACGCCGATCGGCAAGATCCGGACGCCCAACCTCACCCCCGACCCGGAGACCGGTCTCGGGCGATGGAGCGCCGACGATTTCTACCGCGCCTTCCACGAGGGCATCACCAAGGACGGCTCCTATCTCTATCCGGCCTTCCCGTTCGCTTGGTACACCAAGGTCACGCGCGCCGATTCCGACGCGATTTTCGCTTATCTGAAGTCGCTGCCGGCGGTGCACGAGCCGCGCAAGCCCTCCGAGATCCCGTTCCCGTTCAACATCCGCACGGCGCTGATCACCTGGCGCACCGCCTTCTTCACGGCGGGCGAGTTCCAGCCCGATCCGCAGGCGAGCCCCGAGGTCAATCGCGGCGGCTACCTCGTCGAGGGGCTCGGCCATTGCGGCATGTGTCACAACGCCAACAAGATCGTGGGCAACAGCGGGCTGGCCGGCAAGCTCGGCGGCGGCGTCATCGATGGATGGTACGCGCCCAACATCACGCCGGACGACCACACCGGCATCGGCGCCTGGAGCGACGAACAGGTGGTGACCTACCTCAAGACCGGGGCCGCGCCCGGCAACCGGCCCGGCGTCGCGGCCGGGCCGATGCGCCAGACCATCGAGGAATCGCTGTCCAAGCTGACCGATGCCGATCTGAAGGCGATGGTGGCCTACCTGCGCACGCAGAAGGCCAAGGAGAGCTACAAGGTCAAGGACATCCAGGCCTTCAATCAGGCCGACGCCCCCGGCGCCGCGACCTATCTCAGCTACTGCTCGTCCTGCCACAAACCGGACGGCCGGGGCGTCGAGGGCGCGATCCCGGCGCTCGCCGGCAACACCTCGGTGCAGGCGCAGGGGCCGGAGACGGTCATCCGCGTGATCCTCGGCGGCCTCGCGGCGCAGAACGGCTACGCGCCGATGCCGGCCATCGGCGTCGGCATGACCGACCAGGAGGTCGCCGACGTCACCGACTATGTCCGCAATGCCTGGGGCAACGCCGCCCCGGTGATCGGCGAGCGCGGCATCGTCGCCGCGTCGCGCAAGGCCACCGAGACCATGCTGGCCGGGAGCGCGCCCTGTGCCGAGATCGCTCAGCCGGAGGTGGCCGAGGCCATCGCCGAATCCGGCGCAGCCCAAAGCCTTGCCGGCCTGGAGCCGGAGAACTTCATTCCGGTGATTGACGCGCTGCTGCCGAAGATTCGGGCGGCCGCGCCGGAAGCGAAGGGCGACGACATCGTCAACGGGCTGACGACCGCCTTCTGCAAGGCTGCCCGCCAGGATCCGCGCTACGACAAGGCCGGCTGGCACGCGGTGATCGGCAGCTTTTCCAGCGTCACCTACAGCCAGCTGAAAAACCCGGAGCTGCGCGCCGCAAAGCCCTGAGACTCCGGCGCGGGCGCACCCGCGATCTCCGGCCTCTCAGTGTTCGGTACCCGGCCGGTTCGGCCGGGGCGGCCCGCCATGGGTCTCGACGAAGGCGGAGCGCTCCGGCGACTTCTTCTTGGCCGCGACTCGAACCCGCATCACGAGCAGGGCCGCGATGGCAACGGCGAATGTCGCCAGTGCCAGGCCGAAGATCAGCGTTTGGTCCTGCATGTGCCCCCCTGGTGGGATGTGTCGAGATCAATCGACCAGAGGATATCCAGTTCCAGCTTGACGATGACGAGAGCGGATACAAGGAAATGTTGTTGTTCGAGCTCTGAAGCTCAGAGATCCGGTTTTCGAATACACGACATCATCGTTCGCGATGCGCACCCCGTACGGACGACCTGCCTGCGCCCTCCGGTCGGCGGGAGCGCGGTGAACACGCCCGCCTTCCGCGAAGTCGAGCGGACGAAAAACCTTCGGAGGACAAGCTGTCCGAGGCCAAGATGGCGCTTCAGCGCGCCATCGACCTCAACGCCGAGGGCGATCCGTCCTGCCGCGACGCCGGTGCGGATCCGCGCAAGCTGAGGCCGCACAAGGGCCGCTGACCCGCACGTGCAACGAACGTCCATGTCAGCCGGCCGGCGTCGCCGCTCAGAGGGAACGCGTCGCCCGAAGGCGGGACAGTTCGAAGGCGGCGAGAGCCATCGGGGTTCCGATGAGGAACAGGGCGAAGAAGAGGGCCATGGTCGATCGTCCGTATCCGTCGGGTGGAGGCGTTGCGCCTGTGCGCGGACGCCCGGGAGACAGACGGTTCAACGCCGATGAGCGGAAGACGGTTCAGACGCGCCGCGCGCCGGCGGCAGATGGGCCGGCCAATGCCAACGGCCAATTCCAACGGCCATGCCGATCGGATTCCCGTGCGCGTACATCCGGCGTCACAGGATTCCGGCAGCATGGCCGTTGCCGGTCAGGTGGTCCGAGACCGCCACCGGCTTGCCCCCTGTGTGAACGAACAGGGTTAAGGAAGCGTGAACGTCGCCGATCCAGGGCGCGGGGCCGGCCGACCCGCCTCCCCTAGAGCGGGGCGCGCCCACTTCAAGAATATCGCCCACGGCCAAGCTTTGCTATCGGCCGGCAACAGACGCGGAGAGACGATGCATGGCGGTGGAAACGCAGGGCGGACCGAAGGACGGGCGCGCGAAGCGCCTTCGCCGGCTCTGGCGCAGCCATGATTCGAACCTCCGGTCCAGCGGCCTTGCGCAGGGTCGACCCCTCATGACCCCCCGGCCCGAGGAGACCGATCTCCCGGCGCGCGGATTGACGGCGCGCGAACTCATCAACATGGCCCGGGCGGCCCGCCGGGAACGGCCCCGGGAGCCCTCGACCAGCCACTGAAGCTGGATCGGTCCGCTTCTCGGAACACCGCCTCATCGCTCCCGTTGAGATTGCAACAGGGAGTGAAACCGATGGTCGATGTCGCGCAGATCCAGGAACACGCGAACGTGGTGGGCTCCGATGGCGCCCATGTCGGCACGGTCGATCACGTCGACAAGGGCGAGATCAAGCTGACCAAGACGGACCCGGAGGCCGGGGGCCTGCATCACTTCATCCCCGTGGACTTCGTGCACTCCGTCGAGGGCGGCACCGTGCGGCTCGATCGGCCGGCGGAGGAGGTCAAGCGGGAATGGTCGACGTCCTAGCGCTGCATTGAGCGGCAGCGCTAGGACGTCGCGGGCGGCCCATGCCGGGCCGTCCGTCCGCCGCGGCCCGTCCGCGGAACTCAAGGGTTTTTCCTCATGGCTGACGTGATCAACGGCGATTTCGGAACCGGCCGGGCCGCGCTTGCGGGCCTGGAGCGGGTGTTCGGCGAGGCGGCGGGACTTCGCGTCGGATTGCGCCGCATCGAGGCACCGCATGGCGACGAGTTGCAGGTCACGGTCGGCGCCGAAGGTCTGTCGGTTCCGAGGCATGTGGCAGTGGTTCTCGCCAACCCGGCTGGAGAAGACGAAGCGGACCGGATCGGCAAGGCTGTGCTCGAAGCGCTGCAACTCGCCGAAGGTCTTCGTGACGAAGCCGTCTGAATATTAATCGGATAAGACCTGAATGAAGATGGTTTCTTCCGTTTATGTCCAAATCATCCGGCTTATCTATCAATACTGAAATAATATCTCTGAGTCGAAGAAAATATATTTCGTCTAAGATTCGGGCTATGCAGCCGATCTGATTGCTTTTTATAAACATTCCATGAAATTTATCGGCGTATCCACTGAATATGACCGTGCCTCACACAATCGATCGGAATCTCAAACGAGGCTCTAGTGTTGCATCGATGCACTAGGGACTCGCCTGGACTCTGGATAGACAAGTTTTACACGCATCGTGAATGCGGTCTTCGAGCCGGGCCTGAAAACCAATGATCAAGAAAATCCTCGTCGCTTCCACCGTGCTCGCCGGCCTGACGGCTGCAGCTTCGGCCGCCGATCTTCCCCGCCGCGCGGCTCCCCCGGTTTTCGTGCCGGTGCCGGTGTTCACCTGGACCGGCTTCTATGCCGGCTTCAACGCGGGTTACGGTTTCGATACGGCCAAGAACCAGAGCAACGTCTTCAACAACGTGTTCCCGAACCTCGATGTCGGACCGAGCAGCCCGTCGCAGATCGCCTACTCGAACAACTCCAACGAGGGTTTCACGGGCGGCGGTCAGATCGGCTACAACTACCAGTTCACCCCGGGTTCGGGCTTGGTCGTCGGTGTCGAGGCTGACGCCCAGTATGTCGATTTCGGCCGCAGCCGCACCGCCGCGATCCTGACCCCCGGCTTCGCCCCCGCGCCCGGCGTCACCTTCGTCGATCCGCGCGGCACGGCCGGTCTCGACTACTTCGGCACCGTCCGCGGTCGCGTCGGCTATGCCTTCGACCGCACCCTGGTGTACGGCACCGGCGGCTTCGCCTACGGCGCCGGCAGCAACGAGCGTTCGTTCGGCGGCTACCGCGGCAACGACAGCTTCCGCACCGGCTGGGCCGCTGGCGGCGGTATCGAGTACGCGCTCCCCACCGACTCGTTCCTGAACTTCTTCCGCTCGTCGGCCGTCACGCTCAAGGTCGAAGGCCTGTACGTGAACCTCGACCAGGGCAACAAGAGCCCGGGCGTCTACGCCGTCGACACCAACAACGTGCTCTACCGCCAGCCCGGTTTCACCAACCGCAACAGCGGGACCGAGTTCGCCGTCGTCCGCGCCGGCCTGAACTACAAGTTCGGCGCCTACTAAGACCGCGAGAGCACTCGGTTCGGCCGAAGCGCTCCCCAGTCCCGATCATCTGGCCGCTTTCGTCGAAGCGCGCCCCGAGGAGCGATCCTCGGGGCGTTTCTACGTTTGAGTTCGCTCGGCACCTGGCCCGCCCGCCTGCCGGTATGGGCGGGCTCAGGCCAGGGGTTGGCTCACATAGGCCACCATCATCTCGGCGACGGCGCGGTCGGCGTAATCGGCAAGGCTCTCGCGGCCCGCCACCGGGAACGCCTCGACCACGCGGCGCCCGGCAAGCAGGGCGGAGAGTTCGTGCGGCAGCAGGCCATTCTCGATGGCCGCCTCGGCCGCGGCCCTGCCGTAGCTGCGCCGAAGGCTGCGTGGCCCGAACAGGGCGGCGCCACCGGCCGGTCCGGCGCTCTCAGTCGGTCTGGTGTGAAGTTCCATGACGATGGTCCCCGATCCTCGTGTCCGTTGCGCATGCTCCCTCGATCGGCCAGCGGCAGCGGCAGCAGGATGGGCGGACGGAGATGGGGTTCGAGATGGACGTGGACATCGGCACAGGCATCGGCACGGGACTCCTCTCCATCCGGCGGCTGATTGGGACCGCCGACGGCAGAAATCTACCGTATCGCCCAGACAAAGTGCTTCTGAAGTTCCGGCCGGCGGTAGGCGCAAACGGACGGCCGAAGCCTCTTCGAGAGAACGTGCTGCCGGGCGGTGACGCGCGAGCCTGAGCGCCGGTGGATCGCATCAGCCGGAGATCCGTCGCGCCACGCGGTCGGCGAGGTCGCCGGCCGCGTCGCGGATATCCGGTACGGCAATGCATTCCCAGAGCACGCCGCGCAGCATCGGGCCGAAGGCCCAGAGCGGCGCATCGGTCGCTCGGCCCTCCTCCGGTCCGGTCACCGCGCCGCCGGGCGTCGCCGCGATGCCGAGGCCGAAGGGACCGGGCCGGATCAGGCCACGTCTCAGCAGCGCGCGGATGAGCGGATCCTCGGTCTCGGCGAGGCGGCTGAAGCCGGTGGCGTCGAGGATCGCCTGGGCCGCGATGGTCTCGCGATCCCGGGTTCCGCGCGGGCGGATGGTCACCACCGCATGCTCCGGCGTATCGGAGAGGGCGACGATGCGCGCGGCCCGCACGACCAGCTGCCCGCGCCGGATCTCGGCGGCGATGGCCTCGGCGGCCGGTGGCGCCGTGCGGTGGCGGTGCACGTCCCAGTAGGGCCGGATGTGGCGCAGCACCCGGGCCTGCTCGGTCGGGGGCAAGCCGGTCCAGAGTTCGTCGGTCACCGGGCGAAGGGCGTCGATCACCCCGCGCCAATCCGCCCCCGCCGCCTCGGCCGACGCGACCGCGTGCCGAACCGCGCCGAAGAGCTTGCGCGCCGAGGCCCGGATCTCGGGCGTCAGGCTCGGGCGGTGCCCGGCCGCGACCGGCGCGTGGGGCTTCGGTAGCAATCCCCGGCGCGACACGGCGACGATGCGTCCCGCAAAGCCCGCATGCCGGAGGGTCGCGACGGAATCCATCATCGTCAGGCCGGCGCCGATCACCAGCACATCGCGGTCCGGGTCGAGCGACCCGAACGTGTCCGGCCGCCAGGGATCGCGCCGGTACCGGCTCGCTGCGACGACCGGCCCCGGCAGGTTGCCCATGGCGAGAACGAGGCCGGCCACCCGCCGGGTCGTTCCATCCCCGTCGTGCAGCACGAAGCCCTCGGGGGCTCGTTCGACATCGACGATCCCCGCATGGATCGCCTGAAGCCGGTCGCCCGCCCCGGCGACCACGCGCTCCCAGCGGGCGGCGAGATAACGGCCATACACGCCCCGCGACGCGAAGGTCCCTGCTTCGGTGACGCGGATGCCCCTGCGCTCAGTGACATCGAACTGAGTGCGGGCCAGCCACTCCGCAAAGTCGTCCTGACGGTCGGGGTCGGCGCTCATCTGTGTCGCCCGCAGGTTCAGCAGATGATCCGGGTTCGCGGTGGTGTAGGCGAGCCCGAGGCCGAAGGGGCGGCTGCGCTCGTAAAGCAGCACCGGGCGGTCGGGTGGGAGCGCGTTCAGCAGGCGCTCCGCCGCCATCAGGCCACTGAACCCGCCGCCGATCACCGCAACGGGCAACGGCCGTGTTTGTGAGGTCATGGGCTCCACTCCCGACGCGTCGCGCTGTCATAGGATCGTCCTTTTTAAAGAACAAGGCGTTTGGGTGTTCGTCGATCCAATGCCCGGTTGGTCAAGGATTTTCTCGGGTTCCATCCGGATATCCTGGTCTTGCAATCGAAATTCTCGCTGAGCCATGCGGATTGGAAAGATCTTCTGTGAGGCATCGTTCTGAAAAACGAACGTTCTCGTTGACTTCACGATGCTGCGAAAGGACCATTGGGGGGATCGCTGCGACCCGTCGGAGCGGGCCGAACCCAGCACGTTTGAAATCTTGCGCCGTCGACACTCGCCCCAAGCCCAGGAGACCCCATGAGCTTCCTCAGTCCGGATGCCGTCGAGTTCATCGGGTTCGCCGCCCCGCGCGACCAGGCGGAAACCCATGCGGCTGCCGGCCCCGCCATCGATCGCGATTACCTCAACCTGCTGGCGCAGGCCCATGAATGGGGCGGATTCGACCGCATTCTGGTGGCCTTCTATGCGACGGCGCCCGACGCCCTCCTGCTCTCGGCCCAGATCGCGGCGGTGACCGACCGGATCGGCCTGATGATCGCCCACCGCACCGGCTTCACCGCCCCCACCGTGGCGGCGCGCCAGTTCGCCACCCTCGACCAGCTCACCGGCGGACGCGTCGCCATTCACGCCATCAGCGGCGGCGACGACCGCGAACTGGCGCAGGACGGCGATCACCTGACCAAGGACGAGCGCTACGCCCGCACCGACGAATTCCTGACCATCGTCCGTCAGGTCTGGACGGCCGCGAAACCCTTCGACTTCGCTGGCGCGCATTACCGGATCGCGCGCGGTTTCTCCGAGGTGAAACCGGTGCGCCAGGGCGGCATCCCGGTCTATTTCGGCGGCGCCTCGCCGGCCGCCATCGCGGTGGCGGGCCGCCATGCCGACACCTACGCCCTCTGGGGCGAAAGCCTGGATCAGGTCCGCGAGGCCATCGGCAAGGTCCGGGCGGCGGCGGCTCCGCACGGGCGCGACCCGCGTTTCAGCCTGTCCTTCCGGCCGATCCTGGCGGCGACGGAAGACGCGGCCTGGGCCCGGGCCGAAGACATCCTGGCCCGGACCCGCGCGACCCGCGCCGCGCAGGGCCTGGGTCCGGCCGCCTCGCCGCAGAACGAGGGCTCGCGC
Organism: Methylobacterium sp. Leaf113; assembly: GCF_001423325.1. Classification (NCBI taxonomy): domain Bacteria; kingdom Pseudomonadati; phylum Pseudomonadota; class Alphaproteobacteria; order Hyphomicrobiales; family Methylobacteriaceae; genus Methylobacterium; species Methylobacterium sp. Leaf113. The sequence goes on from NZ_LMNJ01000023.1 coordinate 286,497, forward strand.
CGCCTGCTCGCCGCGGCGGCGCAGGGCACCCGCCTCGACGCCCGGCTCTACACCGCCATCGCCCGCGAGACCGGCGCATCCGGCAATTCCACCGCCCTCGTCGGCACGCCGGAGCAGGTTGCCGAAGCGCTGCTGGCCTATCACGACCTCGGCGTACGGACCTTTCTGATCCGGGGCTTCGACCCGCTGGAGGACGCCATCGCCTACGGTCGCGACCTGATCCCGGCCTTCCGCCGGCTTCTCGCCCGACGCGGCGCCCGAGCGGAGGCGGCGTGATGCGGATCGTCCTGACAGCCCTCGCGCTCCTGGCCCTCGCGCTCCCGGCCTTCACGGCCCTGGCCCGCGCCGACGAGGCGGTGCTGCGTGTCGGCGATCAGCGCGGCAACGCCCGCGCGCTGATGGAAGCGGCCGGCGTGTTGGCCGACCTGCCCTATCGCCTCGACTGGAGCGAGTTTCCCGCCGCCGCGCCCCTGCTGGAAGCCCTCAATGCCGGGGCGATCGATGCCGGGGGCGTGGGCGACGCGCCCTTCACCTTCGCGGCCGCCGCCGGAGTGCCGGTGAAGGCTTTCCTGGCTTTCCGCAACCGTCAGGACGGGCTCGCGATCCTGGTGGCGAAGGACTCGCCGGTGAAGACGGTCGCCGACCTGCGGGGCAAGAGCATCGCCACCAATCGCGGCTCCATCGGCCATCAGGTCGTGCTGGCGGCCCTGGAGGAAGCGGGTCTTCCGGCCGGCGCGGTCACCCTGCGCTTCCTGCCGCCGGCGGATGCCAAGATCGCGCTGGCCAGCGGCAGCGTCGAGGCCTGGGCGACCTGGGAGCCCTACACCTCCACGGCCGAACTCGCCGGCCTCGCCCGCGTGGTGCGCGACGGCAACGGCATCACGCCGGGCCTCAGCTTCGCGGTCGCGAGCGATGCGGCCCTGACGCGCAAGCGTGCGCTGCTCGCCGATTTCGGTCGACGTCTGGTCGCGGCCCGCGACTGGGCTCTGAAGGACCCCGCCCCCTATGCCGCACTCTGGTCGAAGCTCATCGGCCTTCCGGAGGCGGTGCCCCTGCGCTGGTTCGCGCGGGCGCAGTACCGTGCCGTGCCGATCGACGAGGCCGTCATCGCCGACGAGCAGCGCAACATCGATCTGTACGTCCGTTCCGGGCTGATCCCACAGGCGCGCGCACCCAAGGCCGACGCGATCCTCGACCGCAGCTTCGCGCCCGCCGCCGTCGCGGTACGATGAGCCGCACCGCAGGAGGAGGCGAGACATGCACGGCGACCACGATCACGACCCGACCGATCAAGCTCATATGCACCGAGAGCACGACGATGCCGCCCCGGCGGATCGCTGGAAGCACGATGGCGTGCGGGTGATCCCGGGCGACAAGCTCGATCCCAACACCGCCCAGACCCCCGGCATGTTCCGGCAGGCGGCGATCAACCACGCGCGCGTCGGTGCCCAGAAGATCTGGGCCGGCACGGTGGCGATCGCCCCGGACGCCAAGACCGGAGTGCATCATCACGGCGCTCTGGAGAGCGTGATCTACGTGGTCTCCGGCCGCGCCCGCCTGCGCTGGGGCGACCGGCTCGAATACGTGGCCGAGGCCGGCCCCGGCGACTTCATCTTCGTGCCGCCCTACGTGCCGCACCAGGAGATCAACGCCGATCCGGACCAGCCGCTGAACTGCGTCCTGGTGCGCTCCGACAACGAGGCCGTGGTGGTCAACATCACCGATGTCGAACCGGTCGAGCGCCCCGAGACCGTCCACTGGGTCGATCCGATCCACAAGCATCCCTGACCGCTGCGCACTCCGCACAATGCTTCCGACGAAACGAGACACGCCTCCATGATCGACCGTCGCCACGCGCTGAAGGCCGCCGCCGGCCTCAGCCTCCTCGCCCTGTTGCCCGGAGGCGCCCGGGCGGAGCCTGGAAAACTCCGCATCGGCTTCCAGAAATCCTCGACGCTGATCGCCCTCCTGAAGGAGGATTCCGCCCTGGAGAAGGCCCTGGCGCCGCTCGGCGTGACCGTCTCCTGGCATGAATTCACCAGCGGCCTTCCGATCATGGAGGCGCTCAATGCCGGGCAGATCGACGTCTCGGCGGACGTGGCCGACACCGTGCCGATCTTCGCCCAGGCCGCCCAGGCGCGGATCACCTACATCGCCCAGGAAGCCGCCTCGCCCAAGGCGCAGGCGATTCTCGTCGGCGCCGAGTCCTCGATCCGGTCCATCGCCGATCTGAAAGGGCGCAAGGTCGCGGTCACTAAGGGGGCCGGCAGCCATTATCTGCTGCTCGCCGCCCTGGCCTCGGAGACGCTGCCCTTCAAGGCGATCAGCCCGGCCTATCTCACCCCCTCGGACGGACGCGCGGCGCTGGCCAGCGGCAGCGTCGAGGCGTGGGTCGCCTGGGACCCGTTCCTGTCGGCGGCCGAGCAGCAGACCGGCGCCCGGGTGTTGCGCGACGGCACCGGCCTGTCGCAGTACAAGCGCTACTACCTGGCGGGTGCCGATTACGCGACACAGCGCGCCGACGTGCTCACCCTTCTGTTCGCCAAGCTGCGCGAGACCGGCGCCTGGGTGAAGGCCAACCCGGAGGCCGCCGCGGCGCGCCTCGGCGCCCTGTGGAAGCTCGACCCCGCCATCGTGCTGCAGGCCAACGGGCGCCGCAGCTACGCGGTCGAGCCGGTCACCCGCGCCGGCCTGTCCGAGCAGCAGACCATCGCCGACGCGTTCCGGGCCGAAGGGCTCCTGCCCCGCGCCGTCGACGCCTCCGCCCTCCCGATCTGGGCGCCGCCGGGGCTCTGAGGCGAGCCGGTTCCGACCGGGTCATCACCCACCCGGTCGGTCTGTCCCGAACCAGCAGCAAGGGTGCGGGGCGGTCCGGAAGCCGAAGGGGTCGCGGTAGCAGGGAAAATCGCCCGGCCGCGCAAGCGCCGCCGGTTCGGCCGCTCCCTCGTCGCCTCGCCCTATGCAGCGCCCGCCAGTGCCTTGCGGAACTCGGCCTCGGGCAGCAGGGCACCGCCGGTCGTCCACACCACGTGGGTCGCAATCTGCAATTCGGGGAGGCTGGCGAGCGCTGGGCGGATGGCGGCGAACGCGGCGGCCGCCGAGGGTTCGAGGCGCATCTCGGCCCGCTGCCACAGGGCGCGGACCCAGGTGAACAGGTCCGCATCCGCCACCGTGACCACGCCGGCGATGAGCCCGCCGACGGTGCCGGCCACGAGGAGCGAGGCGCTCGACACCGCCAAGCCATCGGCGGCGGTGCGGTTGTCGAGGCCGATATCGTAGACGCTGACCGGCCGGTCGAGTCCGGCCGCGAGTTGCACCAGCATGCAGGGGGCGGCGACCGGCTCGACGAAGACGCAGTGCACGGCATCGCCGAACAGCAATGTCAGCCCGAGGGTCACGCCGCCGGGCGCCCCCCCGACCCCGCACGGCAGGTAGACGACGAGCGGGTGGTCGGAATCGACACGCACCCCGGCCGCGTCCAACTGGCGTTCGAGGTCGAAGGCCGCCGCCGCATAGCCCAGGAACAGGTCGACCGAACTCTCGTCGTCGACGAAATGCGCGTCGGCCCGACCCGCGAAGGCGTCGCGCGCCGCCGCGACCGCGCTGCCGTAATCTCCTGCATGCTCGACCACGCGGGCGCCGAGATCGCGCAGGCGCTGCTTCTTCCACGCCTTGGCGTCGTGGGACATGTGGACCTCGACCTGGAAGCCGAGGGCGCGGGCCATGACGCCGACGCTGAAGCCGAGATTGCCGGTGCTGCCGACCGCAACCGTGTAGGCTCCGAAGGCGGCCCGCATCGCGGGCTCGGCGAGGCGCGCGTAGGATTCGCCCTCGCGCAGCCAGCCCTGGTCGAAGGCCAGCCGTTCGGCCGTGACCAGCACCTCGTAGACGCCGCCGCGCGCCTTGATGCAGCCCGTCACCGGCAGGTCGTGATCGGCCTTCACCCACAGATGCGCCGCATCGATGCCGCTGACCTCGGCGGCGAGTGTCGGGTCCAGCGGCAGGAAGGGCGAGTCGATCCGCCCGGTCTCCAATCCGGGAAACAGTCGGGCCAACAGCGGATCGAAGCGGCGCCAGCGCGCCTCCGCCGCCCTGACCTCGGCCAAGCCGAACGCCAGACCGGGCAGAACCTCTCTCGCCGCCCGGCGATGGGGATTGCGCCATACGGTCGGACGCCCCGCCCGCACGGCGTCCGGGATTCCTGCCGGATGATCGGTCATGGGCGGCGTTCTTTCGGATGGGGGCGGTGCAACGATGCCGGAATGGCAGCGATATCAGAGAACGCGCGGCGTATCGTCGAACCCGGTGCACAGGACCGAGGCGTAGGGCAGAAGAATTTTCCTCGCTTCGGTTCCTTGAACGCACGGCTTCGCCGGATCGACGCGGTGATGTCGGCCTGTCTGAACCGGGAGAGTGGTCGGGCCCGGGGGCACGAGGCGAGCCCAGGCCTACAAGCTGAACGCTCGCTCCGAAAAACGTTATGGCAGGCGATCATGAAGCACACTTGATATATGTTACAGATATCGAAGCATCGATTTGAAAGCCTTAGCTCCAGACGGAACGGTTTCGACGGATTGATTCACTTTCGAACAACTACGAACGACGAATGTTTTGCCATCCGCCAAATTGCAACGATCTCGGAACCGTGACCGTTTAGGCTCTCGATGAAGGATTTGCATCAGGGGTTGGAGAGCGGCGCCGGGTTATGAGCGATCTGAGCAAGAGGCGCGGTTGGTTGTTCGTCCTGCCGTTGACGGGCTGTCTTGGATGCCTCCAAGCCGATGCCGAGACGTCGAACATCGCCGGCATCGTCATCCAGAAAGCGCGACGGTTCGGCTTTCAGGCCGTCAGCTTACAGGCCGGGGGATCCATCGTTCTGTCGAACGAGGAAGCGACCGCCGTCCACCACGCCTATATCGAGGCCGATGGCGTTCGGCGCGACTTCGGCGACCAGGCGCCCGGCAGCCGCACCACGATGATGTTTCCGCAGCGGGGCGACTTCATCGTCCTGTGTGGCGTGCACCCCAAGATGAAACTCGCGGTCCATGTGGAGTGATCCGGCATCCGCCTGATCGGTGCCTATTCCGGATCGGCGGACCTGCGCGGCACGGGGGCGAGGCCGAACCATGCTGTCCCGACGGAATCGACCGGCGCTCGTCCGAGCGGCGGCCGCCTCGGACGTCGTATTTCCGATGGACCCGCCGGGACGATGGCCGCCGGGAATAGGGGAATCAGCCGCCGCCGATGCGGCGCCATGACGACGCGATGACGGCGCTCCTGCGATCCGCAATTGAGGTGTGGCGCAAGCGCACAGAGCCGTCAGGAGGGTAGAACTCGCCTAAAGCATTAGTTTCGCGTTCGTATTTGGCCGCTAACATCGCTGCAATACTAACATGAGTTAGGCAATGGCGACCCTTAAATCCGAAGACGAACGGCTTCATGCTCTTAAGCAACTGAGGCTCCTCGATACGCCTCCTGCCGAAAGCTTCGATCGCATCACCCGAATGGCGAGCCAGCTGTTCGATCTCCCGATCGCCGCCATTTCACTGACGGACAGCGATCGGCAATGGTTCAAATCCCGGGTCGGCGTCGATCACTGGACGATTCCCCGGGATCGCGCGCCCTGCGCTGAGGTGGCGGACACGTCCGGTTCCCTGGTGATTCCCGACCTGATGGAGCATCCCAGTTATCGAGGCAGCCTCCTGGCGCGATCCGGGATTCGATTCTACGCAGGTGCTCCGCTGACCACACGCGAAGGGTTCTGCCTCGGGGCCATGTGTGTTCTCGGTCCGGAGCCGCGCCAGGTTTCCCAGCAGGAACAGGCGGTGCTCATCGATCTGGCCGCCATGGTCATGGCGCAGGTCGAACTTCAGCACGCGTTCGGCCGTGTCGATGCGATCACGGGGCTGCCGAACCGGCATCAACTGCTCGAGGACCTTCACGATCAGGCGGCCACGGGAAACGGAGGGCTGCGTCACCTCGCGCTGGTTGAGGTCATGGACGCCCTCAAGATGTCGGATGCGTTACGGGTCCTGGGTGTCGGGGTCATCGAAGACCTCATGCGAGAGGCAACCCGGGTGATTTCCAGCAATCTTGGGCTGAGCACACAGGTCTATCATGTCGGGGCAGCCCAATTCGCATGGATTGTCCCGTCATTTCACGGCGAGGCCATGTTCGAGGATCGTCTCGGGAACTTGGCTGGCACGCTGCACAACCACCTAAGTTCGGCCCCGGTGCGGATTGCGCTGAACCCGGTCATCGGGGTCGCGCCGCTGGCGGTCGGCCAACATCTTGCCGAAGATGCGATCCGAATGGCTCACAACGCAGCCCAGGAGGCGCGTCTCACGGGCCATTCCGTCAGCACCTATTCGATGGTCGCCGACGATCACCATCGGCGGCGCTTCCGGCTGCTGAGCGACATGCGTACGGCGCTCGTTTCCGGCCAGGAACTGTCGCTCGTCTATCAGCCGCGCATCGCTCTGAGCACCGGAGACTGCATCGGCGCCGAGGCACTGCTTCGCTGGCAGCACCCGGAACTCGGCGCCGTCTCACCGGGCGAATTCATTCCGCTCGTCGAACAGACCGATCTGGCCGGTCCGCTCACGGCCTGGGTGATGGCCGAAGCCATTCGGCAGATCGTCGCCTGGCGAAACATGGCCATCGACTTGGCCATCTCGGTCAATGTCTCGGTGGCGAATTTGGACCAATCCGAGTTCGCGACCGACCTCATCGGGCAATTGCGAAAGGCCGGCATTCGTCCCTCAGCCTTCGAGATTGAAGTGACCGAGAGCGCACTGATCAAGAACCGGATGCATGTCGAGGAGCAGCTTCGGGCCATCCGAAGCGCGGGCATCCGTGTGGCCATCGACGATTTCGGAACCGGCTACAGCAGTCTTTCCTACTTACGGCACCTGCCCGCGGACCTGGTGAAGATCGACCAGTCGTTCGTGCGCGATCTTGCCGACGACCCCAAGGGGCAAACGCTTGTGCGGCATCTCATCGAGATGTCCCGTGGGCTCGGCTTCCGCGTCGTCGCCGAAGGTGTCGAGGACGGGCAGGCCTACGAGATCCTGCGGGCCTGGCAGTGTGAGGAAGCACAGGGCTATTGGATGTCGCCGCCGCTGGCCCCCGCCGATCTCCAGCATTGGCTCACCACGCGGGTGTCTTCCCGGAACGAGGCCGCGTAGATCACAACTATGCCTCAGCGTTTCGGGAAGCAGACGGCATTCGCGGGCGCTATCGGCGCGCCCACGCGCACTTGGGCAAGGTCGAATTCCAGCCTTCCGAAGAGTCCGAATGGCGGTAAGGACCGGAACTGCCGGGACGCCGGATACGCGAGGAAGCACGCTTCCCTTCCGCGCGGCCGCACGACATGGTCCGTCCGCACCGGCCGACCCGATGCGACGCCAGCCACGAAGAGCCCTGCCCCATGTCGGAGTCCCTGTCGAACCGCGACGCCCGCAATGGCGATGCCCCCAATCGCGACGACCCCAATCGCGACGACCTGGCCCCGTTCGAAGCCGTGCTCGGGGTCGGCGGAGTCCTCAGCGATCCGGGAATGACCGCCCGGTACACGCGCGACCACCGCGACCTGATGCAGGGCGAGACCCCGGCCGTCTTGCGCCCGCGCAGCGTCGCGGAGGTCCAGGCCCTCGTCGGGCTCGCCCGCGCAGGCGGGTTCGGCCTGGTGCCCCAGGGCGGCAACACGGGCTATGTCGGTGGAGCGACGCCGGAACCCGGCCGGCGCCAGCTGGTGGTCAGCCTGGAGCGGATGACCCGCATCCGTGCCGTCGATCCGTTGAACTTCACCCTAGCTTGCGATGCCGGAACGATCCTGGCGGACGCCCAGAAGGCGGCCGAGGCGGATGGGCTGTTCCTGCCGCTCAGCCTTGGCTCCGAAGGAAGCTGTCGCCTCGGCGGCAATCTCGGCACCAATGCGGGCGGGCTCCAGGTCCTGCGCTACGGCATGGCCCGCGACCTCGTCCTCGGCCTCGAAGTTGTGCTGCCGGACGGAACGTTGTTCTCCGACATGCGGACCCTGCGCAAGAACAACATCGGCTACGACCTGAAGCAACTCTTCATCGGCGCCGAGGGAACCCTGGGCATCATCACCGGCGTGGTGCTCAAGCTCTGGCCGGCGCAAACGCAGCGCGCCACCGCCTGGCTCGAACTCGCCGCCGGCGCGCCGATCCCGGACATGGCCGCGACCGTGCGCCGGGAGACCTCGGACCTCGCCTCGACCTTCGAACTGATCTCGGCTTCCTCCCTCGGCCTCGTCGCCGATCTGCGCGGCGGCGAGATCGGGTTGAGGGCGGGGCCCGGCGGGGCCGTGCTCCTGGAACTCACCGCCTCCTCCAACCGCATCCCCCTCGACGACGTGCTGATGGGCTGCCTCGAAACCCTGATGGAGCGCGGCTGGGTCACCGACGCGGTCCTTGCCCAATCGGAGGCGCAGCGCCGCGCCTTTTGGGCGGTGCGCGAATCGATCCCCGAGGGGGAGAAGCATGCCGGCGGCTCGGTCAAGCACGATATCGCCCTGCCGATCTCGCGGCTGACCGACTTCCTCGCCAGCGCCGCCGTTCTGCTAGCCGAGCGCCTGCCCGAGGTGCGCCTCTCCGTCTACGGCCATGTCGGCGACGGCAATCTGCATTACAATCTCGTCGTGCCGCCGGGTCAGGATCGGCTCGCGTTCACGCGCATGATCGAGGCCGGTTTTGCCCGTGACCTCTACGCGATCGCGCTGGAATACGGCGGCAGCTACAGCGCCGAATACGGGATCGGTCGCTTCAAGCGCGACCTGCTGGAGCGCTATTCCGATCCGGCCCGGCTTCGTCTGATCGGGGCCCTGAAGCACGCTCTGGACCCGGACGGGATCATGAACGCTGGCGCCTTGGTCTGAACCGGCTCACCCTTGGAACGACAGCGTCGCCCGGGTTCCCGCGCCTCCGGTGCCATAGACCAGGGCCGATCGCAGGTTCGCCGCCATCGCCTTGACGATGCGGGAGCCGAGGCCGGTCCCCCTCGGCTGTCCCTCGCCGGTCCAGCCGATGCCGTCATCCTCCACCGTCAGGGTCAGGCCGGCAGGACCCTGGCGGGCGATCGAGACCCGGATTTCTCCAGGTATTTCAGGTGGATAGGCGTACTTGTAGGCGTTGGTCACGAGTTCCGTGACGACGACTCCCACCGACACCGCCTTGTCCGTCGCGAGCCGGATCGGCGCCGCGTCGAGGCGGATGGCATGGTCGCGCCCGGCCGCCTTCATCGCCGCTTGAAGCTCCTCGACCAGGCTCGCCAGGTAGGCGTCGAGATCGACGGCCTCGACGTCATCGGAGGTGTAAAGCCGCCGGTGGATACCGGCGATCGCCGAAATCCGCGCCTGCATCTCCCGCAGCGCCGCCTTGGCCGCCGGATCGGTGACCGCGTTGGTCTGCATGTGGGTCAGGGCCGCCACCAGCGCCAGCGAGTTCGCCACCCGGTGATTCACCTCCCGCAACATGATTTCGGCCCGGTCCCGTGCTTCCCGGACTTCGCGTTCCGCACGCTCCTTGTCGCGCCGCAATGCCTCCTGACGTAGGGCCGTATCCACCGCTTCGCCCAGGAGTTCGCGGAACTGGCCCTGCAGGTCCTTCCAGACGTAATCGACGGCACCCGCCTTCAGGGCTGCCACCGCGACCCGACTGTCCTCCGATCCCGTCACGTAGACCACCGGCGGCGCCTCCGGCAGGGCACGGATGCAGGGGAGGATGTCGAGGCCGGTCTGCCCGGGCATATGATGATCGAGGGCCACCACGTCGATATCGCCCTGAGCCAGGCGCCGGAGGCCGCTATCGCCATCGAGTGCGAGGTCTACAGCGTAGCCCCGCGCCTGCAATGCGCGTTGCACGAGCCGCCCCAGACCAGGGTCGTCGTCGATGTAGAGGACGCGACCGCGGCCTGGGGGCGTCGGTGCGGTCATGGAAGCGAAGGCTTCATGGATTTTCTGGGACCTGCATGACCGAGAAGAACAGCCCGAGCTGCCGAATAGCGTTGGCGAAGCCCTCGTAGTTCACCGGCTTGGTGATGTAGACGTTGGCTCCGAGATCGTAGCAGCGCTGGATCTCGCGCTGGTCATCCGTGGTAGTCAGGACCACGACTGGCGAGCGTTTGGTATGCGGGTTCGCCTTTACCTTCTCGAGGATGTCGATACCTGTCATGTCGGGCAAGTTCAGATCGAGCAGGATGAGCAGGTGCCGCTTGGCGCTGACCTCGCCGGATCCGTCCGCACCCAACAGGTAGTGCAGTGCCGAGGTGCCGTCCTGGAACGGCAGGATCGTATTGTTCACGCCGGCGCGACGGATGTTGCGCTCGATCAGGCGCGCATGGCCCTCATCGTCCTCGATCATGACGATTTCGACGGCGTTCACGCTTCGCTCCACCCCTATTCGGCAGCGAGCCGCATCGGCGACCCGTTCTGTCCCTGACCTGTAGCGGTCTCGCGGGGCAGCGTCACGCTGAAGGTTGTGCTGATTCCCAGTTCCGACGCGACCTCGATACGGCCGCCGAGAGAGCGAACCAGCGCCTTCACATGAGCGAGGCCGATCCCTTCCCCGGGCCGATCTTGAGCGCCGGACCGCCGGAACAACTCGAACACCCGGGCGTGATCCCGTTCGGCGATGCCCCGGCCGTTATCCGCGATGCGGTAGCGGATCCGGCCGCCGCCGAGGGCCTCAGCCGTAATCTCGATGCGTCCCGGCCGAGCCGGGTCGAGATATTTCACAGCATTATCAATCAGGTTGCCGAAAATCTGCTCGATGGCGAGCCGGTCGGCGACGAGGTGAGGCAGGTTCGGGGCGACGATCACCCGCGCGCCCGCTTGCTCGATCTGATGCTGCTGTGCGGCGGCGAGGCGCTGGAGGAGGCTCGTCATGTCGAGGCGTTCGGGCTTAAAACTGCGCCGCCCCTCGCGGGACAACTTCAGGATTGCCGCGATGAGCCGCTCCATTCGTGTCACGGCCGCCTGGATGAAGCCGAGCGCTTCGCCAAAATCAGCATCGATCCGGGCCGATTGTGGATGCCCCTGGAGGGCGGCGCCGACGTCTGCCCGCGTCGCCTCCAACTCGCTGGTGAAGCCCATCACGTTCACCAGGGGCGCCCGGAGGTCATGGCTGACGATGTAGGCGTAACGCTGGATCTCCTCGTTCGATTCGCGCAGTTCCGCCTCGGCTTGGCGCTGCTCGGTGATGTCGGTATGGACGCCGACCCATTCCCGTATCGAACCATCGCCGTTCGTCACTGGCACCGCGCGAATGGCATAATGGCGGTAACTGCCATCGGCGATGCGCACCCGGTGTTCGTGGACGAAGGTCCTGCGTGCCCTCACCGTTTCGTTCCAAGCTTCGATACTGGCTTGGGAATCGTCGGGATGTACGGCATTCGCCCAGCCGTAACCCGCGTACTCGGTTGGGCTCTGCCCCGTAATGGCGCTCCAGCCCGGCTGTTCGCCGATCATCCTGCCCTCGGCATCATTGGTCCAAAGAACTCCGCGCACGGCCTGGATGGCCGCACGAAAGCGGGCCTCGCTGCCGCGGAGTTCCTCTTGCACCCGTTGCTGGTCGAACGACGAAGCCAGCATCGCCAGGAACAGGATCAGGAAGGTCGCGCCCGCCACCGCAAGGGCGAGGTTCTGTTGGCCTTGACCCAGGTCTGTAATGTGCGCCGCCTGGGCGCCGGCGGCCTCGGCGGTGAACGTGGCCGCCGCCATCCCGGTGTAGTGCATGCCGGCGACTGCGATGCCCATGACACTGGCCGCGATGAGCGTCTGCCACACACTGTTCTGGCGCAAAGTCAGCCACAGCGCTGCCGTCGCCGCCGTGATCGCGATGGCGACCGATATCCCGACGAGGCGCCAATCATAGGCAAGATTTCCGGGGACGTGCATCGCGGCCATACCCGTGTAGTGCATCGCCGCGACCCCAAGTCCCATCACGGGGCCAGCGATGAGCAGGTCTTGTCTTGTTGCCCCTCGCCGGCTGATCCAGGCGAAACCGGCGCCGGTGCAGGCAACGGCAAGAGCCAGCGACAGGAGGGTCGTTCCAAGATCGTATGCAGCCGGCATTCCCATCTCGAACGCCAGCATTCCGACGAAATGCATCGACCAGATTCCTCCGCCCATCGCGGCTGCAGCGGCAGCGATCCAGACGTGGCGTCTTCGGCTTGCCGCACCCCGCGCGCGGCTCACGAGATCGAGTGCCGTGTAGGATGCGAAGATCGCGATGGTGACGGACAGCGCGACGAGCGCCGGGTTATAGCCGGTGTGAACCATCGTTGGGGCGGACAACCATTCTGCGGAAGGATGTGTCAGCCTATCCCGTTCGGACGCCAGGAACCATCAGGGTTTCAGATGTCCGGAGTTCCGGCGCGGTGCCGCCTTGCACTACCGTTTGCGGGCAGCATGCCGTAAGGCCGCTGCATCCGCCAAAACTTCCGTGACCCCATGATCCGCCTCGAAAAAATCGGTAAGCAGAACGGCCGCCAGATCGTCTTCATCGAGGCGTCGGCCGCCCTACAGAAAGGCGAGAAGGTCGGCCTTGTCGGCCCAAACGGCGCCGGCAAGACGACCCTGTTCCGGATGATCACCGGCGAGGAGCAGCCTGACGAGGGCCAAGTCGCTTCCGACCGCGGCATCTCCATCGGGTATTTCAGTCAGGATGTGGGGGAGATGTCCGGCCGTACCGTCGTCTCCGAGGTGATGAACGGCGCCGGTCCCGTCAGCGAGATCGGAGCCGAGTTGAAGGAGGTCGAGCAGGCGCTCGCAGATCCGGACCGAGCCGATGAGATGGAAGCGCTGATCGAGCGCTACGGCGAAGTGCAGGCGCGCTTCGAAGAACTCGACGGCTATGCCCTGGAGGGCCGCGCCTACGAAGTTCTGGCGGGCCTCAGCTTCTCCCAGGAGATGATGGACGGCGATGTCGGCAAGCTCTCCGGTGGCTGGAAGATGCGCGTGGCGCTCGCTCGTATCCTCCTGATGAACCCCGACGTCATGCTCCTCGACGAGCCAAGCAATCACCTGGATTTGGAAAGCCTGATCTGGCTCGAAGCCTTTCTCAAGGGCTATGAGGGCGCCTTGCTGATGACCTCGCACGACCGCGAGTTCATGAACCGCATCGTTACGAAGATCGTCGAGATCGATGGCGGGCAGCTCACCACCTATTCGGGTGACTACATCTTCTACGAGCAGCAGCGGGCGTTGAACGAGACGCAGCAACAGGCCCAGTTCGAGCGCCAGCAGGCGATGCTGGCGAAAGAGATCAAATTCATCGAACGCTTCAAGGCCCGGGCTTCCCACGCCGCCCAGGTACAGAGCCGGGTGAAGAAGCTCGACAAGATCGAGCGGGTCGAGCCGCCGAAGCGCCGCCAGAGCGTTGCCTTCGAGTTCCTACCCGCCCCGCGGTCCGGCGACGACGTCGTCATGCTCAAGAACGTACACAAGCGGTACGGCAGCCGAACCATTTACGACGGCCTGGATTTCTCGATCCGCCGGCGTGAGCGCTGGTGCGTGATGGGTATCAACGGCGCCGGCAAGTCGACGCTCTTGAAGCTCGTCACCGGAACCGCCACGCCCGATGACGGCAGCGTCGCGGTCGGCGGCAGCGTGAAGCTTGGCTACTTTGCCCAGCATGCCATGGATGTCCTCGACGGGGACCGGACGGTCTTCGGCTTCTTGGAAGATGCCTTTCCGCAGGCGGGTCAGGGCTCCCTGCGGGCGCTTGCTGGGTGTTTCGGTTTCTCAGGCGACGATGTCGAGAAGCGCTGTCGGGTGCTCTCGGGTGGAGAAAAGGCCCGCCTCGTCATGGCCCGGATGCTCTACGATCCGCCGAACTTTCTCGTCCTCGACGAGCCCACGAACCACCTCGATATGGGCACCAAGGAGATGCTCATCGCGGCACTCGCGAACTATGAGGGTACGATGCTGTTCGTGAGCCACGACAGGCACTTCCTTGCAGCCCTATCGAACCGGGTCCTGGAACTGACGCCGGACGGCATCCATCAGTACGGCGGCGGTTACACCGAGTACGTCGCACGGACGGGCCAGGAGGCACCGGGGCTGCGCAGCTAAGTCCACGCACCGAACCATGTCATTACACGGATTCTGACGTTCGGCTCAGAACGATACTCGTCGGGGAAATTTGGTACGCGGAAGCCTGCTTGCGGGTCATGCATGCGAAAGAATGGGGAGGTGGAGCAGCGTGTTCCGACCCTGAACTTGAAATGAACAAAAGGTCATATTAACTGAACATGAACGATCAGCCTTCCACACTGGGCTGCCACTCACCAACCAGGAGTACGGATATGTCCAGCGGACTGTTCCAGAACCTGCCGGGCGCTCATGAAATGGGAGGGCTTCAGGCTCTTCCGAGTGAGCCGTGGCTTCTCCCGATCTCCGACCGGATCGCCTCCGCGTCGATGGATGCCGATCGACTGGAGGCGTCCGTTCGTTTATCCGCCCGTCCGTTCCAGCGGGCCGCGCAGGCGCTGGTCGTGGCGCTGTTGTTTATGCTGACGATCCAGATCAGTGTAGACTTGATGACCGCCCAGCCCCCCCACCGGACTACCGGCCAGATCGCGGATGCCACACCGCCCGAGTTGCCGGTGTCGAAGGCTGCGCTGACCAGCAATAACTGATTGGTCGGCGCTGCTCATCGACCGGCCCGCTGGTTGCGGGCCGTACTGCTTTGCCAGCACAACTGTCGCGACAGCGGCAACGTGTCTGCTCGGGCGAGACCCGACCCACGACTTGACCGGAATGCATCTGCTTGAGAAGGCTTCTCGATTGCTGTCGGCTCAATCCACCTAAATCGCATGGAGATTTTGTGGGACTGGGTTCGCGTAGCGAGGCAACCAGCTCGTAGAAATGCAGCACCCATCGATTAGGGTGTGAACCGAACCAAGACGTTGCGAGAATTCTGGTTTTGTGATTCAGAGCCGCCGTTTGCAGCACGGAGGCGGCGATGGCGGACCTGTTCTGGCATTCTGGTTTTGTGATTCAGAGCCGCCGTTTGCAGCACGGAGGCGGCGATGGCGGACCTGTTCTGGCTCTCGGATGAGCAGTGGGCGGTGATGGAACCGTTTATGCCCAAGAACCAGCCCGGGCCGGAACGGAACGACGATCGGCAGGTCATTTCCGGCATCCTGCACGTGCTGACCTCGGGCTGCCGCTGGCGCGACTGCCCGGCCGCGTATGGTCCGCGCACGACCGTCTACAACCGCTTCAATCGCTGGTCCCGCCGCGGCTTTTGGCGGGCGATGNGGCTGCCGCTGGCGCGACTGCCCGGCCGCGTATGGTCCGCGCACGACCGTCTACAACCGCTTCAATCGCTGGTCCCGCCGCGGCTTTTGGCGGGCGATGTTGAGGGCGCTGGCCAAGAGCGGATGGGCGGGCGAGGCGGCCGCTATCGACAGCACCTACGTCAAGGCGCACCGCTCGGCGCATGGCGGTAAAGGGGGGCTCGTACGCAAGGCATCGGCCCGTCGCGTGGCGGCCAGACGACCAAGATCCACGCCCTCNACCTACGTCAAGGCGCACCGCTCGGCGCATGGCGGTAAAGGGGGGCTCGTACGCAAGGCATCGGCCCGTCGCGTGGCGGCCAGACGACCAAGATCCACGCCCTCACCGATGTCCTCGGCCGCCCMGGCGTCCTTCTGCTGACGCCTGGCAACGCCAGCGACGTCGCCACCGCCCCAGCCGTACTCGCCGAGGCTCCCGGTCGGGTCCGTCGCTTGGCCGCCGACAAGGGCTACGACGCCGACTGGCTCCGGGCCGACCTGCGGGAAAAAGGCATCACGCCGATCATCCCCGGCAAGCGCGGCCGCAAGCGGAAGA